>NZ_CP045480.1:9352276-9672503 GCF_009429145.1 Amycolatopsis sp. YIM 10 | reverse complement strand
TGGGCGGCGCCGGGATCGTCTTGGCCACCTGCCCTCGCACGGTGGGCGGTACCTGGCTCGCGGTGACCGGGCCCCTGAGCCGGTCGCGGGCGAATTCCTGGATTCGCCAGGCTTCCGCCTCGGTGAACCGGTCCGGGGTGGTCTGCACGGGACCGCGGGTGGTGGCGGTCAACCCGTTCTGCTTGCGCGGTTTGGCTTCCGGCCGGAGCCTGAGCTTGAGTTCGTACACGTACGTCGACAAATCGCGGTGGTCGTCAGCCCGCCTGATCCGCTTCAACACCAGACGTTCGACGTCTGCCCGTGCGACCTGCCAACCGGAGCCGTCGACCGCCCGGAGTTCAACGGACTGTTCACCGAGGACGAGTACTCGCTTTTTTCGGATCTTGCTATAGACCATTCTGCCGAGCAGAAGCAAGCCGAGAATGGCGAAGAACCCACCCAGGTACAGCCCGTTTGGCCCCATCCCCGCCGGACTGCGCTGACCCCGAACCCGGCCCCGACCGCGATCAACCCCGCCGCGAGACCCCACCGGCGCCGCGTGAACCGATCGGTCCTGTCGATGACCAGCCGCTCAGTCAAGTCTCCCTGTCCAGGTCTGCGTGGTTTCCGGATTGCTGGCCGGGAACACCCTGGTCATCTTCTGGTCGTGCTCGCGCTTCTCCTGCGTTTCGCCGGAGGCCGCCTGATCGTCGTGCTCGGTGCTGCCGGTGATCCCGGCGGTGATGCCCTTGCCCTGGTCGCCGAGTACCTTCTTGCCGCCCTCCTTGAAGATCTCGGTGCCGACCCGCATGCCGAGGTCCTTGGGAAGGAAGGGTTCGGTCAACTCGTTCTTGTTGGC
Organism: Amycolatopsis sp. YIM 10; assembly: GCF_009429145.1. Lineage (GTDB taxonomy): Bacteria > Actinomycetota > Actinomycetes > Mycobacteriales > Pseudonocardiaceae > Amycolatopsis. Next base: position 9,671,665 of record NZ_CP045480.1, on the reverse strand, counting down.
CAGGACGGCCGACTTGACATGTTCGGCGAAGAACCGGGCCGAATCCTTCACGCGCCTGGTGAGATCGGTAAGCAGGTCAAGAAACCGCTGCCACACCCGGGTGAGCTTCTGCAGCAGGCTCATGCCCTCCTGCGACTTGGCCACGACCATGGGCATGCCCTCGGCGGCCAGCGCGGCGGGGTACGCGGGCGGTGGGTACCGGAAGAGAATGAGGATCAACTTGGCGCAGACGTCGGTGATCAGGTCGCGGATCAGGTTCCGCACCACCGCGAGAACCGTTTTGGCCACGTCGATCAGGCCGGCACCCGACTTGGCATCGTCCGAGAGTTGGACCAGTGCGTCCAGCCGGTGCTGGATGTACTCGCGGTAGCGGTCGACGGAAGTGCCGCTCCAGGTCGCGCAGTCCTGCTGGACGGTCGAGTTGAGTGCCTCGGCGGTGGCCTGCACCTGGTTGCTGATCTCGGCCCAGGTCTGCACGGTCAGGTCGAGTTCGTCCTGGTTGCCGGTGAGCCAGTCCAGCCAGTCCTTCATCGGCGAGAGGTGCTCGATGACCCAGCCGAGCCCCATGCTGATCAAGATCTCGACCGGGTTGGCCCTGTCCTTGATCTTCATCCCGACATCCAGGCCGCCCGCGGCCAGGCTGAGCAGTCCCTCGGTCCAGTCGCCCCCGAGCAGCTGCTCGCCCCCGCCAACGATGTCCTGGACCAGGCCGGTGCCCTGCAGTGCGCTCTTGACCGGGGTCTTTTCCGCCTCGGTGTCCGCCTTGGCGGCGGTGATGATCGAGTTCTCGCTCTGCGGCTGTCCCATCACTCACCAGCCTTCTTGAGCAGCGAGCCGATGCTCTCCTCGTCGACGCGCTTGACCTCGGCCCACTTGCGCACGATGTCGGCGTGGTGCCGGCTCGACTCGGTGGCGGCCTGGAGGGTCGCGCGCAGGTCCTCCATGGAGCTGTTGCACAGAATCGACAAGCCCAGGCCCGCTCCGATGAGGCCGAACGCCTCGTCGCCCATGCGCTGGTTGGCGGCTTCCACCGCGGTGTCGAGTTGCGCCTGCACCTCACCCACTCGTTTGGCGTGGGCGTCGATTTCGTCCGGGTCGGCGTTGAAGCCCTGGTCCCCGCCCACCGCGCCGCTCATCGGCGGTCGCCTTCGTCGGTGAGGAAGTCGTTGCCGGAGAAGTAGTCGTCGTCGTGGGGGTCTTCGGCGGGGCGCGCCGGGCGCGGGCGGCGTTCCGGGGCCGGTGGCGGTGTGGCGGCCAGGGGCGCCGGAGGTGCCGGGGTGTCGTGCTCGGCGACGAAGCGGCTGGCTTCGTCGGGCGGGAGGTAGCCGCCCTCGATGTAGTCGGTGGGCTCGGGCTCCGGGTAGGCGGCGTTGAGCTGCTCGATCAGCTCGGCCATGGTTTCGGTACCGGCGATCGATGGCACTCCGCCTCGCATCGCGTCGGCGAGTTTGCTCTGCGCGGCCTGCATGGTGCGCATGATCTGCTGGTCCAGGTCGGCCTTGGTCCGTGCGATCGGGCCGATCTCCAGGCCGGTGAGGTTGCCGGCGTGGTTGACGGTGACCTTGATCTGGCCGTCCTTGCTGCGTTCGCTGACCGTCACCGTCTCGATCTCCGCGCGCATTTGTTCGGCTTTGCGCTGGGTTTCGGCGAGTTTGGCTTCGAAATCGGCGAAGAGCTGGTCAGGGCTCGTCACGCGCGAACCTCCCCTGTTCACGTTCGTAGTCGTCCGGAGACCGAGTGTGGCATATCGGCCCGCGGCTCAGTGCGGGCTTGCGCCCAACGAGGCCACCTTTTCGCTCAGGCGAGTTCGATCTCCCGGCAGCACCACGATGTGTTCGTTGCCACGTGGTCCGCCACTGGTCAGGCCGACCCGTCCGGCGTCGATGTCGAGATAGCTGAGGCCGACGGGAGCCTGGCGCCGATTGCCGCGGTGGTCGCGTTTTGCCGCGTGCAGCAAGCCGGATCCGTATTCGGGTACGGAAAAGATTTCCTCGAGTTCTTTGACTTCCGGGCTTCTTGTACGTTTCTCGTCGTAGATTCCGGTGACGGTGTTCGGTTCCGTTATTTCGTGTCGCGGCACGGTGAACGGGGTGAAGTTCGCCGCCGGGAAATCCGGCAGGTGGTCCACCAGCAAGGCCGCCGTGTTCTTGCCGCGGTACGGCTTTAGCCACACCCGCTCGTCCTGGCGCACGGCCACCACCGCGGTCCGGTCGTGCCCCGCCACGAGGATTTCGTAGCTCTCGTCGCTGGTGCGGACGTGCGCGAAATACTCGATCGGCGGGCGGTTGAGCAGGTGCAGGGTGTCCTCGAAATCACCGGTGAACCGCTTTCCCTTGTTCGCGAGGAAACCGCATTCCCGCAGTTCGTCCATGGCGGCGTTGTCCAGCCCGATGGCCGCGGTCGGCGGAACGTACCGCTCACCACCCGCGAAAACCAGGTGTGGTTCTTCGTAGCCGGTCCACCGCATGGCGGCGAGCAAGGTGTTCAGCGAGATCTCGGCGCGGTGCGCGATGACCACGATCAGGCGGGCTTTCCGGTTTCGCCGATGACCGGTGGCACCGGTTTCTCGCGGTCGCCGCCGAACAGTTCGTCCGGATCCGGGCCGAGCAGGTACTCGGGGCGCTGGTGCTCCTTGTCCTCCTCACCACGGTTCGCGCCGGGCGCGGCGCCACCGATCGGCGTGCTGCCAGGCCTTCCGTTGGCGCCGGCCGCACCGGAAATGCCGCCCGGGCCGCCGACCGTCCGGCCGGTGGAGCTGCCGGGCCCGCCGGTCACGCCGCCGGGCCCGCCGGTCATGCCGCCTGGCCCGCCCGGTGTGCCGACTGTTCGGCCAGGGGAATTGCCGGGTCCACCAGTCGGACTGCCCGGCCCACCGGCTACTTTGCCTGGCCCACCGGCTATGTTGCCCGTTCCGCCGATCACGCGGCCCGTTCCGCCGATCGGCCCCGACCCGGGACGACCGCCGGTGTTACCCAGCTGCCCGCCCGGACCGGTTTTGACGACGCCACCGATGAATGGCGCATTGTTGTTTCCGCCGGAATAGGGCACGTACGGCGTTGTATTCGTCGTCGCGGGCGGTGTCGGCGTCGGTGTCACGGGAGGCGGGTTGTACGCCGCCGCCTTCGTACTGTCCGACGGACTAGGCGCCGGTTGCTGATTCTGCGCCGATTGCTGATTCGGCACCAAGGACGGCCCAGCCCCACCCGGCGGCGGCGCACCCTGCCCCGGTGCGTGGGACTGGCTACCCCCAACCGTGTTGGGCTGCCCGCCACCGATCCCTCCGGTGGGCCCGTTCGGCTGACCCCCACCAGGTGCGGCGGTCTCACCCGCGAGCGAAATGGACGCACCGGGATCGACCAGCGGCGCGAAGGAACTCGGCATCGTGTCGCCGTTGCCCATGCTGGACGCGTGATAACCGGCGAAGGCGTCGATGTTCTGCTGGCTCTTGGCCTGCCACTCGCCGACCTTGTTGTTGTAGCCGTTCCAGTTGCCGGTGGTGACCGCCTCGACCACATCAGCCGACGTCATCTCCGGCTTGCTGGCAGGCACCGGCACCACACTGTTCTTGACCGTGCCGAAGGCGGAGGTCTGGTCCTCCAGCGCGCTGCCGGCCTTGGCGAGCAGGGAGGCGTCCTCAATGGAGGCATTGGCGAGCGGAAGGGCCGCGTTGGCCGCGTTGGCCCCGGCCTCCCCGGTCCAGCCGGCCTGGATCTTGGCCGCGAGATCGGCGATCTGCTGCGCACGCTCGGACAGGGTCGAGGTCAGGCCGGTCGCGCTCTCCTGGGCCGCCACCAGCCAGTTCGTGCCGGGACCGCCGTTGATCTGCTCGTAGATCTGCGCGGCGTTGAGCGGGCCGTTCATCAGCTGACCCCCTGGATGTTGCCGATCACCATGTCCAGCACATCACGCGCGGCTTCGCACGGATCCTTCTTGCCCACGTTCTGCTCCGACTGCCTCACCGTCACGTTCACCGTGGCCCGGTCGGATGTGCCTGCCACGACGTTGCACCTGCCAATGGCCTTTTCGTCAGTGTTGTTCCAGGCAACGGTCGGGTATCCCCGCACGGGTGCCATTTCCTCGAAGAACTTGTACTGGTCACCCTTCTCGCGGTAAAAGCCGCTGAGCCCGATGTCGGTGACCTTCGGGAACAGGACGGCGACGAACGCGGCCTGCGACCCGTAACTGTGCCAGCCACACCCCGGGCCGGCGATGACGTCGCCGGATTCGTCGCGGCTTTCCTTGGTGTCCGTGCCCAGCAAGTCGGCGATCTGTGCATCCGTGAGGGTTTCGCAGGGCTGCGCTTCCGATTTGCTGATGTCGATCGGGCTGGCCACCTTCGGTGCGCCGAAGGCGGGTACGTCCGGTGCGTCGGCCGAGGGCGCCGGTTCGGCCGCGCCCGCGGTGGGCACGGTGGGCGTCCCAGGGACGTCTTTGCCCTCGCAGCCGCTGAGCAGGAGGACCAAACCGGCTGCGCAGAGCAGGCCTCGAGACGGTCGGCGCATCTAGAGCGAGCCTCCTTGGTTGCCGATTTCAGCGCCCGCATCGGTATCGGCCTGGGCATAGTGCCCGGCGGCGGCGCGGAACTTCTCGGCTTGGGATCGGCAGTAGTCGATCCGATCGTTCAGGGCGGTCAAGAGTGTTTCCCCCGATTGGCGGACCAACTGGGCGTTGTCGCCTGAGGCGTACTCGGCACCCGGCCCCTGAGTTTGCGCGAGCACCTTGGCCTGAAGCGTGTCCCGTTCGTAGGCCATCGCCAGGTCGTCCCATTCGCGGGCGATGGAAGTCAGTTCGGCTGGTTCGAACGAGTAACCGCCGACTGGGGCGGAGGCGGCGGTTTCCGCTGCCTTTGCCCAGTCGGCTATCTGGTCGAACCAGCTGCCACCGCCGTCGCCGCCACTGGTGGGCGGGGCGTAGTGCGGTGACTGGTCGGGCGTGGTCAAGGGTCCCCTCCCCAAGGGCCGATGCTCCCCGACGACACCGAGTCGTCACGGAGGCACGCACAGTTCACTACGCACCGAAGCTAGCACGCTTCAGTGGATGTTGTTCAACGTTCAGCCAGACCGCCTCCAGCCGTGGTTTGTCGTGTTCGTCACCTGTGGCGAGTAGCAGGAGGCCACCGGCCGTAGTAGCCCAGCCATTAGGCTTGGGTGAACCCGTGACCCAGTGCTGAGAGGGCGGAGCCGAAGTGGCAGTGCGTGATGGCGCTATGGAGGACTTGCGCGCGGCCGTCGGTCTGCAGATCGCCGACGAGGGACTTCTGCGTGAACTGGCCGGTGGCCTGAGTGATGTGGAGGCGCTCCTGCGCGAAACCGTGCGTAGTGAGGTAAAGGCGGTCAACGACGCCGCCTCTCACCTGGTGGAGGCGGGGGGCAAGCGTTTCCGTCCGTTGTTCACGTTGCTCGCCTCGCAGTTCGGCGTCGGCGGCAGGGAAGCGGTCGTGACCGCGGCCGCCGCCGTGGAGCTGGTGCATCTGGCGACGCTGTACCACGACGACGTGATGGACGAGGCGACCATGCGCCGCGGCGCGCAGAGCGTGAACGCCCGCTGGGACAACACCATCGCCATCCTCACCGGCGACTTCCTCTTCGCGCACGCCTCGCGGCTGGTCGCCGACCTCGGCACCGACGCCGCCCGGATCATCGCGGAGACCTTCGGTGAACTGGTCACCGGCCAGATGCGCGAAACCGTCGGCCCGCTCGACGGCGAGGACCCGGTCGAGCACTACCTCTCGGTCATCGCGCAGAAGACGGGCTCGCTGATCGCCACCGCCGGCCGCTTCGGCGGCATGCTGTCGAACGCACCTGCCGAGCACATCGACGCGCTCCGCCGGTTCGGCGACATCATCGGCACCTCCTTCCAGATCTCCGACGACGTCATCGACATCGCGTCGGCCTCGGAGCAGTCGGGCAAGTCGCCGGGCACGGACCTGCGTGAGGGCGTGCGCACGCTGCCGATGCTCTACGCGCTCGCCGACCCGGCCACCGACCCCCGACTGGTTGAACTGCTCTCCGGCCCGATCACCGAAGACCACCTGGTCGAGGAGGCGCTGGGCCTGTTGCGAGCCTCTTCCGGACTCGATCGGGCGAAGGACACGCTGGCCGACTACGCTCAGCGCGCGCGGGTCGAACTGGCTTCGCTCCCCGCGTCACCGGCGCGGGATGCCTGCGAGTCGGTCGCCGACTACCTGGTGGCCCGCACCGGCTGAGGGGTCCCCCGAAAGGGGCGTAAGGAAGGCTGCCCGGTCCCGTCACTCAACCGAGGGGGCCGGAAGGAGGGACGCGGCGGAGATGTCCATTTTCACGCAGGTCTGGCTGTGGAGCGTGGCGGCGTTCGCGATCGGGGTGCTGCTGTCCGTTCTGCTGCTCGTCCTGCCCGCGCGCAAGCAGGTCAAGGAGCTGCAGCGACGGCTGACCGCCGCCGAGGCGGCGCCGCGCGAGCCGACCCGCCAGTTCACGCCGGAGCCGATGGCCGAGCGCGAGCCGACGCGCACCTTCGACCCGGGGCCCGCCGCCGCGGCCACTTCGTACCAGCCCGCGTTCGAGCCGGAGCCGCCGCGGGGTTTCGAGCCCGAGCGGACGGAGGCGATCGCGCCGTCGCGCACGTTCGACCCCCAGCCTGAGCACACCCAGATCTTCGAGCCGGGACAGGAGCCTCGGGCTGGGCAAGTTTATGAGCCCGACCAGGCCCGTATGGGCGGGCAGGCCTATGAGGCAGACCAGGCGCTCCGGGCTGGGCACGCTTATGAGCCTGAGCGGGCTCACCAGCCTGGGCAGGCTTACGAGCCGGAACAGGCACGCTTGGCTGGGCAAGGCTTTGAGCCGGAGCAGGCGCTCCGGGCTGGCCAGGACTACGAGCCGGAACTGGCGGCCCGTCTGGGTGGGGCGGACTACGAGCCGGAGCAGGCTCACCGGGATGGGCAGGACTACGGGGTCGAGCAGGCTCACCAGCCTGAGCAGGCGTACGAACCCGAGCAGGCGTACCAAGCTGGGCAGGGGTTCGAGGGCGAGCCGGAACAGGCCTACGAGCAAGAGCGGTCGTACGAACAAGAGCGGCCGTACGGCGAAGAGCGGGCCTACGAGCAAGAGCGGCCCTACAACGAGGCCGCCTTGGAAGAGACCGCCTCGGGCGACGAGTCGAGCACTACCTACCAGCCCGCGATCGATCCGGAGCCCATCCAGTCGGACATCGACCTGCGTTCGCACTACGAAGACGAGCCCGCCGAAGAGGCGCGCCACGCCCGCCAGGAAGAACCCACCCACGAATCCGTGGAGCAGAGCTGGTTCTCCCGCGAGCAGCGCAAGGCCGAGGAGACCGTCTACTACAACGGCAGCGGCATCCTGGACGAGGAGCGCCCCGGCAGTCTCTTCACTCCGGCGCCCGCCGATGAAGAACCGCCCGCGTACGCCTTTGGTGACAACGAGGCCGAGCCCTCCTACGAAGAGGAGCTGGCCGCCGAGCGCACCCAGGTGCTGCCCAAGCGCCAGCCCCGGCAGGCGCCGCCGGGTGGGTTCGATCCGCCCCAGCCGATCGAGCCGTCGGTCCGTCAGGTCGAGCGTCGCGAGCCCGCGCCCGAGCAGGGGCAGAACAGCGGCTCGCTGTTCGAGCCCGCGGTGCCGGCCGGGGCCAACGGCAGCATTCCGGAAGCCCCGCCCGCGCGGGAGTTCGTGCCCGAGGTTTCGGTGCCGGTCGGGCCCTTCGGCCCCGGCTCGGCCATGCCGAAACCGGGCGGTGGCCGCCCCTCGGACGAGTTCACCGTCAAGGCCAGCGTGACCGCCCTGCGTTACTGCACCGAGGATTCACCGCAGTTCCCGCGCATGGTCGCCGAGGTCTGGTTCCGCAGCGCGACCGATGCCGAGCGGGTCGGGTTCCGCCCGCTCGGCTGACCGGAAGCTAAGCCACGGTCCAGGTGTCCTTGCCGTGCAGCAGGGACTGCAGGTCCGGCTTCTTCGTCGCCGCGGCCTGCTCCACCTGGGTGCGGGCCTGGTCGTCGTAGGTGGGCCGGGCCACCTGGCGCAGGATGCCGATCGGCGTGTGGTTCAGGTTCTGGTCACCGATCCGCGACAACGCGAACGCGTACGAAGTGTCCTCAATGGACGGATCGTGCACGACCAGGTTGTCCTCGCCGATCTCGCTGACCTTGGCCACTTCCAGGCCGCCCCAGCCACCGCGCGTCACGCCGAACTCGTTCTCCGGCCCGAACCGGATCGGCTCACCGGCCTTCAGCGGGATCAGCCTGCGCTGCGCCTCGTCCTTGTCCTTGAGCACCTCGAACGCGCCGTCGTTGAAGATCGGGCAGTTCTGGTAGATCTCCACCAACGCCGAACCGCGGTGCTCGGCCGCGGCCTGCAGCACCTCGGTCAGCCCCTTGCGATCGGAGTCCAGCGCGCGGCCGACGAACGAGGCCTCCGCGCCGATCGCCAGCGACAGCGGGTTGAACGGGGTGTCCAGGCTGCCCATCGGGGTGGACTTGGTGACCATGCCCGGCCCGGAGGTCGGCGAGTACTGCCCCTTGGTCAGCCCGTAGATCCGGTTGTTGAACAGCAGGATCTTCAGGTTCACGTTGCGGCGCAGGGCGTGGATCAGGTGGTTGCCGCCGATGGACAGCGCGTCGCCGTCCCCGGTCACCACCCACACCGACAGGTCCGGCCGGGTGGTGGCCAGCCCGGTGGCGATGGCCGGCGCGCGCCCGTGGATCGAGTGCATGCCGTAGGTGTTCAGGTAGTACGGGAAGCGCGACGAGCAGCCGATGCCCGAGATGAACACGATGTTCTCTCGCTTGAGACCCAGCGTCGGCAGGAACGACTGCACGGCGTTGAGCACCACGTAGTCACCGCAGCCGGGGCACCAGCGGACTTCCTGGTCGCTCTTGTAGTCCTTGGCCTTCTGCGGCTCGTCGGTGGTCGGCACGCCGTCGAGGCCGCCGAGTGTGGGCAGCCCCAGATCGATCGCGGTCATTTGGCCTCGACCCCCTTGATGATGTCGGTGAAGACGCCCTGCAGTTCCTCCGCCTTGAACGGCAGTCCGGCGACCTTGGTGTAGGAGTGCACGTCGACCAGGTACTTGGCGCGGAGCACCGTGGCCAGCTGGCCGAGGTTCATCTCCGGCAGCACCACGGTGTCGTAGGAGTTCAGGATGTCGCCGAGATTGCCCGGCAACGGGTTCAGGTGGCGCAGGTGCGCCTGCGCGATCGGCAGCCCCTGCCGTCGCACCCGGCGGCAGGCCGCGCCGATCGGGCCGTAGGTGGAGCCCCAGCCGATCGCGAGCACCCTGGCCTTGCCGCCGCTCGGGTCGTCCACCACCAGGTCCGGCACGTCGATGCCGTCGATCTTGGCCTGGCGCAGGCGGACCATCTTGTCGTGGTTGTCCGGGTCGTAGGAGATGTGCCCGGTGCCGTCGGCCTTCTCCAGCCCGCCGATGCGGTGCTGCAGCCCGGCCGTGCCGGGGATCGCCCACGCGCGGGCGAGCGTCTCGGGATCTCGGACGTAGGGCCAGAACTCGCCGGACCCGTCGGTGGCGTTCGGCTCGCCGGCGAACTCGACCTTGAGGTCGGGCAGGCTGTCCACGTCCGGGATCAGCCACGGCTCACTGCCGTTGGCGATGGCACCGTCGGAAAGCAGCAGCACCGGCGTGCGGTACTTCAGCGCGATCCGGGTGGCCTCGATGGCGGCGTCGAAGCAGTCGGCCGGGGTCTGCGGCGCGAGGACCGGCACCGGGCTCTCGCCGTTGCGGCCGTAGAGCGCCTGCAGCAGGTCGGCCTGCTCGGTTTTGGTCGGCAGGCCGGTGGACGGGCCACCGCGCTGCACGTCGATGACCACCAGCGGCAGCTCGGTCATCACCCCGAGGCCGATGGTCTCCGACTTGAGCGCGACGCCGGGACCGGAGGTGGAGGTGACCCCGAGCGCACCGCCGTAGGAGGCGCCGAGCGCGGCGCCGATCCCGGCGATCTCGTCCTCGGCCTGGAAGGTCAGGATGCCGAAGTTCTTGTGCTTGGACAGCTCGTGGAGCACGTCCGAAGCCGGGGTGATCGGGTAGGTGCCGAGCAGGATCGGCAGCCCGGACCGCTGCCCGGCGGCGACCAGCCCGTAGGCCAGCGCGGTGTTGCCGGTGATCTGGCGGTAGGTGCCGCGCGCCAGCTTGGCCGGGGCGACCTCGAAGGTGGTCGCGAAGGACTCGGTGGTCTCGCCGTAGTTCCAGCCGGCGCGGAAGGCGAGGATGTTCGCCTCGGCGATGTCCGGCTTCTTGGCGAACTTCTCGCGCAGGAAGCGCTCGGTGCCCTCGGTGGGCCGGTGGTACATCCAGGACAGCAGCCCGAGCGCGAACATGTTCTTCGCGCGTTCGGCGTCCTTCTTCGACAGGCCGGTCTCCTCCAGCGCGCCGCGGGTGAGCGTGGACATGGCCACCTTGTGCACCTGGAACGGCGCCAGGGTCTCGTCCTCGAGCGGGTTGCCGTCGAAGCCGACCTTGCTCATGTTGCGGCCGGAGAACTCGTCGGTGTTCACGATGACCGTCCCGCCATGTGGGACGTCGGCGAGGTTGGCCTTGAGCGCGGCGGGATTCATCGCCACCAGCACGTCCGGCCGGTCGCCCGGGGTCAGGATGTCGTAGTCGGCGAAGTGCACCTGGAAGCTGGAGACGCCGGGAATGGTGCCCTGTGGCGCGCGGATCTCGGCCGGGAAGTTCGGCATGGTGGACAGGTCGTTGCCGAAGGCGGCCGCCTCCGAGGTGAACCTGTCCCCGGTCAGCTGCATGCCGTCACCGGAGTCACCGGCGAAGCGGATGACCACCCGGTCCAGCTTGCTGATCTCGGTCTGCCTTGACGGCGACAGCGCGGTCAGTGCGTCTGCGCCGTTGCCGTTCGCACTCGTGCTCATGGGTCAGGGATTCCCTCTCTCCCGACTGGCAGTGCCTAGCACCGGGGATCTCACAATGCCGCCTCTACCTCAAGGCTACTTGGAGAGCTTCTGGTGTATCTCGTGGTGTGAGCCGACTTACCTGTGACTCATGGTAACAGGTACCGGCGGTAGCCCCGCGTGTGCCGGGTCACCCGACTACTTGATAGCGCCAGGGCCTATACCGCGACTAATGCGCGAATGGAGCGCGCTCAATCGCTCGGCGAACTCCGGTGACGCCAAAGACTCCAGTTGGGGCGCTATCTCGATGTTGACCGCGGCCTCGTGGTCCGGTTCGGCGGCCGTCGCGCGCATCGATGCCTTTGTCGCGATGACGAGTTCGCGGGGTGCCTCGGTGGCCGGCGCGGCGAGCGCCAGAGCGGCTTCGACGAGTTTTCCGTGGTCCCCGTCGATCGTCCGCATGGTGAGACGGGCGGCCTCGGCGGCGGCCGCGTCGAGCACCTCGCCGAACAACGTCATCGCGATCGCGCGCTGCCTGCCGACCGCCCGCTGGAGCATCCAGGTCATTCCGCCACCCGGGTGCAGCCCGAGTTCGAGGAAGCGGGCGACGAACTTCGCGCGCGGACCGGCCAGGCGGACGTCGGCGGCCAGTGCCAGGTTGAGCCCGGCGCCGACGGCGGCCCCGCCGACCGCGGCGATCGTCGGCAGTTTGCACCTGGCCACCGAGAGAAAGCCCTCGTAGATCGCCCGCAGTCCCGCTTCCTTCGCCTCACCCAGCGCGGAGAGATCGGCACCTGCGCAAAAAGCGGGCGGGGTGCCGGTGACCACCACGGCGTGGACGCCTTCGTCGGCTTCCGCGCGGGCGACCTCGGCCGCCAAGTGCGCGGAAAGGTCCAGGGTGAGGGCGTTGCGGGTGTCCGGGGCGTCGATGGTGAGCACGGTGACCTTTCCGTGCTTCTCGCTGCGGATCATCGGTCCATCATGCGCCCGGATTGGGCGGGCGCTCCAGCAGCCTCGACAACACCACGGTGGACACGGTCCGGTCGACGATCTCCAGTCCGCGCAGGCGTTCGAGCGCGGTCTCCAGCTGGTGGATGTCGCCGGCGCGCAGGTGCACGATGGCGTCGGCGGCACCGGTCACCGTGTAGGCGGCGACCACCTCCGGCAGCGGTTCGAGGCGGGCGCGGATGCGGGCCGGCGCGATGTTGCCCTGGCAGTGCACCTCGACGAAGGCCTCGGTGCCCCAGCCGAGCGCCTCCGGGTTCACCACCGCGGTGAACCCCTTGAGCACCCCGGTTTCCAGCAGCCGGTCGACGCGGCGCTTGACCGCCGGCGCGGACAGCCCGACCACCTTGCCGATCTCGGCGTAGCTGGATCGCGCGTTGGTCACCAGACACGAAACGATCCGCTGGTCGATGGTGTTCATTCGCAATGTTTAGCACGAATATGCGCAAGGAACGGCGATTGCTTGCACAGTCAGGTCACCCTTACCTTGGCGCTATGACGGTTGTCGATCAGGCGGTGCGGGTCCCGACCACGCGCCGGTACCTCATGTGCGAACCGCGTTACTTCGCGGTCGAGTACTCGATCAACCCCTGGATGGACCCGAGCAAGCCGGCGAGCGCCGAACGCGCCGTCGAGCAGTGGCGCGAGCTGCGGGACACCTACCGCCGCCTCGGCCACACCGTGGAGGAGATCACCCCGCAGCCCGGGCTGCCGGACATGGTCTTCTCGGCGAACTCCGGCACGGTGATCGACGGCCGCGTGCTCGGCTCGCGCTTCCGCGCGCCGCAGCGGGCCGCCGAGGCCGAGCACTTCCGCCGCTGGTTCGTCGAACACGGCTACCGCGACCTGACCATGCCGTCCAAGATCAACGAGGCGGAGGGCGACTTCGCCTGGACCGGGCGCCTGCTGCTGGCCGGCACCGGCTTCCGCACCGATCCCGAGGCCCACGGCGAAGCGCAGGAGGCGCTGGGGGTGCCGGTGGTCTCGCTGCGGTTGGTCGACCCGAAGTTCTACCACCTGGACACCGCGCTCTTTGTGCTCTCGGAGGCGACCGACAGCACCCCCGCGCAGGTCGCCTACTACCCGGCGGCCTTCTCTGCGGGCTCCCTGCGCGTGCTGCGCCGTCTCTTCCCGGACGCCGTCGAAGCCACCGCCGCCGATGCCGAATGCTTCGGCCTCAACGCGGTCTCCGACGGCCGGAACGTGGTGCTGCCGGTCGAGGCCACCGAGCTGGGCGCACGCCTCACCGAACGCGGCTACGAACCGGTTTACGTGGACATCTCGGAACTGCGCAAGGCGGGCGGCGGCCCCAAGTGCTGCACGATGGAGATCCGCAAGTAGCTAGACGACCAGCAGGGCGAGGGCGAGCACGCTGAGGCCGATCAGGGCCACCAGCAGCTTGCCCTCGCGGGTCAGCGCCGGGCCGTCTCGGTGATCGCGGTGAGCGCCGCGGCACGGGAGTGCCACGAGTAGTCGGCGACCGAGGCCCGCAGCTGCTCCGGGGTGCGGGTGCCGCCCCGGTGCAGGGTCTCGCGGACCGCTTCGACGAACCGGGCGTGGCCCGGCGCCACGCGAACGCGGCCCTCGTACTTCGCCAGTTCGGCGAACTCCGTGCTGACCACGGGCAGCCCGAGCGCAAGATATTCCTTGAGCTTGATGGGGTTCGAATGGTGAATCCATGGGGTGTCCTGCCAGGGCATGAGTGCGACGTCGAAGCCGGAGCCGTACGCGGGAATCGTTTCGTACGAACGGAATCCCAGCCAGTACACGTTCGGGTACTTGTCGAAGCGGTCCATCGGGTGGCCCGAGTCGCCGATCAGCACGAGCGAGGCTTCCGGCAGCTCGGCGGCCACGCGCTCGAGCAGTTCGAAGTCGACCACGAACTCGTCCAGCGCGCCGAAGAACCCGATCCGGGGACCCGGGATGCGGCGCAGATCGGCCGGCTGCTCGGACACCGGCCGCGCCCGGAAGTGGTCGAGGTCCACCCCGTGGTCGAGGAAGTGGGCGCGCTCGCCGGTCAGCTCCCGCTCCTCGTCCATCAGGGCCTGGCTGACGTAGAGCACGGTGTCGGCGCCGCCGAGCAACCCGCGTTCCAGCTCCTGGATGACCGCCCGGTCCGACTCGGGGAAGTCGGAGTGGCGGTCCGACCGGTTGTACACCAGCGAACGCCGGGACATCGGGCGCACCACGTCCCACGCGGTCGGAATGGTCACCATGATCACCGGCCGCCGCAGGCCCAGCGCCAGGCTCACCGCCCGCACCTGCGCCCGCACCACGAAGGAGTTGATCCGGCGCAGCAGCGGTGAACCGTAGAACGGCAGCGGCAGCGGCGACATCACGTGGAAGTTCGGCAGGTCCGGCAGCGGCCGCCGGACCAGCATCGCCACGCTGCGCAGCTTCCGCAGGATCTTCCTGGTCACCTGCGTGCTGCGCCCCGGCGACGGCATGCGCATGCCGATGCTGTTGACCACCAGCACCTTCCGGCGCTCGGCGACCGCGCGCATCAGCTGGAAGTCCGAATGGGCCTTGTTGTGGTACCACCAGTCCTGCGCGGAGAAGCAGACGTAACCGACGTCCCCGCCCGGGGGCGACGGCCAGCGCCGCCAGCGGACCAGCTCGCGCAGCGCGAGCCGGTGCTTCGGGCCGCGGCGGACCCGCAGCAGTTCGTTGAGCACCACCGCGAACCACATCGCCAGTGCCGCGAGCCGCCCGGCGCGCTGGCGCCGCAGGCGGACCCGGTTCGTCGTCGCCAGCGACCAGAGTTCGGGCGAAGTCGACTGCTCGCCGCCGAGGTGGGTCGCCGCGGCGCGTGGCTCGAAGCGGACCGCGAAGCCCGCGTCGCCAGCACGCAGCATGTACTCGGTTTCCTCGGAGTAGAGGAAGTAGCGCTCTTCGAGGCGGCCGGTCGCGGCCAGGCACTCCCGCGACACCAGCCACGCGGCGCCGGTCGCCCAGTCCGCCGTGCCCGGTTCGCGGTAGCGGCTGTGCCGGACGACGAGTTCACCGAAGGCCGGGACCAGCCCGGCCCTGGTGCCGCCGAGCAGGGCTTCGCCCAGTGCGCGCAGGGCGGTCGGCTTGCGGCGCAACGAGAACGCCGGACGGCCGATCCGGTCCAGCAGCAACGGGACGGCGATGCCGGTGCCCGGCACCTCCAGCGCGTCCCGCATGGCCTTGATGGCGCCCGGTTCGAGGCGGATGTCCGGGTTGAGCACCAGCACGTGGGCGCCACCGGCCGCGGTGATCCCGGCGTTGACCCCGGCCGCGAAACCGAGGTTGCCGGGCAGCCGGACGATCTCGGCCTCCGGGCAGGCGGCCGCGGCCACCTCGAGCGTGTTGTCGCCGGAGTTGTTGTCCACCACGATGATCCGGGCGTTCTCGATGCCATCCAGCGCGACCCGGACCGATCGCAGGCACTCGGGCAGCACGTCCGCGCTGTGGTAGGTCACGACCACCACGGCGAGCGGTTCGGTCATCTCCTCACCCGCCGGACGATGGCGCCCGACAGCAGGCGCAGGGCGAACGGCGCGTCGTCGACGAAGTACCGGCGGGCCAGCCGCTTCGGCTCCAGCGCCAGCCGGTGCAGCCACTCGCCGCCCCAGCGCTGCAACCGCTCGGGTGCCCGGCTGAACTCACCGGCGGCCATCGGGATGCCCGCTCCGCAGCCGACGTACCAGGCCTCCGGGTGCACCTCGCGCAACTGCTCGATCAGCAGCTCCTGCTTGGGAAAACCGAGCCCGACCAGCACCAGGTCGGGGTTCGCCGAGCGGACCCTGTCGATCACCTCGGCCAGCTCGGCGGGGTCGCGTTCGAAGCCGAACGGCGGCGAGTGCGTACCGGCCACCTTCAGTTCCGGGTAGCGGGCGCTCAGCGCGTCGGCGGCGGCCTCCGGCACACCCGGCTCACCGCCGAGCAGGTAGATGGAGCGACCGGCGGCGGCCGCCGCGGCGGACAGCGAGAACACCAGCGAGGAACCGGTGACGCGTTCGGGGAGGTGGTCGCCGGCCAGCCGCGCGGCCCAGACCAGCGGCATGCCGTCGGCGACGACCAGGTCGGCCTTGGCGATCAGCCCGGCCAGTTCGGGACGGCGGGTGACCGCGCGGGCGATGTCGACGTTCGCGGTGACGATCCAGCCGCCGTCCCCGCGGGTCCACGCGAGGTCGACGAGGTCGACGAGACCGGTTTCGGTCACCGGCGCTATTTCCAGCACACCGACCGTTACCGTTTCCTGCCTGGTTCGAACGCTGACCAGCTCAGCAGTCATGCACGCCGCCTCGAATTCCGGGGAGTTGGGAATTGCGCGGCCGCGGAGGTGATCGGGGCCGCGTGGAATTTAGTCGACCCGGCCGGGGAAACGTTACAGCTTTTCGTTCACCGCAATGGAACTGGCGATGAAGCTTCGGCGACCAGCAGTTCCGGCGGCGCCGAACCATCGGCCGGAACGGCGAAGACGGAAGATTTCCGACCGTCCCCCGGAACTCGTCCATAGGCCAATCGGGTGTTGTCCAGCCAGACCGCCTGGTCGTCGATTCCGGTGGTGCCGGGCAGTGGCTGCTCGTGGTGACTGGTCAGATCGAGTACCGCCAGCTCCCATTGGCCGAAGCGCCCGACCCGCTTTTTGTATGCCACCTTGGTGCCATCGGGTGAAAGTGACGGGCATTCGGGCCCGGGACGCACTTCCCGCATGGTTCTGGTGATCAGATCGCCTTTCACCAACCAGGTCCGGTTCTGGGAAGAAACCGTCGCGTAGAAGGTGCGGTCATCACCGGCGACGGTCACGCCCCAGTAATTGCGGTCCGCCGAGAGCAGCGGTTCCCCGGCCACCGTGGTGGCGAAGTCCTCAAGGGACTCGACGAGCACGCCCGTGCGCAGGTCGAGCACGCCGGTGCGGGTGGAAAAACCACCGGGCACAGCGTACGAGTCACCGGTGACGAACGAGGTCCACGAGACGATTTGCCCGGATTCGGAGACCCTGGCGCGGTTGGGGATGCCCGCCAGGCCGAGGGTGCGCAGGACGCGGCCGTCCGCGCCGAGCACGGCCACCTCGTAGCTGGGGCCGGGCCCGGCCAGGCGCAGGCACACCGTGGTGCCCGCCGCCGAGTAGACCCGCTGGCAGCGTTCGGCGGTGTCCTGCCGCGGACCGTCCGGATCGGACATCGGCACCCGCTGCACCACGTCGCGGCCGTCGGACTGGTCGATGAACAGGAGGTCACCGGGGATGGCGGCACCGGCCGTGGCGCCCGCGCGCTCGGTGGCCGAGGTCCACAGGACGTACCCGCCACCGGCCAGCACCACCAGCACCATCGACACGATCCCCGCCACCACGCGGTGTTCACGCAGCCAGCGCATCCGGCCTCCGCTGTTTCAAAAGGAACGCCGACCCGGCCAGTGCGAGCACAAAGGCGATCAGCACCAGCAACACCGCCGAACGCGTGGTCATCGCGGCCAGCAGGAAACCGAAGGCCACCGAGGAGACCAGGCGCGCCACCGCCTGTCCGGTCTGGACCACGGCCAGCCCGCTGGCCCGCAGCGACTCCGGCACCAGCGGGCCCGCGTAGGCCATCAGCACACCGTCGGTGGCCGCGTAGAACAGGCCGTGCCCGGCCAGCGCGGCGATCGCGACGCCGAAACCACCGCCCGGCACCAGCAGCACCGCGTACACCCCGAGCAGCACCACGTGCCCGGCGAAGAACACCGGCCAGCGTCCGAACCGGTCGGCGGCCAGTCCCATCGGCACGGCGGCGGCGAGGAACACCAGCGCGGTGCCCAGCGGCAGCAGGGGCAGCAGTTCCAGCGGCAGCCCGGAGGTCTTCTGCAGCACCACAAAAACGAAGGCGTCGCTGATGGTGACCAGGCCGAGCAGCCCGGCCGCGACGGTGATCCGCCGGATGCGGCGGTCGCGCAGCAGCCCGGCGCAGGCGCGCCACGACACCGGTGAGCGCGCGGGTTTCGGCGAGGGTGGTTCGTGCTCGCGGACGAACGCCGCCAGCACGATGCAGCCCAGTACGGCGAAGCAGAAACTGACCACAAAAACCGGAGGGGCGCCGGTGCCCAGTTCGACCAAGATCCAGAAAGTGACCAACGGGCCGAGCAACGCGCCGAACGTGTCCATCGCCCGGTGCACACCGAATGCGCGGCCGAGGCGTCCGGGTGGGGTGGACAGGGTGATCAGCGCGTCGCGCGGCGCGGTGCGCAGGCCCTTGCCCGCGCGGTCGAAGGCGAGCACCCCGCCGATTCCCGCGCCCGAGGCGCCGACCAGCGGAAACGCCAGTTTGGCCAGTGCCGAAGCGCCGTAGCCGGCCATCGCGACCAGTTTCGGCTTGCGCAGGCGATCGGCGACAAAGCCCCCGAACAGCCGCAGTATCGCCGTCGCCCCGTTGTACAGCCCGTCGAGCAGTCCGAACTGGACATAACCGAGCTGCAGCGTGTACAGCAGGTAGACCGGCAGGAACGCGGTGATCATTTCGGCGGAGACGTCGGTGAGCAGGCTGACAAAACCCAGCGCGAACACCGTCGATGGCAGCTTTCCGCCGGTCACCGGCTTTTCGGTGACCGATGGGCTGTTCCGCGTAGTGAGATACACCAGTCGGCGCCTTTCGTCCGGCTGTTGCATCGATTAAATGGCCTGTGCCGTTATCGGCCGCCAGGTCTCGGATCGGTCTCCTTCGGTAACGGGCCGCGGAAATGACCCGATTAGCCGAGCATGCCGGTTGCGGTGATCGTGACCTACAACAGTGCTCGTGATCTTCCCGCGTTGCTCGCGGGGCTCGCCGAAGCGGAACTCCCAGCCGTGGTGGTGGACAACGATTCCAGTGACGACACCGTCGCGGTGGCCAGGGAAGCGGGTGCGCGCGTGGTCGAAACCGGGGCCAATCTCGGTTACGCGGGCGCGCTCAACGTGGCCTGGCGCCACCTCGGCGCGCGGGACGCGGTGCTGGTGCTGAATCCGGATTCCACTGTGGATGGCGAGTCGGTGAACGCGCTGGTGCGCGCGGCGGACGAGGGAGTGGGCGTGGCGGTGCCGGTGCTCAGGGAGGCGGACGGGGCGCTGGCCCGGTCGCGCCGCTTCGAGCCGTCCCGGCGTCGCGCGCTGGTCGACGCCCTGCTCGGCAGGCGCGCGGCGTGGCTGCCTTCGGGCTGGAGCGAGACGGAATGGGCCGAAAGCGCGTACCGGCCCGGCGCCGCCGATCCCGAATGGACCTGTGGTGCGGCCCTGTTGATCACCGCCCGCTGCCGGGAACTGGTGGGGGACTGGGACGAACGGTTCTGGCTCTACTCCGAAGAGGTCGACTTCTTCCGCCGTGTCCGGGCCACCGGCCTGCGCACGGTTTTTGTGCCCGAAGCCACGGTGACCCATCGCGGTGGCGGCTCGGGCTCCGGGCCCGCGCTCACCGCGCTGCTCGCGGTCAACCGCGTGCGGTACTTCGCCAAGTACCACGGCCGCGGCGCGGTCGCGGTGTTCCGTTCGCTGGTGGTGCTTCACGAACTGCTGCGGTTCCGCGACGCCGGGCACCGGGCCGCGCTGAAGGCCGTACTGAGACGGGAATGTGCTCGATGACCGATTTTGCCGTGCTGACGCCGAGTTACGCGCCGGACGCGCCGCTGTTCGAAGCGCTGCACCGGTCCGTGCTCGACCACACCGACGCGGTGCACTACGTGGTGGTGCCGCCGGCCGATCGTGCGTTGTTCGCGCGGTACGAGGGCGATCGGTGTCGCATTTGGACCTATCCCGAACTGCTGCCGAAGCGGTACCTGGCCACGCCGAAGCCCGGAATCTGGCTCAATGCCAGGCGACCGTGGCCGCCGGTTCGCGGCTGGGTGTTGCAGCAGGCGGTGAAACTGGCCGCCGCCGCGCGGTTCGACGCCCGTGCGGTGCTGATGATGGACTCCGACGTGGTGCTGGTCCGGCGCACCACGGCCGACAGCTTCGCGGTGAACGGGCGGATCGGTCTGTTCCGCGCGGAGAACGCGGTGCACTCCGGCATGCCGCGGCACGTGCGCTGGCACGCCGTCGCCCGCGAGCTGCTCGGCCTGCCGCCGTCGGCGGGGCCGCCGCTGCCGGACTACGTCAGCCCGTTCAACGTCTGGGAACCCGCCGTGGTCCGGCTGTTGCAGAACCGGATCCAGGAGGTCACCGGCAAGAGCTGGCTCGACCTGTTCACCGGGCGGCTGCACATCTCCGAGTTCATTCTCTACGGCGTGTTCGCCGACGAGGTGCTCGGCGGCAGCATTCCGCGTGTGCCGTCGGATTCGCTGTACTGCCACACCTACTGGGACACCACCCCGCTCGACGAGGCGGGCGCGCTGGACTTCGCCGGTCGCCTCGCCCCGGACGCGCTGGCCGTGATGATCTCCGCGAAGTCCGGCACCTCCCCCGAAAACCGGCACGCGGCGTTGAGCGCCTGTGCCGCCGCGGTTTCCCCGACGAGACAGGACTGAGCATGCGCGCCTTCGGATCCGAGGACTTCGCCCGCGCCTTCGACCAGGTGGTGCTCGCCGGGAGCTGGCAGGAGGAGCCGCAGTACTACCCGCGGTACCAGACCCGGTACGAGGCGGTGCTGCACCGGTTCGCCGCGCTGGCCCCGGACGAGCCGGTGGACGTGCTGGAGGTCGGCGGTGGGCAGCTCGCCGCGATGGCCAGGCACCTGTGGGCCGACCGCGCGACCGTCGCCGACATCACCGACGCGTGCTTCCCCACGCTGGCCGAACAGGGCATCGAGACGTTCCGCTTCAACCTCGCCGTGGACGAAAGCGGCGGCGACCGGAAGTTCGACGTGATCCTGCTGTCCGAGGTGATCGAGCACCTGCCGGTGCCCGGCCACGTGGCGCTGCGGCGGCTGCGGGAGATGCTGCGCCCCGGCGGGCACCTGATCTGCACCACGCCGAACCTGTACCGGTTGCGCAACATCGTCTACCTGGCGCTGGGGCGGCCGATCTTCGACCACTTCGACATTCCCGGCGACCGGGGTTGCGGGCACGTGCTGGAGTACTCGGCCGAGCACCTGCGCTGGCAGATCGAGCGCGCCGGCTTCGCCGACATCGAGCTGGAGCTGCGGGAGTTCGCGCACGTGCCGAACCGCCGGACCGACCGGCTGCTGATGCGCGTGGGAAAGCCGCTGCTGCGGGTGCCGAGATTCCGGGACAACCTGCTCGCCACGGCCGTAGCCCCCTGATGCGCTGAACGGCGAACAAGACCGGGAATGAAGGTGTAATTTACGAAGGCGAGTTACGCACGGCGTTCGGATGGTGACTCTTTGGTTGCCGTTGGCCTCGGGGAGGGGACCAGCTTGACCACGCCTGACCAGC
Source organism: Amycolatopsis sp. YIM 10 (assembly GCF_009429145.1). Taxonomy (GTDB): domain Bacteria; phylum Actinomycetota; class Actinomycetes; order Mycobacteriales; family Pseudonocardiaceae; genus Amycolatopsis. The sequence continues at coordinate 9,650,507 of NZ_CP045480.1, read as the reverse complement.
CACCGGGGTACACACCGCCCGGAAGTGGTGGCTTCCTGGACCAGCTCGGCGAGGCCGTCGGAGAACTGGGTAAACTGGCACAGGCCACTGGCGCTTCGGCTGGTGCTCCGTCCGGCGGTTACTCGTTCGAACCCGACCAGCTGATCGACATCGCCCGAGAGTGGGACGACCTGGCCGATGGCTACGTGGAGGACATGGAGCATGCCGACATACTCGCGCGGGTAGAGGGACCGGGTGCTGAATACGCTTCGGGAGACAACGCCCAGCTGGTGCGTCAATCAGGGGAAGCGCTGTTGTCCGCGCTGCGGGACCGGGTGGACTACTGCCGGGCCCAGGCCGAGAAGTTCCGTAGCGCTGCCGGGCAGTACGCGGAGGCCGAGGCCAGTGCCGGTGACGAGATCGGCAAGCAAGGAGGTTCCCTCTAGATGCGCCACCCCACCCGGAACTTGTGCTGGGCAGCCTGCCTGGCTTTGCTGCTCAGCGGCTGTGGAGGCAACGACGTGCCCGGCACGCCGACCGTGCCCACCACGGGCGCGATCGAACCGGCACCGCCATCCAGCGAAGCGGCAGAGGTTCCCGGTCACGGCGCACCGACGGTGACCAATCCGCTCGACACCAGTGGGCGGGAAGCGCAACCTTGCGGGCTCCTCACCGACACCCAGATCAACGGCCTGCTCGGCACTGACATCAACGAAAGCGTGGACGACGGCAGTGGCCCAGGCTGCAGGTGGCACAGCTATGGGTCGCAGGCCGCGTCCGTCGCAGTCCGGTTCCCGAAGGTCACCGACAACGGCCTCACCGCCATCTACGGGGCGAAGGGCCACCAGTACAAGTTCTTCAAGGAAATGCCCCCCGTTCGTGGCTACCCGTCCGTCGCTTGGGACACCACGGACGAAACCATGACCAAGGGCGAGTGCCATGTCGCCGTGGGCACGTCGGACCGGTCCACGGTGGAGGCGTCGGTGTCCTTGTCGAAGAAGAACGTGGGTACGAAGGATCCCTGCGAGGCCGCGCATCAGGTGCTCGACATGGTGATCGGCAACATTCAAGGCAACAACTGAACAACCCCGGCCGCAGCCCCCTGAGCAGCGGTAACGAATCTCCGCGAGCGGCGACTACACCAGTGACGCCTGGGCGCCCCAGGACCGGCTCGTGGAGGGGTAGATGGACTTCTGGGGATTCGTTCAGCTCGCCCGCAGGCGGTGGTACGTGGTACTGCCCGCGCTCGCGGTGGCGCTCGGGCTGACCGCGTTCACCTATCTCTCGATCCCGACGCGCTACAGCTCGTCCGGCACGCTGGTGCTGACCGCGCCGTCCACCGGGGCCAAGGTGACCGCCGACCCGACCGAGGGTTCGCTGACCAACCCGCTGCTCTCCTTCGACGGCAGCCTGGTGATCTCCGCGCAGATCGTCTCGCAGATCCTCAACGACCCGCAGACCAAGGAACAGGTCGGCGCCGGGCCGGAATCGGGTAGTACCTACCTGGCCAACAACGGCCAGACCAACGGTCCGTTCGTGTTCGTCACCACCGAGACCACCTCCGAGCAGGAGAGCCGCGACCTGGTGGCGCGTGTGCTGGAACGGGCGCGGACCGAACTGGACAACCGGCAGCGCGCGGTGCAGGCGCCCGAGTCCACCTTCATCAAGGCGCAGGAACTCGTGCAGCCGACCCAGCCGGAACCGCTGACCGGCGGCAAGATCCGGTTCGCCGGTGCCGCGCTGGTGCTGTCGCTGCTGCTGACCCTGGCCGGCACCTTCGCCTTCGACAGCGTGGCCCGCGCGATGCGGCGCCGTCGTGAAGAAGCCGAAGCCAAGAGGAACGAACCGGAACCCCCACCGCGCGCCCGTCCGCGGCTGGAGAACGGGCAGCCGGACGACGACGCGACCGTGTTCATCGCGAGCGTCGGTCCGTTGCCGTCCGAGCCAAGACGCTGACGGGACCCGGCGTGCAGACCGCGCCCTTCGTCGGCCGGCCCGAGCCGATCTGGAAGCGGCTCGACGGCGCCGGGCTGGTGTGCATCTACCTGGCGATGCTGTTGATCATCCCGGCCCGCCTGGTGTTCTCGCGCATCCCGATGACGCTGGCGCCGACCATCGCCTTCGCCGCGCTGCTCGGCGTGCTGTGGTTGTGCAGCCAGCTGGTCGACACGCTCGGCGTGGCCAAGGGGCACAACGCACCACGGGTCGCGCTCGCCTGCTTCCTGGCCGCGAACCTGATCACCTACGGCGTCGCGACCCGGCGGCACCTGCCCGACGACGAGCTGAACCTGGCCGACAGCGGCATGATCCGGATCACCGCGATGACCGCGATCGGCGTTTTTGTCTGCGACACGGTGACCGTGCGGGACAGGCTGAACCGGCTGCTGCGGGTGCTGGTGACCGTGATCGCGATCTGCGCGGGCATCGGGCTGGTCCAGTTCGCCCTGGACCTCGATCTCACGCAGTACCTGAACTTTCCCGGGCTGAAGGCCACTTCGGAGTACAGCAACCCGGAGCGCGCGAGCTTCCGGCGGCCGTCCGGCACCACGAACCATCCGATCGAGTTCGGCGTGGTCTGCGCGCTGGCGATCCCGTTCGCCGCGCACTACCTGTTCCGCGCGATGGATCGTGGTGAACCGCGCTGGAAGTGGGCGCTGTGCCTGGCCATGGTCGGTGGCGGCGCGCTGGTTTCGTTGTCCCGCACCGCAATCCTCAGCCTCGCGGTGGTGCTGCTGGTGGTGATCGCCACCGTGCGCGGGCGGCGACGGCTGGTCGTCGCGGGCATGTCGCTCGGCTTCGCGTCGGCCGCGGTGCTGGCGGTGCCAGGCCTGTTCGGCACGTTGTACGGGCTGTTCGCCAACATCGACACCGATCCGAGCGTCACCTCGCGCACCGACGACTACGACGAGGCGTGGCGGCACATCGCGCTGCATCCGTTGTCCGGCCGCGGGTTCGGCACCTTCCTGCCGGACAAGTACCTGATCCTGGACAACCAGTACCTGATGACGTTGATCGAGACCGGCTGGATCGGGCTGGTCACCTTCGTCGGCATGTTCGTGGTCGGCCTGTACGCGGCGGTGCGGGTGTGCGTGATCAGCCGGAACCGCGAGATGCGCAGCCTGGCCGGGGCGATGATCTCGGCGATGCTGATCGCGTTGATCTCGGCGGCCACCTTCGACCTGCTGAGCTTCAGCGTGATCGCCGGACTCAGCTTCTTCTCCGTCGGCCTGTGCGGTTCGCTGCTGCGCATCGCGCGCGCGGAGAACCCGCCGCCCGCCAGGGTCGGCCGTGTCACCTGGACCGAAAAGCTCAAGGCGAGCCTGAAGGCGGGAGCGGAATGACCACTCAGGACGAAGCGCCGCCGAAGGTGAAGCGGGCGCTGGTGCTGAGCCTGCTGAACACGGTGATCGGCAAGTTCGGCGGCTTCTTCGTCTCCCTGCTGCTGGCCAGGCTGCTGGCGCCGGAGGACTTCGGCGTGTTCGCCGTGGCGCTGGTGGCGTTGCAGGCCGTGCTGTCGCTGAACGAACTGGGCGTGAGCCTGGCGATCGTGCGGTGGCAGGGCGATCCGCGCGCGATCGCGCCGACGGTCACCACGATTTCCACGGTGTCCAGCGCGCTGCTGTACGTCGGGTGCTGGTTCGGCGCGCCCGCGTTCGCCGAGGCGATGGGCTCACCGGACGCCGTCGGCGTGCTGCGGCTGCTGTGCGTTTCGGTGTTGATCGACGGGGCGACCGCGACCGCGGTGCAGCTGGTCAACCGCGCCTTCCGGCAGGGCGCGCAGCTCGCGGCCGACCTGCTGAACCTGGTGGTCACCTGCGGGCTGACGGTGACGCTGGCGCTGAACGGGGCCGGGGCGTGGAGCCTGGCGTGGGGGCAGCTGGCAGGCAACGCCTTGTCCGCGCTGATGTTGCTCAAGCTGGTGGACTACTGGCCGCGGCCGGGCTTCGACCGGCGGCAGGCCCGGGAGCTGCTGGCGTTCGGCCTGCCGCTGGCTGCGGCGAGCTTTGTCGTTTTTGCCATGTTGAACGTGGACTACGTGGTGATCGGCAGGCTGCTGGACGTCACCGCGCTGGGCTTCTACGTGGTCGCGTTCAATCTCTCGAGCTGGCCGGTGAACACGTTCTCCGTGGTGATGCGGCGGGTTTCGCTGGCGGCGTTCGCGCGTGTGCAGGACGAGGTGGCTTCGCGTGGTGAGGCACTGACGCGCCTCGCGGTGATCCTGGCGGTGCCGACCTTGCCGGTGTGCGCGGCTTTGGGGGTGCTGGCGCTGCCCGCGGTCACCACCCTGTACGGCGGCAAGTGGGCGGCCGCGGCGGCGGTCGTGCAGTTCCTCGCGATCCTCGGTGTGGTCCGGGTTTTCGCCGAGTTGTGCTACGACTTCCTGGTGGCGCTGGGCCGCTCGCGGACCTGCTTGTGGTTGCAGGTCGGGTGGTTCGGCTCGCTGGTCGTCGCGCTGCCGATCGGCGCGATGTGGAACGGGATCGCCGGGGTGGCGGCCCTGCACGCGCTGGTGGCGGCGGTGGTGATCCTGCCCGCGTTCGCGTGGATGGTGCGGCGGACCGGGGTTTCACTGCGGCAGCTGGGCTTCGCGTTGTCGCGGCCGGTGCTCGGGGTCGTGGTGATGATCGCGGTGATGTTCGGGGTGCGGTTCCTGACCGATCCCTCGGCGCTGCAACTGTTCCTCGGCGTGGGCCTCGGGCTTCTGGTGTACCTGCCGTTCGTCTGGCCGCTGCGCCATCAGCTACGGGACTTGCGCTAGCACCCGGTCGAGCGTGGCGTACCCGGCCGATTCCCAGCTCGGTTTGCCCCCTGGCAGACCGAGCCTGCCGTTCCGCCCGACCTCGATCAGGCCGAGTGCGCGCAGGACGGCCCAGCCGCGGGCCCGTGCGATGGTCGCTTCGTCGGCCTTTCCGTAGGCGTCGAAGAACCGGCTCGCCGCGCCGTCGGGCAGGAGAAGCCAGGCGGCGGACAGGTCGGTCGCGGGATCACCCGCGCACAGCTCGCCGAAGTCGATCACCCCGGCGAGCGTCCCGTCCCGGACGATCACGTTCGCCGGGTGCAGGTCGCCGTGCAGCCAGATCGGCGCGCCCTGGAAGACGGGTGCCGCGAGGGCCTTCTCCCAGACTTCCCGTGCGCCATCGGAGATACCGGCCAAGGGCGGCCAATCCGCTAGCGGGCCGCCGCGCGTGGGGTTGGCGGGCGCGTCGGCGGGCGCCGGTTCGTGCAGTGCGCTCAGGAACTCCGCGAGGACTTCGGCGGCATTGTCGCGGGTGATCGGCGCGTGATCAGCCGGTTCACCGTCCACCCAGCAGGCGATCGTCCACGTGTGCTCGAACAGGCTCGACGGCTTGCCGGCGCGCACCGGGACGGGCGTGGGCAACGGCAGGCGTTCCGCGAGGACCGGCAACCACTTCCGCTCCGTGTCCAGCAGCCCGGGCGCGCGTTCGGTGCGCGGCATCCGCACGGCCAGCTCGTCCCCGAGCCGCCACTGCTGGTTGTCCCAGCCGCCGTCGACGTCGCGGAGTTCGAGGTTCGCGAGATCCGGGTGCTGCTCCCGGAGCAGTGCCCGCACCAGGTCCTGTTCGAACTTGAAGTCCGCCATCGATCTTGCACGCTACCGGTCCTCAACCAGGGATCACGTAGACGTGGTAGCTGTGCTCGGCGGCGAAGGTGTCGGTGAGCGTCCCGTCCACCACGGGCACCGACCGGTCTTCGAACAGGACCTTCGCTTCACCGGTCAGCCCCGCGGGCAGGGTGAGCGTCTGCGGGCCGGGGTTGGTGCCGCGCTTGGGCATGGCGAAGACGTACGTGGAACCGTTGTGCCGCTTGAACATGGTGTCCAGGTTGGGGCTGAACAGGTGGACCAGCGACTGCGTGTTCAGCACCGGCGCCAACGAGGTGATCCGCCGGTTCACCTCGGTCACGGCGGGCCGGATCGCCGCACCGCAGGCATCGCGGAGCACGTGTTGCGACACGCACTCGCCGCCGAAGTTGTGGTTGAAGTAGACGATGCCCCGCGCCTCGTGGATCAGGGAGTTGAAGACCGCGCCCGCGAGCTGGTCACCGGTGATCGTGGGGGCGTCGGCTTCGGTGAACGGGTGGCCGTTCTCGATCAGCGCGTAGATCGGCTGGAGCTTGCCGTCGGCCAGGTCCAGCGAGCGCATCCGGTCCATCGTGCGGCCGTAGTTCGCGGCCACCCGGCACTGCGCCGGGGTGACGCCGATCGCCGGGCCCTCCGACGGTGACGCGCAGATGTTCGGATCGGTGTACCAGTACAGATCCGCCGAGACCGCGGTGGTGTAGTCGTTGACGAAGGTGCCCGCCTGCTCGTCGGTTTCCCAGAACATCACGCCCTTGCCGAAGTTCGCGTACCGCATCCGGCCGTCGTCCGGAGGCAGTTTCCCGGCCAGCTCCTTCAACACCGTGTACCCGCACGGCCCGCCGACGCAGACCTCACCCTTGCCCGGCGCGTTCCCGGTCCAGGCGCCGTGGCCCGGCCCCGCCCACATGTCGGGCTCGTCGGTCAGCGTCCAGCCGACCGTTTCCGCCCCGGCTTCGGCGTTGGGGCCGCTGGGAAACGCGTGCATCCCGGCCTCGCGCACCAGCGGCAGCGAGCTGTTCGAGGTCAGTTCGAAGTAGGTGTTGATGCCCGCGGCCTTGTCCAGCTCGGTGTCCTTCGGTTCGAGCACCGACTCGAACCACACACCGATCGGGAAGAACGACGGATCCGCCCAGCCCGCTTCGGCGGCCTTGCCGAACGCGGCGTAGTACTCCGGGCCGCCTTCCCAAGGCACCGCGGCGAAGTTCGCCGGTGCGGGACTGCTGGTGGTCACCGGTGGCGGTGGCACGGTGGGCGCGGCAGGCGAGCACGCGAGCGTGACCAGCACGGTTCCCGACAGTGCCGCCTGCCGCGCGCCCCTCATGCCGTTCGCCGCCGCAGGCCGCGGTCGTCGTCGCGGTGTTCGTAGACCGACTGGCACCCGGCGCAGGTCAACGCGGCGTCCAGCGGCTCACCGCATTCGCACACCCAGCCCTTCTGCCGCGCCGGATTGCCCGCGACAAAAGCGTGCGCGGGCACGTCACGCGCCACCACCGCACCGGCGGCGGCGAACGAGTGCTCGCCGATCTCCGTGCCGCACACCACGACCACACCCGCGCCGAGCGTGGCGCCCTGGCGGACCTTGGTCAGCAGCAGCGCGTCCGGTCCGCGCTTGATGTGCGCGCGCGGGCGCAGATCATTGGTGAACACCACGTTCGGTCCGAGGAAAACATCGTTCTCACAGGTCACTCCACGAAAGACGAGAGTCGCGTTCTTCACCGTCACGTTGTCGCCAAGCACCGCGCCGTCCTCGACGAACGCGCCATCACAGATGTTGCAGTTCTTGCCGATCCGCGCACCCGGGAGCACGTGCGCGAACGCCCACACCCGCGTACCCGCGCCGACCTGGTCGCTCTCGCACAATCCGCTGGGATGCACCCGCACCTCGGTCATCGAACCGCCTCCATCAGCACCTCAACCACTTGTTCCTGTTGCGCCGCGGTGATCTCCGGGAAAAGGGGGATCGACAGCAGCTGCCCGGCCAGCCGTTCGGTGACCGGGAAATCGCCCGGCCGGTGGCCGAGCGAAGCGAAGGCGGGCGTCAGGTGCACCGGCGTCGGGTAGTGGATGCCCGCGCCGATCCCGTTGGCCTGGAGGTGCGCGAGGACCCGATCGCGCTCGGGCACCCGCAGCACGTACAGGTGCCACACCGGTTCGTTGCCCGGCAGCACCTCGGGTGGCTGGACCTGCGGCAGGTCGGCCAACAGCGCGGAATACCGCGACGCGGCCTCGCGGCGGGCGGCGTTCCACCCGTCGAGGCGGCGCAGCTTCGCGGACAGCACGACGGCCTGGAGGGTGTCCAGGCGGGAGTTGAAGCCGAGCGTCGTGTGCTCGTACTTCCGCGGGGAACCGTGCTCCCGCAGCAGTCTGACCCGTTCGGCGATCCCGGCGTCCTGAGTCAGCACGGCACCGCCGTCACCGTAGGCACCGAGGTTCTTGCCGGGGTAGAAGCTGGTCGCCGCGACGTCACCGAGGCCACCGGCCACCACGCCGTGACGCCGTGCGCCCTGCGCCTGCGCGGCGTCCTCGACCACGAAGGCCCCGGCCGCGCGTGCGATCGGCAGGATCTCCTCGACCGCCGCGGTCTGGCCGTACAGGTGGACCGGCAGGATCGCCTTGGTGCGCGGGGTGATCCGCGCCGCGAGCAGCTCGGGGTCGAGCAGCCCGGTCGCCTCGTCGACGTCCACCAGCACCGGGGTGGCACCGGTGCGCGCCACGGCTTCCGCGGTCGCGATGAACGTGTTCGCCGGCAACACGCATTCGTCACCGGGGCCGACGCCCAGCGCCCGCAGGGAAAGCTCGATCGCATCCGTTCCGTTGCCGACCGCGGCGCAGTGCGCCACCTCGGAGAAGGCGGCGAACTCGGTTTCGAACGCGGCGACCTGCGGGCCGCCGACGAACGCCGTCGCCTTGAGCACCGCGGCCCAGCCGTCGGCGACCTCGTCGGCCACCTGCCGGTGCTGCGCGGCCAGGTCGACCAGTGGAATTCCGCTCATCTGACTGCCCTCTCGCGGGAAAGAACCGGGTTGGCGTTGGCGTCGTCGGTGCGGGCCGTGCCACGCAGGCCCTGGTACTTGCGGTGCAGCTTGTAACCGAGCAGCCCGGCGGCGCTGCGGGCCGCGTCGACGGCGAGCGGGCCGAGCGGCCGGGGTCCGTACCGCGCGGCGGTGTACTCGCGTTCCAGCAGTTCGGCCGCACCGCGCAGGCTGAACCTCTCGAGTACCAGCTCCCGTGAAAACGCGCCGAGTTCCTGTCGCAGCACGGGATTGGCGATGACGTAGTCGAGCGTGTCCCGTAGTCCCGGCACACCGGACCCCCGTGACCCCGGGCCCTGCCCGTACCACCCGGCGGACAGGAAGCGCGGTGCCGTCTCGCGGGTCAGCAGCTCGCTGAATCCACGCTCGCCGACCACCACCAGCGGTTTGCCGAACGACATCCCGCGCAGGGCCGAACCGCCCTGCCCGACCAGCACGTCGGCAGCGGCGTAGGCGGGCCGCGGGTCGCTGATCTCGCCGGTCAGCACCACCACGCGTGAACCGGCCAGCTCGTTCGCCCGCACCGCGTGCGCCTCGACCTCGGGGCGGCTGCGGCCGTCACCGACGATCACCAGCTGCACCTTCCGGCCCGCGACCGCCAGTTCACCGACCGCGTCGCACGCGGCCAGCAGGCCTTCGAGCTTCAGCTCCGGCACCAGGCGGCAGATCATCGCCAGCAGCGGCACCGCCGGATCGAGCCCGTGCTCCTCGCGGAACGAGGTCTCCAGGCCAGGGTGGTCGGCGTCGGTGTCGACCGGCGGTTCGAGCAGGGTGACCCGCCGGTGCCCGGCGGCCAGCGCGGCCGCGCGGATCTCCTCGGTGCCCACGGTCATCGGCACCGCGCGCGGGAAGAACGGCACCACCGACATCGACATGACGGTGGCGAAAACCGCGGTGTTCCGCCGGGCCGGGGTGGCCACCGTGGCCGCCACGGCTTCCAGCACCGGCGGCCACTCGTGCCCGTGCACCACGTCGATGCCGAGGTCATCGATGAGCCCGCCGATCCGCCGCGCCACGCCCGCCGACGGGCGGCGGCGGTGCAGCGGGATCTCCACGTGCGGCAGCCGCAGCTCGCGCACGTACTCGACCAGCGGCCCCGGCTCGGACAGCACGGTCACCTCGTGCCCGAGGTCGCGCACCGCCCCGGCCAGCTGCAGCGCGTTGAGCTGCGAGCCGCCGATCTCCATCGCGTGCGGATAGACCAGCACTCTCACTTGTCCCCCAAGGGTTTCGCCGGAACGCCCGCCCAGGTCTGCCCGGCGGGCACGTCGGTGAGCACCACCGACCCCATGCCGATCACCGCGCCTTCGCCGATCTTGGTGAATTCGCGGACCAGCGCGCCCTGGCCCAGGTAGGCGCACTGTCCGATGTGGACTCCTCCGGCGAGCACCGCCCGCGCGGCGAAGCAGCTGTGGTCGCCGACCTCGTCGTCGTGCGTGAAGACCACGTGCGGCATGGCCAGCACGTGCCTGCCGACCCGTTGCGGCGCGGTCACCACCACCCCCGCGAACAGGATCGAGCCGGCGCCGACCTCGGTGCCGGGGGCCAGCGAGGCGGCCGGGTGCACCACCGTGGCGTAGCGACCGTCGGGCAGGTCCAGCCGCGCGGCGATGTCCCGGCGCGCGTACGGGCGCCGGACGTTGGCCACGCAGATCACCACCGCCGCGTCCGTTTTCTCGTGGACCAGGGTGGACGGTCCGAGCACGGGCAGGCCGTCGATCAGGGTGCCGTGCGTGGCGGGGTTGTCGTCCAGCGCGCCGATCGGGTCCCAGTCGGTCCCGGCACGTACCGCGGCGAGCGTCTCGCGCGCCAGGCCACCGGCACCGACGAGCAGCAGCGGACGCCTCACCGGGTCACCACCGGGCTCAACGCGGACGCGAGCGTGCCGACGATGTGGCGCTGGTCCTCGGCGGTGAGTTCGTGGTGCAGTGGGAGGATCAGCGAATGCCGCGTGAGCCGTTCGGTGACGGGCAGCGGGACGTGCGCGTGCCCGGCGTAGGCGGGTTCCAGGTGTGACGCCATGATGCCGCGACGCGCGGAGATCCCGGCATCGGCGAGCGTGGCGAGCAGGCCGTTGCGGTCGGCCCGTTCGTCGACCAGCACCCAGAACGCCTGGTAGTTCGTCTTGCCGTAAGCGGGATCGCGCAGCGGGCGCACACCGGGCACGTCGGCGAGCAGTTCGTGGTAGCGCGCGGCCAGCGACCGGCGTTGCGCGACCAGCGGCCCCAGCCGGTTCAGCTGGACCAGGCCCATCGCCGCCTGGATGTCGGTCATCCGGTAGTTGAACGCGGTCTCCAGGTACTGCTCGACGATCGCGGTGCCCGCCGCGTGCCGGTCCGCGGCCGACACGCTCATCCCGTGCTCGCGCAGCCGTCGCAGGCGCGCGGCCAGCTCGGCGTCGTCGGTGGTGAGCATGCCGCCCTCACCGGTGGTCAGCAGCTTGCGCGGGTGGAAGGACCAGGCGGCCAGCGGCGCGCCCGCGCCGACCTGGTGCCCGAGATAGGTCGACCCGGCCGCGCAGGCCGCGTCCTCGATCACCGGGATGCTGCCGCACAACCGCCGCAGCGCGTCCACGTCGGCGGGCACCCCGCCCTGGTGCACGGCGAGCACGGCCTTGGTCCGCGTGGTCAGCACTTCGTCCACGGTGGACGCCGTCAGGTTGCCGGTCAGCTCGTCGACATCGGCGAAGACCGGGGTCGCCCCGCAGTAGCGCACGGCGTTGGCGGTGGCGATGAAGCTGAACGACGGCACCACCACCTCGTCGCCCGGCCGGACGCCGATGGCGTGCAGGGCCAGGTGCAGCGCCGTGGTGCACGAGGAGACCGCGACCCCGTGCGCCGCGCCGATCCTGGCCGCGAACGCCTGCTCGAACTCGGCCACCTTGGGGCCCTGGGCGATCCAGCCCGAGCGGACGACCGCCGCCACGGCGTCGGCCTCCTCGTCCCCCAGCATCGGCCGCATCACCGGAATCACGTGGTTCCCTCCCTGTTCTCCAGCAGCTCCACCAAGCGGGCCGCGCGCGCGGCCCACGAATGCCGCCGAGCGAACGCGCGCCGCGCCGCCACCCGCGCCTCGGTTGGCGGAGTGGCCAGCGCGTCGAGCACCCCGAGCGCGTACGAATCGGCGTCGCCGGTGATCTCCAGTTCCCGGAACTCGGCCTGCAACCGGCGACTCGCAGGCAGATCCGTGCTCACCACGGGCAGGCCCGCGGCGAGGTATTCGAGCGTCTTCAGCGGGAAGGACGCGCGGTTGAACGCGGTGTCGGCGTACGGGGTGAGCCCGACACCGAACCTGGCCAGGCAGGGCAGCAGCCGCTCGAACGGCACCGGCCCGGTGTGGTGCACGTTGTCCCGCGCGAGCAGCGCGTCGACCCGCTGCGGCTGCCAGCCCGGATCACGCGGGCCGACCAGCAGCAGGCCGACCCCGGTGTCCGCGACCGCTTCCAGCAACCGCAGGTCGATGCGGTCGGACAGCTGCCCGGACAATCCGGCGATCTTGTCCGGGAAGCCCGGCGGCAGCTCGATCGGTGTCACCTCGCCGATTCCGGCGTAGGCGTCGGGATCGCAGCCGTTGGGGAAGACCTCCGGTGCCGCACCCGACTCCCGCCAGCGCGCGGCCAGTTCGGGACCGACCGCGAGCACCACGTCCGCACCGGCCAGGTTCCGCTGTTCACCGGCGACGATCTGCTTCACGTCGATCCGCATCAGCTCGGCCCCGGCCACCCAGTCGTCGGTGCCGTAGAGCACGTTCGTCACGCCCGCGCCCCACCGCCCGAGCACGTCGTGGGTGGAGCAGGCGATCACCGTGGTCGGCCACTGCCGCATCTCCCGCAGCGTGCGGCGGATCTGCGAACGCACCATCGGCCAGGTGGCAGCGCGCACGCCCGGCCGGGACAGGCCCGGCAGGGCGACCGGGGTCAGCCGGGTCAGCCGGTCGGAAACCGGCTGTGACCGCGGTCGCCACTGCCTGCCCGCCCCGCTCAACCCGCGGTACCGCGCGGGCGTGGCGGGGGAGACGGGCGGATCCACGAACAACACGTCGGTGTGCGCGGTGAGCGCCTCGGCGAGCTGTCGTTCGGAGCCCTTCACCCCGTCCCACGGCACGCCCGAGACGACGACCGTCAGTCGCCGTCCCGCGCGTCCTGAGCGCCGGTGCCGTCCGGTCATGGGGCCGGCTGCCACACGACGTCGACCCAGTAGTTCGCCCCGCGGAAGGACGACTGCGGGAAGCCCGGCCCGACGTGGTAGACGCCGTTCGGGGTGTCACCGCCGGTCGCTCCCGCGGTCAGCGGCGTACTGGTCACCGCGGTTCGCTCGAAGTAGCTCCCGTCGGCCGCGTAGTGGCCGTTGGGCGCGGTGTACGAGGCGATGTAGGACTCGCCGGCCTGGATGCTCACCGGTGTGGCGAACAGCAGGGTCTGCCAGCCCGTCGCGGTTTCGTTCACGAAGGTCCCGCTGGCCACCAGCTGACCGCCCGCGGTCCACAGGCTGCCGGTGTGCGTGCCGGTGTTGCCCGCTCCCTTGTAGAACTTCACCCCGGTGACCGTGCCCGGCACCGACGAGCTGAACCGGACGCCCAGCTCGTACGAACCGCTGTCGTTCTCGGCTTCCACCGTCGGCACGGTTGCCGCGGAGAACAGCGAGCACGGGCAGGCCGGCGTTGTCGTGGTGGTGAAGGACCAGGTGGTCGGCGTCGGCATGGCGTTGCCGTTGGCGTCGGCCACCTTCAGGTTCGCGGTGTAGGTGGTGCCCGGCGCCAGCCGCGCCGACGGGGTCCAGGTGACCGTCTTCTGGTCGGCGGACAGCGCCGCCGTGCCGGACAGCTTGGCCAGCCCGGGGTCCTGCAGGGTGAACTGCACGCTGGACAGGTCGATCGGCTCGTTGAAGGTGGCGCTGACCGTGGAGGTCAACGGCACGTTCGTGGCGGCGGAGGCCGGGGTCCGGCCGGTGACCGCCGGCGGCGTGGTGTCGCCGTTGAGCCCGTTCTGGAAGACCACGTCGACCCAGTAGTTCGTCGAGCCCCACGAGTTCTGCGGGAAGCCGCCGCCGGAGCCGTAGCGGTAGACGCCGTTGCCGCCGTCGACCCCTTCGGCGAGCGCGCGGATGCCGCCGTAGTCGGCACCGTTGTCGCGGAAGTACGCGTTGTCCCCGGCGTAGTGCCCGTTCGGCGCGTAGTACGAGACCACGTAGGTGGTGTTCGCCTGCACCTGCACCGGCGAGCTGAACACCAGCGTCTGCCAGCCGACCGCGCTCTCGTTGACGAAGGTGCCGGTGCGCAGCGGCTGCCCGGCGGCGTTCCACAGCGTGCCGGTGTGCGTGCCGGTGTTGCCCGGTCCCTTGTAGAACCGCACGCCGAGCACGTTGCCCTTGCCGTCGAAGCGCACCTTGGTGCCCAGTTCGACCGGCGAGGAGTCGTGCGGATCGGCCTTGTTCACCGGGTGGGTGAAGTCGTCCCATACCGTGCACGGGCAGGCCGCCGGGCGTGGTGATCCGGTGGTGAACTGCCACTGCACCTGCTGGGCCGCGTTGCCGGAGGCGTCCGAGGCACGCACGGTCGCGGTGTAGACGGTGCCCGCGTCCAGCGCCAGCTGCGGGGTGAAGGTCACCTTGCCGCCGGTGGTGGACACCGTGCCGGGCTCGGTGCCGCCGGGATAGGTCAGCGAGAACTGCACGGTGCTCGGCGCGACGTTCTCGTCGAAGGTCACCGAGACCGGCGGGCTCGCCGTTTTCACCGAGGTCTCCCCGGCCAGCGGCGCGGTGGACAGCAGCATCGGCGCGCGGGTGTCCGGGCCGGGATCGAGCGCCCACACCACGTCCACCCAGTAGTTGGTGTCCTGGTAGCTGGACTGCGGGAAGCCGGGGCCACCGCCCTTGAACACGCCGTTCGTGCCGTCGACCCCGCTCTTCAGCGCGGTCAGCGGGTCGAGCGAGACGTCGTTGTTGGTGAAGGTGAAGTTGTCCGCGCTGTAGCGCCCGTTCGGCGCGTAGTACGAGGCCACGTAGGTGACCCCGGCGGTCACCGGCACCGAGGTCGGCAGCGTCAGCGTCTGCCAGCCGGTGGCCGTCTCGTTGGTGAACGTGCCGGTGCCGAGCAACTGGCCGTCCTTGGTCCACAGGCTGCCGGTGTGCGTGCCGGTGTTGCCCTGTCCTTTGTAGAACTTGATGCCGCGCACGTAACCGTCGGCCGCGGCGCGCCACTTCACGCCGACCTCGATCGCCCCGGCGTCGTTGGCCGCCGGGTTGGCCGGGGTCATCTGCGGGGTCCAGATGCTGCACGGGCAGGTCCGCATGTTCACCGTGATCACCCGCGACACCGGCGCCGACAGGTTCGCCGAATCGTCCACCGCGCGCACCTTGACCGTCGGTGTGCCCGAGGTGGCCGGGGTGAACTTGTACTGCCAGCTGGTGGTGCCCGCGGTCCACAGGCCCGGGTGCCAGGTGGCGCCGTCGTCCACCGAGACCTCGACCCCGGCCACCTTGCCCGAGGCGTCGGTGACCGTGCCCGCGATGGTGTAGTCGGTGCCGACGGTGGTCGGCGGCGCGCTGGTGATGGCCACCACCGGCGCCGCGGCGTCGGTGCTCGCCGACGCCGCGACCAGTCCGGGCATCAGGGTGGTGGGCTGCACGCCCATGTCGGCCATCAGGTTCACCGTGGCCTGCTGGATCGCCGGGTCGGCGGTCTGGTCGTGCTCGGGGAAGGCGTGCTCGTTGTCCAGGCCCCAGGCCCACTGCACGGTCCCGGCGCCGAACACCAGCGAGCCGCTGGGGTGCCGGTACAGCGTCAGCGCGTGCGTTTTGGTGCCGGAGCCGTACACGTCACCTTCGTTCTGCAGCACCCAGAACCCGTCCATGGTGACCGTGGTGCGCGAGAGCTGTGCCGTGCCGGGCGGGGTGAACCCGTTGTCCTCCACGGAGTTCCACTCGTAACCGAGCGTGCCGGACTTGAAGGTGTAGACGTCACCGGCCGGTTTCTGCGCCACCGCGGTGTTGCGCCAGAGTCGCATCTTGCCGTACGCCGACGGCACGGAGAGCGCGTCCTCGCGCTTGCCGTTGACGGTGAAGATGTTGCCCAGCAACGCGTTTTCCGGTTTGCCGCCGTCGGACGGCGGGCTGTAGCGGGCGTCGCGCCAGGTCCCGGTCCAGTCCGGGTGCGGGTCGATCTTGCCGTCGTGCTTGGTCTCCTTGTAGCAGACCAGGGTGCGCCAGTCGGTCGGTGTGCCGGCGATGCTCGGCTCCCAGCGGGTCTTCCAGAACACCTCGTTGCCGGTCATGAAGGCCAGGTGCACCCCGGCGTCGCGGGCGGCCTCCACATTGGACCGCTGCTCCTTCGACCAGTACTCGTCGTGGCCGACCGCCATGAACACCTTGTGGTTCTTGATCAGGTGCCCGCGCCGGGCACTGTCCACATCGGTGGTGTAGCTCATGTCGTAGCCGTTGCGCTCCATGAACTTCAGCATCGGGAACTCGGCGTTGAAGATGAAGTTCTCGTCACCCTGGCCGTAGAGCGGCCGGTTGTAGCTGACCTTGTACGCCGAGCCCTGCGGCCCGGGACCGGTCGGGTTGGCGGGCTGGCCGGGCGCGGGCTCGCCGTAGGTGGTGAAGTACATGCTGTTGCCGGCCCGGTTCGGGCCGTTGCCGTAGGTGTTGTAGGCCTGCCAGGTCGAGTCCGAGGTCTGGAACAGGACCTTCGAGGTGCTCGCGTCGTCGCGGACGACAAAGGCGATCTCGTTCTCCGGCGGGTTGCTCGCCAGCTCCTCCGGGGTCAGGTTCGACCGCCGCAGCACCGCGTAGTACAGGCCGGAGGTGGCGTTCGCGGGCACCGTCCAGGTCACCGACGGCGCCCAGTTGCCGCAGTCGAGCAGGCCGGTCGGATCGGTCAGGCAGGCGGGCTGCGACTGGCCGCTGTTGCGGTTCGCGGTGCCCATGTACCGCGCGCCCTTGCCCTGGTAGTAACCGAGCCGGTAGATGGTCACACTGTAGCCGGGCGCGTTCGTCTTGACCTTGAAGGTGACCGTCGAGCCGGGGGTGGCGCTGATGTCGGTGGTGAACCCGGCGATGGTGTCGTCGAAATTGGACACCTGCCAGTCGTCGGTGCCTGCCGCCTCGTTCTCGCAGGCGATCTTGTTCGCGCAGGCGGCCTGCGCCTGTGCCGTGGTGCCGAACGGCACGGGGGCGGCCACCAGGCAGCCCGCGAGCACAAAAAGCACCGCGGCCAGCAGGAGCGGCCGGTATCGGCGCCCCGTTCCGTGCTCCCCCTGGATGGAATGGGCGTGCATGGTCTTGCCTTCCGTTCAAAGGGAGGTAACCGGCACCGGCGAAAACCGGTGGTCAGACGCCCAGAAAATCGAGAGAGAGTCGAGTGTCGTTACAGCAATCCACCGCGGCTCACGCGAATGAGTCGTAGCAATTCCATAACGTCGGTACTGGCGAGGAAAGCGCTACATAACGTAATGGCGGAAAGGGGTAAATCGGCCGAACAGGTGGGAAATCACGCCGGTTCTTGATCTTGGGTTTTTTCCGCCACCAGCACCGGCGAGTTCTCGTCCAGCACTTCCACGCGCAGGTCGATCGACGCCTTGTCCACGCACTTGCCGGTCCTGGCGTCCCAGATCCAGTGGTGCCGGGGGCACTCGATCCGCCCGCCGCCGATGTCGGCGAAGCTGAGGTCCTCCCCGGCGTGCGGGCAGAACCGCTGCAGGCGCAGTCCGTCGCGTTCGATGGTCTCGGTGTTCTGCCGTTCGCGCAGCATTTGCATGGTCTGCGCGGGATGGTTGCCGTAGCGCAGCAGGCCCATGAAGGTCAGGTCGAACACGTCCGGCTCGCGGTGCAGGCCCAGCCGCATCGACAGCAGGGCCTCCTCCCAGCCGGTCCGGCCGTCGACGATCGCGCGCAGCACCCGCGGCGGCACCAGCAGCGTGTAGTCCGGGTCGTAGGGCTCCTCGCCCTCGATCACGAAGTGCTCGGCGAGCCTGCCGAGGCGCACGTCCCAGTTCGTGGTGCCGGTGATCAGCCGGATGTCCTTGCTGAAGTCGCCGAGGAAGCGCTTGTTCCAGCGTTGCAGCGTGCTGAAGTACGCCTCGACCTCGTCCATGGTGACCGCGGGCTCGGGCCCATCGTGGAACTCCTCCCACTCGGCGCGGCGGCGTTCGCGGTAGGCGTCCAGGTCCTCGTCGAGCCCGCTGTCCGGCAGGCGCCGGGCGGTGGCCGTCCTCGCCGCCGGGTCCACCTCGATCGAGTCGCCGGGGCCGAGCCGCAGCACCTCGATGTCCGGGCAGGCTTCGGCGAAGTCGTCGGCGACCTGGTCCCAGACCGGGAAGATGGTGCTGTCGCGGTCGTTGTACTCGGCCAGGTCGGGGTCGAGGAAGCAGGCGGGCCCGGCCGAGGGCAGGTAGGCGCGTGCCCCGGTCAGCTTCGCCTTGCGGTAGAGCGTGTCCATCAGGTCACCGCGGACCCCGGCCACCTTCTCCGCCATCATCGCGGGCGGGTAGTCGTAGCAGTTCGGGTACCACATCGCCCCGGAGAACTGCGCGGCCAGCAGGTCGATGTCCGTGGGCAGCTCGGACATCGCGGTGTTGCAGTCGTTGAGGTCGAGGAAGCGGTAACCGTCGAGGTCGACCAGCAGCCCGCTGTCCTCCTTGTGGCTGGTGTCCAGGTAGACGGTCACCGTGAAACCCGGTGCCAGTTCTAGGGATTCCTTGTGCTCCAGCGCGATCACGTTCTCGAAGCCCAGCGCGCGGAAGTGCTTCACCATCACCTTGGAGCGGTACTTCGCCACCAGCACGGTGATCGACCGGTCCAGCCCGGCGAGCAGCTTCTCGTCGTAGTGGTCCTCGTGCGCGTGCGAAACGTAGAGGTAGTCCCACTGCCCTTCGAGGACCTCCGGCAGCAGGTGCCGGTTGTCCGGGTAGGGAAACCACGAGCCGAGGAACGCGGGGAAGAACCAGGGGTCCATCAGCAACCGGGTGCCGTTGTGCGCCACGGTGAACCCGGCGTGGCCGAGGTAGCGGATCGCCGACATCGAGGCTCCCTTACGCGCTCTGCCACCACTCGACGAGCCCGCGCAGGCCGTCGGGCAGCTTGATCCGGGGTTCCCAGCCGAGGTCGCGCGCGGCCGCGGAGATGTCGGCCAGCCGCCGGGTGACCCCGTTGACGGCGCGTTCCGGGCCGTGCTCGGGTTCGAGGTCCGAGTCCATCGCGGTGAGCAGGCCGAGCGCCAGCTCGCGGAGACTGGTCTCGGTGGCGTTGGCGATGTTGTAGACGCGGTCGGTGACCGGGGCGCGCGCGGCCAGGATGTTCGCCCGCGCGATGTCGTGGACGTGCACGAAGTCCATCGTCTGCGCGCCGTCGCCGAAGATCAGCGGCGGCTTGCCGTCGGCGATGCGTTCCATCCAGCGGATCAGCACCTCGGTGTAGAGCCCGTGCACGTCCATCCGCGGGCCGTACACGTTGAAGTACCGCAGCGCCACGTAGTCCAGGTCGTACATCGCCTTGAAGCTGCGGAGCATGCCCTCGTTGAACGCCTTCGCGGCACCGTAGAAGGTGTCGTTGTTGTACGGGTGGTGGCGCTCGTCGGTGGGGAAGGTCTCGGCCAGCCCGTACACCGAGGCCGACGAGGAGGCGATCACCTTGCGCACCTTCGCCGCCGCGGCGGCCTCCAGCACGGTGAAGGTTCCGTCCACAAGGGACTCCAGGGCCAGGCGCGGTTCCTCGGCGCACTGGGTGATCCGGATGGCCGCGAGGTGGTAGACCAGATCGATGCCCTCGGTCAGCTGGTGGACCAGCTTCTTGTCGTTGATGTCGCCCTCGACGATCGTCAGCCGGTCACCGGCCGCGTCGGCCAGGTTCTCCCGGCGACCGCGCACGAAGTTGTCCAGCACGACGACCTCGGCGGCGCCCGCTTCGAGCAGCTGGTCGACCACCGCCGAGCCGATCGTGCCCGCACCCCCGGTGACCAGGCACCGCTGTCCTTCGATCGGTTGCCCGCTCACGCGGCTACCTCCGTTTTGATCGGGACGAACGTCCCTCCGGCCGCCAGGCTTTCGCTGGCGGCTTCGAGCAGGGCGAGCACCCGCAGGCCGGCGCGGCCGTCGGTGAGCGGGCGGCGCCCTTCGAGGATCGAGCCGGCGAACTCGGCCATCACCGCCCGCAGCGCCTCGCGCTCGGTCAGCGCCGGGGCGACCATGTCGCCGACGCGGTAGGAGATGATCGCCTGCTCGCGCTCGCCCGCGCCGAGATCGGTGCGCCGGTCCACGCCGCGGTCGTAGATCGACAGCCGCTGGCTCGGGTTCAGGTCGTCCCACACCACCGTGCGGCTCGAACCGCCGATCACCATGGTGCGGATCTTGGTCGGCGACAGCCAGTTCACGTGCACGTGCGCCATCGCGCCACCGGTCAGCCGGATGGTCAGGTGCGCCACGCAGGCGCGCCCGGCGCCGATCGGGTCGGACCCGTGCGCGGCCACCTCCAGCGGCTCCAGCCCGTCGGGCAGGATCGCGCCGAACACCGACAGGTCGTGCGGGGCCAGGTCCCACAGCACGTCCACGTCCGGCTGCACCAGGCCGAGGTTGATGCGCACCGAGTCCAGGTACTGGATGTCGCCCAGTTCGCCGCCGCGGACCAGTTCCCGCAGGTGGGCCACGGCGGGGGTGTAGCAGTAGGTGTGGTCGAGCATGAGCACCAGCCCGCGGCTCTCCGCCGCCTCGACCAGCTGCCGCCCCTCGGCCAGGTTCGCCGCCAGCGGCTTCTCCACCAGCACGTGCTTGCCCGCTTCGAGCGCGGCGAGCGCGACCTTCAGGTGCGTGCCGGCCGGGGTCGCGATGGCCACCGCGCCGACCGAGTCGTCGGCCAGCACCTCGTCCAGCGAAGCGCTGGCGCGCACCGTCGAATAGTCGCCGAGCACCCGCCGCGCGCGGGAGATGTCCAGGTCACACAGGTACTCCAGGCGCAGGCCCGGCGTCGCCTGCGCGTTCCGGACCAGGTTCGGGCCCCAGTACCCGGCGCCGATCACGGCCAGGCCGATGCGTTCCACGTCCGACTCCCCGTTCCGCGGGCGCACCTGCGGCCCGGCTCCACGCTGTGATTCGCCGGTCCACGATCAGTCGTTACACGCAGCGTGAACGCATGATCGCGCTACGGTTCGAAAATCACCGACCGCAGCGCGCCGATGGCCGCCGTTTCGGCCTCGTGGATCACCCGGAGCCGCGTGCCCAGTTCCTGGAACAGCACGTGAACCTCCTTTGTGGACAGCGGGCAGACGGCGTCGTACTGGGCGCGCAGCATCCACAGTTCGGCCGCGGCCTGCCCGGCGGACTGCTGCATGGCGTCGCCCTCGGTGAAGATGCCGCCGGAGATGGTCGAAGCGAGTTCACGCATCCTGGCGAACGGCTCGACCCTGGGGTCGAGCGCGGCGTCGGCGAACTGGTGCCAGAGCCCGTTGATCTCCCGCCAGCGGTGGGCCTGCTCGGCGAGCGCCGGCAGTTCGAGCACGGTGGCCGCTTCGGTCAGCGCGGCGGCGAACAGCCCGCGCAGGCTGCCGCCGGTCATCCCGGCCGGCGTGACACTGTCCCAGATGGACAGCAGCGTGCCGGTCAGCCCGGCGCGGTCGGCGAACACGGTCGGCCAGCCCTTCGGCTTCTGCTCGTCGGTGAGCAGGCGCGCCCATTTGGCCCAGGCGGGCAGGGAGAAGGAGGCGGATTTCGCGGAGAGCCGTTCGGCGCATTCGGTGAGTCCGCCGCGCACCGCCGTCCGCAGCGCCGCCGCGCCGATCCCGCCCTCCGGCGGCCGCAGCCGGACCAGCAGGTTCTGGTACGAGACCACCCGGCTGCGCGCCCGGTCGAAGGCGGCGCGCTCCACCGTGAGCGGCGCGAGGTTGCGGTCGTCGACCAGCACCCGGCCGTTCTCCTCGCCGTAGGCCACCACGAAGTGCCCGCCCATCGCCTCGGTGCTGGCCGGCAGGTGCCAGTAACCGAGCAGGTAGCGGTCGGGCAGCACGATCACCGCGTGTCCGGCGGCCAGT
This sequence comes from Amycolatopsis sp. YIM 10, assembly GCF_009429145.1. Lineage (GTDB taxonomy): Bacteria > Actinomycetota > Actinomycetes > Mycobacteriales > Pseudonocardiaceae > Amycolatopsis. The sequence goes on along the minus strand of NZ_CP045480.1, from coordinate 9,628,880 downwards.
TCGGCGCTGAGCCGCTGCGCGGCACCCACCGCGCCGGTGGTGGTGTGCACCTCGGCGGGCACGCCGAGGCGTTCCACAGTGGACTCGAGCCAGGCCTGCGGGTACTGCCAGCGACCGCGGAAACCGAGCACGAGCGGCTTGTTGCCGTCGTGCTGGAACTCCCACAGGATGTAGCCCGCGCCGATCCCGCCGGAGCAGGCGAACACCAGCGCCTCGCTCAGCGGCAGCCCGTCGGGACCGTGGAATCCCTGCCCCGCCAACACGTTGGTGATCGCCGAGACGTCCGGCTGGATCCCGCCGCGCAGCTGATGACCCTGATCGCCCACTGGCCGTCCTCGGTGACCTCGCCCGGGTAGGAGCGACCAGTAAATTACGCGAGGACGGCTACGTCAACGACCAGCGACTAAAGTGGAGAGATCGCGGGGATCACTTCGCGCGCCAGGTGCTCCACCGGCTCGATCCGTTCGGCGCCCGGCGTTCCGCCGATCACCGCATCCACGCCGAGTCCGGCCAGCCGCCGCAGTTCACGGACCAGCTCGTCAGTCCGCTCGCCGTGCTCTCCGGTGACCAGCGGGTGATACACCGTTTTGGTGATCTCCTCGTAGTTCCGGCCTTCGCGGTCGCAGTGCGCACGCAGCACGTCGAGCTTGTGCTCCAGATCAGGGGTGTTGAACAGGTTGCACGCCTGCCCGTACTTCGCCACGAAGCGCAGCGTCTTCCGCTCACCACCGCCCCCGATCATGATCGGCGGGTGCGGTCCGCTCAGCGCCTGCGGCACGTTCAGCAGGCGCTCGGCCTCGACGCGCTTGCCGGAGAACGGTTTTTCGCTGTCCGACCACATCGCCAGGCAGTACCGCAGCGCGTCCTCGAGCAGTTCGAACCGCTCGGCGAGCGGCGGGAAGCGGTAACCGAGCCCGCGTGCCTCCTCCTCGTTCCAGCCCGCGCCGACGCCGAGCATCGCGCGTCCGCCGGAGAGCACGTCGAGCGTCGTCACCGCCTTCGCGAGCAGGCCGGGATGGCGGAAGTAGGCGGCGGTGACCACGGTGAGCAGCTTGACCCGCTCGGTGTGCGCGGCCAGGAAACCCAGCGTGGTGTAGGCCTCCAGCATGTCCTTCTCCGGCGGGCCGAAGAGGTGGATCTGGAAGAAGTGGTCCATCACCGCCAGGTAGGCGAAACCACCCCGCTCGGCGGTGCGGGCGATCTCGGCGAGGTCCGCGCCCAGCCGCGCGGGTCCGCCCTCGAAGGTGAAGTCCGGAATCTGCAGCCCGAGTTCCATGACCGCAACGTACCGCCGCGGTCACCTTTCGTGACCGAAACTTCAGCGGGGCTTCAACCCGGCTTCAGCGCTCAGAAACCGGTGATGGCGAGCAGGGAGTCGCGCTGCGGGTCGGCCACGTAGACGATCCGGGTGCGCTGGTCGACCGCGACGTCCCCGGCGTTGGTGCCGAGCGACAGCTCTCCGGTCACCTCGTTCTTCCTGCCGTCGATCCGGATCAGCCCGTTCGGCCCGCCGTTGGTGTAGACGATGTCGCCTGCCTGGTGCACCGCCACCGACGAGGCCGCGCTGCGCAGCAGCACCTTGGCCTTCTCGGTCCTGGTCGCGCCGTCGACCACGGACATGTGGTGGATCCCGGAGTTCGCCACGTACAGCGTGTTGCTCGCCTCGTGCAGGTCGAGCCCGGCCGGGGCGTTGCCAACCGGCGCCGCGCCGACGAAGGTCTTGCCGACGGTGTCCAGGACCTCGACCGTCTTGCTCCGGTCACCGGTGAAGTAGGCGACCCGGCGGCCCGCGTCGACCCGCACCCCGATCAGCGGGCCCGCCGGACCGGACAGGGTTTCGCGCAGCGTGTCGCTCACCCCGTCCAGCAGTGCCACGTCCCCGGCCGGGCCACCCGACGCGTAGATCGTGTTGGAGTTCTCGTCGACATCCAAAGTGGACGTTCCGGGACCGGCCGCGATCACCCCGAGCACGGCGTTGCTGTCCCCGTCGAGCACGGTCACCGTGCCCGCACCGGCGTTGGCCGCGTAGACCCGGCCGGTGCGCTCGTTGACCGCGATGTCGCTGAGCGGGCCGCCGACGTCGACGGTGGCGATCACCAGGTTGCCGGCCACCACGGTGATCGAGCTGCTCCCGGCCACGTAGACCGCGCCGGTGACGGAATTCACCGCGACCGCGGCCGGCCGGTCGCCGACGGCGATGGTCACCACGTCCTCGGCGTGCGCCGGGGGCGCGGTGACCAGTCCGATGGCCAGTATCAGGGTCGAGATCAGCTTTGCCCGCATGGAGTCCTCACTGGTCAGCCGTGGGTAGCGCTCCTGTCGCGTGGTGTCACCATCGACTCGACCCTAACTCCGCGCCCGGGTGACCGCCGGTTGTGCCGGACGCCCGACCGGGTGAGGATCGCGGCGGAACCTCGTGCGGTCCGCACGCGTTCTGACTCCGGGAGGCCAGCGCGAGAAGGGAGGCGGCCACCAGTGCACAAGCACCGGAACGGGGTCCGGACCGCCCTGCTGCTGGGCCTGCTCAGCGCGCTGATCATCGCGATCAGCGCCGCCTTCGGCCGCGGCGCCCTGCTGATCGGCCTGGTGCTGGCGCTGGGCATGAACGGGTTCGCCTACTTCCGCTCGGACAAGCTGGCGTTGCGGGCCATGCGCGCCAGGCCGATCTCCGAGGCGGAGTACCCGGCGATCCACCGCATCGTCCGCGAGCTGGCCACCAGTGCGCGTCAGCCGATGCCGAGCCTGTACCTGAGCCCGACCGTCGCGCCGAACGCCTTCGCCACCGGCCGCAACCCGCGGCACGCGGCGGTCTGCTGCACCACCGGCATCCTGGAACTGCTCGACGAACGCGAGCTGCGCGCGGTGCTCGGGCACGAACTGGCCCACGTCTACAACCGCGACATCCTCATTTCGTCGGTTGCCGGGGTGCTGGCCAGCGTGGTCAGCGTGGCCGCCAACGTGGCGATGTTCGCCGGGGTGTTCGGCGGTGGTGACCGCGAGGAGGACAACCCGCTGGTCACGCTGCTGCTGGTGCTGATCGGGCCGGTCGCGGCCGGGATCGTGCGGATGGGCGTCAGCCGCTCGCGAGAGTACGAGGCGGACGCCTCCGGCGCGGCGCTCACCGGCGATCCGCTCGCCCTCGCGTCCGCCCTGCGCAAGCTCGACGCGGGTACGAGGGCGGCTCCACTGGTGCCCGACCCGAAGCTCGTTTCCCAGTCGCACCTGATGATCGCGAACCCGTTCCAGCCGGGCGAGAAGTTCTCCCGCTGGTTCTCCACCCACCCGCCGATCGCCGAACGCGTCCGCAGGCTGGAAGAACTCGCCAAGCGTTAGGCGCTGGGCGTCAGGCGGCGCCCGCCGACTTGGCCACCGCCATCAGGTAGTCGCCGTAGCCGGACTTCGCCAGCGCGGCGCCGAGCGTGAAGCACTCGTCCGCGGTGATGAAGCCCATTCGCAGCGCGACCTCCTCGAGGCAGGCGATCCGCACGCCGGTGCGGTGTTCGAGCACCTGCACGAACTGCCCGGCTTCGAGCAGCGAGTCGTGCGTTCCGGTGTCCAGCCAGGCGAAACCGCGGCCGAGGTCGACCAGTTTCGCGCGCCCGGCACGCAGGTAGCTCAGGTTGACGTCGGTGATCTCCAGCTCGCCACGCGGCGACGGCTTGAGCGAGCGCGCGATCTCGACCACTTCGTTGTCGTAGAAGTAGAGCCCGGTGATCGCCTTGTTCGACTTGGGGTGCGCCGGCTTTTCCTCGATGGAGACCAGTTTTCCGTCGCCGTCCACTTCGCCGACACCGTAGCGTTCGGGGTCCTTCACCGGGTAGCCGAACAGCACGCAGCCATCCAAAGTGGACACTTCGGTCCGCAGCCTGCTGGAGAAACCCTGGCCGTAGAAGATGTTGTCCCCGAGCACCAGTGCCACGTCGTCGTCGCCGACGAAGTCCGCGCCGATCACGAACGCCTCGGCGAGGCCGTTGGGGCTGGGCTGCTCGGCATAGCTGAAGTTGAGCCCGAACTTGCTGCCGTCACCGAGCAGGCGCTGGAAGTTCGGCAGGTCGGCCGGGGTGGAGATGATCAGGATGTCGCGGATCCCGGCGAACATCAGCACCGAGATCGGGTAGTAGATCATCGGCTTGTCGTAGACCGGCAGCAGCTGCTTCGAAACCGCCTGGGTGATCGGGTGGAGCCGCGTTCCGCTCCCCCCGGCCAGCACGATGCCCTTCATGCGTCGTTCCCCCGTCTCGATTCCGGCTGCACCGGACCACAGTATCGGGTCATTTACATACAAACAGTCTGTATGTAACTATGGGGCATGGAGCGAAGCCAGGAACTGGGGGTGCCCGCGGCGGTCGAACTGCCACAGGGCACGGTGCGGTACTTCGAGCGGGGCGCCGGTCGTCCCGTGGTTTTTGTGCACGGGCTGCTGGTCAACGCCGAGTTGTGGCGGAAGGTGGTGCCCGCCGTCGCCGAAGCGGGCTTCCGCTGCCTCGCCCCGGATCTGCCGCTGGGCGCGCACGAACTGCCGCTGCGGCCCGAGTCGGACTTGAGCCCGGCCGGAGTGGCCGACCTGATCGCGGACTTCCTGGACGCGCTGGACCTCCGCGATGTGCTGCTGGTCGCGAACGACACCGGCGGCGCGCTGACCCAGTTGGTGCTCACGCGACGACCCGAACGCGTGGGGGCCGTGGTGTTCACGCCGTCCGACTGCTTCGAGAGCTTCTTCCCGCCGATCTTCGCGCCACTGCCGAAGCTGGCGCGCGTGCCGGGGTTCGGTCTGATCACCGCGGGCCTGTTGCGGGTGAAACCGTTGCAGCGGCTGCCCATCGCCTTCGGCTGGGTGGCGAAGCACCCGGTCGAGAACCGGATCATCCGCCGCTACCTCGAACCGCCGTGGCGCAGCGCGGGCGTCCGGCGGGACCTGCGCCGGTTCGTGCGTCAGGTGAGCAACCGCTACACGCTGGAGGCCGCGCCGAAGCTGGCCGCCTTCGACAAGCCGGTGCTGCTCGCCTGGGCCGTCGAGGACAAGCTGTTCCCGATGTCGCTGGCGCGGCGGTTCGCCGGTGCCTTCCCGAACGCGCGGATCGTCGAGATCGTGGACTCCTACACCTTCGTGCCGGAGGACCAGCCGGGCGAGCTGGCCGGGCACATCATCGAGTTCGCGGGCGTCATGGCAGATTGACCGGGTGAGGCGAACACAGCGGGACCGGTCGGCGGGAACGAAGAACGCGCTGGTGACGGCGGCGCGCGAGCTGTTCGCGGAACGCGGTTACCAGGCTGTGCCCGCCGACGAGATCGTGCGCGCGGCCGGGGTGAGCCGGGGCGCGCTGTACCACCACTACGGCGACAAGCAGGGGCTCTTCCGCGCCGTGGTCGAGGAGCTGGAGCAGGAGGTCACCGACGCGATCCGCGCCGAAATGGCCGCCCAGCCGGACTTCCTCTCCGGCCTGGCCGTGGCGCTCACCGCGTTCCTCGACGCCTGTGCCCGGCCGGAAGTGCGGCAGATCTCACTGATCGACGGCCCGTCCGTGCTGGGCTGGCAGGCGTGGCGCGAGCTGGAGGCGCAGTACGGGCTCGGTCTGATCGAGGAACTGGTGACGGCGGCGATCGCGCACGGCCTGTTCGAGCCGCGGCCGGTGAAGGTGCTGGCGCAGCTGGTGCTCAGCGCGGTCGCCGAGGCGGCGCTGATGATCGCCTACTCCGACGACCCGGAGGCCACCCGCGCCGACGCCGAAGACGCGCTCGGCGCGTGGACGGCCGGGTTGCTGCGGGATCAGAACGCCGGGCCCTTGCCGAAGTAGGCGCGGCACATCCCGTCCGGTTCGAGGTCGGCGGCGATCTGCAGCACGTTCGTGCCGCCGTCGACCGGGAGCAGGGTGGAGCTGTAGTTCGGGCACCAGTGGTCGATCGGCTTGGTGACCCGGACCGGGGCGGGCAGCTCGTACCACGGGCCGGCGCCGAAGTTGTCGTTGGCGAGCAGGGTGGCGCCGTTGCCGGGCAGCGGATCGCCGTTGGAGCGCACGAAGATCTGGCCGACCATCAGCAGCCGCGTGCCGTTCGGGCCGCCGGGGAACAGCGTGACGGTCTGGGCGTGCTGGAAGTGGCTGCGGTCGGCGGTGGTGATCTGCGTGCCTGGCGCGCCGGGATCGCCGAAGTTGGCGCCGTCCGGGGAGATCTTGTAGTACGGGTCGCAGAAGTGGGTGCCGTAGTTGCAGATCTCGTAGCCGAAGTAGTAGCGCCTGTCGGGCAGCCTGCGCACGATCGGCATGCCGGGGCGCACCCGGTGCGGCGGGATCGCCATGGTGCGCTGCTTGGTGCCCCAGTTGAGCCCGTCGGCCGAGCCGACCCGGTTGAGCACCTGGGCGAACTGCGGGGCCTCGGTCTCGTCGGCGAAGTGCAGCCAGAGCGTGCCGCCGGCGTCGACCACGAACTCGGGTTCCCAGATGCCGTCGTGGTTGTGCGAGCGGGCGGCTTCGGAGAGGAATTCCCAGTCGCGGCCACCGTTGCGGCTGGCCCAGATCTTGAGCGCGATCCGGCGGCTCGGGCCGGCGTTCTGGCCGTAGCTGGCGGCCCACAGCAGGGTGCCCGCGCGGAGCCTGCCGACGCGCTGGGGGAGTTCGTAGAGGGTGCCGCAGCACATGCCGGTGGCGCCCTCGGGGTCGCGGATCTCGCCGATCCGGCGGAAGGAGGCGCCTTCGTCGTCGCTCTGGAAGACCGGCGCGTACCGCCCGCGGCCGTCCTCACTGGTCATCGCGGCGAGGATGCGGCCGTTGCGGGTGCCGGAGTGTTCCAGGCGGATCAGCCGGGGGTATGAACCCATGCCCTCGAAAAGCAGCTCGCGGTCCGCGGTCGCGGCCTGGACGGGACTGAGCAGACTGCCGAGCACCGACAGGGAAACCAGCAGGACCAGCCCGGTGAACACGCGGCGCATCGAACCCCTCTCGGACGGCGACCGCGCGATTACACCACGTTGTGCTGGCGAGTTCCGGCTACGTCGCCCGGCCGGGTGACGCCCCGGGAGGCGCCACCCGGGGCCGGGTCACCGGTAGTTGGTGAACTGCAGGGCGATCTCGAAGTCCTTGTTCTTCAGTGCCGAGATGACTTCCTGCAGGTGGTCCTTCTTCTTGCCGGACACGCGCAGCTGGTCGCCCTGGATCTGGGCCTGGACGCCCTTGGGGCCTTCGTCGCGGATGAACTTGGCGATCTGCTTGGCCTTGTCGGAGGCGATGCCCTGCAGGATGCGGCCGTTCACCTTGTAGATCTTGCCGGAGAGCGCGGGCTCGTCGGCCTCGAAGGCCTTCAGCGAGATGCCGCGCTTGATCAGCTTCTCCTTGAACACCTCGACCGCGGCGAGCGCGCGCTCCTCGGTCTCCGCCTCGATCGCGATGGCCTCCTCGCCGGCCCAGGCGACCTTCGCGTTCACCCCGCGGAAGTCGAAGCGGGTGGCGAGCTCCTTGCTCGCCTGGTTGAGTGCGTTGTCCACCTCCTGCCGGTCGACCTTGCTCACCACGTCGAATGAGGGATCCGCCACTGGTTCTCACACCTCGTAATCGCACTAGTCGGTCGGCCCAGCCTAGCTTGAGGAGACCGGGTGCCGACCCCGCCACGTCGGCCTGTATTCTCTTCCTCGGCTGGTTCACCCGGCTACGGCAGGTTGCCCGAGCGGCCAAAGGGATCTGACTGTAAATCAGACGGCTTCGCCTTCGGGGGTTCGAATCCCTCACCTGCCACACCAGCCAGATCGGCCCGGTGACCTGCGAAAACAGGACACCGGGCCGATCTTGCTGTGTGCGGCCGTGTGCGGCCACAGGCAGCCGTTTGCGGCGGCTCACCCCAAATACGCCCCGACGTCTCTGATGCCCCGCCGTCTGCCCGAGGGACCCGACATCCCAGGGTTTCGCGGCTGAGGCTCCTCGGTTGGACTCACCCCGACCGACCTGGCGGTCGTGCGGGGTAGCAGTGCGTGATGTAGGTCATAAGTGGCCGATGTGTCGCGAGTGACGCCCGGGTGGTTTGCGCCACCCGGCGTCGGCGTGGTGGGCGGGGCTCACCCGCCAACGCGTCCAAGGGTGAGACGACTTCAGTGAGGGGCCTGCTGATCGGGCTGGTCCCCGCGGTCCTGGCCACCGTCTTCGGTGAGAGAAGCTACGACGGAGGCCAGTGTTGGTACGAACCTGTATTCATCTTGCTCAGTCATAGGGAACCAGCGTTCATAGACGCGGCCAGGCTCGATGCGTCTCGCCCGCTTGTCATTGTTGCAGGTCTTGCATAACATCTGGAGATTTGTTACGTCATTAAGTCCGCCGATGGCTAAGGGAACTATGTGGTCGAACTCCACCCTGTTGATTGGACTGTAGGCGCCCCCGAGATCGCGTTCGCACTTGCAGCAGCGACCCCTGTCTCGAAAGAATACGGCCCGCTTGGCCCATTCGGGAATCCTGGCACGCTTCAGCGTCGAACCGCTCTTGTTGGTCTTCTTGAAGAGGTCCTCATCTGGCAGAACTTGCTGTCCGTCGGAGTGAAGTACCCAGCTCGCCAGGTGTGAGTTGAACTTGTAGAGGAAGCTGCGGTTCGCGAAGAATACAAAGAACACCTCTTCGGTCAACTGACGTACGAAGTCGGCGTAATCGCCTCCTTCGATCTCCGGGACGCATATGTCGAAGTCGGGTCCGGTTCCGAGATCGCCTGGTGGTGGACAACAGTAAGCCCCTGCCTCCGCCCATTGGCCGAGTTCGTGCGTGGCTTCCGAGACGTCGAAACCGTGACTTTTCATGAGGTCTACGCTAAGTAGCCATGCTGGGCTGGCTGGGCAATATTGGTTAGAGCAAGAGTCGCGTCGTACGTATCTGGTGTTCGAAGCTCTGTCGAAGTCTTCATCCAAAACCTGCTCTATGAAGAACTCCGTGAAAAGATGCAAAGTTGTCCATCGCTTGAAGGGGGCAACGTAAAGATGTAGCCCTTCCGAAAACTCATCGCCGAATGCTCTGCTTAAGATGCTTTCGCGAGACATGAAGCTGTCTAGTTGGTAGACGAAGTAGTAGGTTCCGCTGAAGCGCAGCTCGATCCGGTCGGTAGGCGGTGTTGCCAGCCTGCCAGTTTCCATGTGTGGCCCTCCCCGTGTCCTGGCCGTGAAACGTGTCACATCATAGTGGCGTGTGGTCCTTTCGCCGTGTGTATTGGATCGGCGTTCGGGACTTCGAATCGCTCAGCGGTTTCTCAGTGGCCCTCAAGCGCGCGCTCGACACGGTCTCGGGCGGCTTGCTCGCCTCCGTCGAGGCACTTCGCGTAGACGCGGAGCAGGACGGAAAGGCTGTGCCCCGCCCACTTCGCGACCCTGGTCGGCTCCACACCTCCGTTGAGCCACGTCGACACTGCGGCGTGGCGTAGGTCATACGGTCGCTTGGCGAGCGGGCCGGCGGCGATCTCCGGCGTGAAGACGTGTTCCCGAGCTGCCGCCCACACGCGGCCATAGACCGTGCTCCCCACCCGGCCGCCCTCGCGTGCGCCGCGGAACAGACGGCCATCGCGCGCGGTGCCGAACTTGGCCATGTGCTCGTGAAGCAGCTCGGTGAGCACGGGTGGACAGGGCACCGTTCGGCCGGTGTCCTTCTCCCGGTGCTTCAGCGGAGCCAGCTCGTTCGCCGTGCCCGAGTCCGTCCACTCCCGACCGATCTCCGGCCGGGCGCCTTCCAAGTGAAGATCTCCCCACCCCTTCTCCGGCAACGACAGGTTGTACTTGCTGAGGTTGGTCACTTCCTCCGGCCGCAATGCCGCGTAGTACATGAGCCCGAAGAACGCGACCAGCCGCGGTCCCTGCTTGCTGACCTCGTTCACGGCTTCGAGCAACATCCGCCCCTGCATCGTGTTGACCACGGACTTCGGGTCGACCTCGTGCAGGACGAACTTCCGCTTCTTGGTCTTCACCTCCTGCAGCGGGTTCGCCGTGAGTAGCTTCTTCTCAATCGCGTAGTCCACGGCGTTTCCCAACGTCACCCGCCGGATTCGAACCGTATTCGCGGCGGCACGCTCACCGTCCAGCCGGAGGTCGAGAGCGCGGAGCAAGGTGCGCAGGACATCCGGGTTGGTCAGCTCGTCCACTCGCCGGCTTGCTCGGCTCGCCTGCGCGATCGCGTGCTGAATCTCGCTGGGGTGCTCGTTGTCGCGCGCCTTGGTGTTGAACGCGATCTTCAGTGCCGTGCGCAAGGTCCGCGGTTCGACCGGGACATTCCCCTTCAGCATCGGAACCGTGATGGTCATCAGCGATTCCGCGAGCGACTTCCGGTACTTGGGCGATGAGTCAGGCCACTTCATGTCCGCGTACTTGCAGGCGAAGTCGAACCACGTCATGGTCTCGGTGGTCCGGATCATCGAGACGGGCAGCCCGCTTACGACGTCGAACGCCAACCCGTCGCGTGACGCAGTGACCAGGCGAGAACGGAAGCTGTCCGCTAGGGCGTAGGTCTCGAAGGAGTCACCGAACTTCTTGCCGCTCACGAGCCACCGGACGCGGTAGGTGGTCTTGCGCTTCCCGGCGTACTTCTCGATCTTCCAGATTCGGACGTTGTAGCTCGTGTCCATCAGGCGGCCTCCTCGCACGTGTCCAGCCAGTTGTCGAGGTCGATCCGCCGGACTCGGATCTCGCCGTTCGGGAGCTTGATGCAGCGGGGCGCGCGCTTCTTGGCGCGCCACTCGTAGAAGGTGCGGCGGGAGATCTCCAGTTCTTCGCAGAGCGCGGCAATGGTGAGGTGCTGGCGTTTGGCAGCCATCGGTGTTGGTTCCCCTCGTCGCCGGCGGTCGCGCGGATCGCGCGCTGAGTTCGCCGGTGCGGTGTCGAAGTGGTTCAGGAGGTGTCCGCTACTGCCGCTACCTGGGCTACTTGCCTGCTCAGGTGGGTAGCGGATACGGAGGGGGTAGCGCTTGGGGCCGCTACCCGATGCCAGCCTGAGCCGGGGGTGAGGTGCCGGAGGTAGCCCTTGTTGCCGCTACCCCGCCCGTATCCGCTACCTCGTTGACCTGCTCGGTAGCGGAGGTAGCCCCGGTAGCGGCAGTGGGCAGGTAGCGGCTCCACGCGTCCGCGAGCCCACCGGGGCCGGTGGCGCGGTAGCCCTTCGTGACCTTGCCGCCGGGCTGCTTGATGTCCTTCGACGCGACGCCGTACGGCTTGAGTTCCTTGGCGAGCCGCCGCGCGTCGAGCGCCTTGCCCTTGCCGTCGAGGTCAGCCCAATCCGCCTCTTCGAGGCTGCACAGCGCATCCAGGATCTCGGCGGTGGTCAGCTTGTCGGTGTCGTGCCGGGTGAACAGCTCGTGCAGATCGGCGAGCAACTTCAAACGGACCGCGCCGCCGCTGCGGTTGGTGTTGGCCGCTTCCACGAAGTGCGAGCAGGCAGCCCTCGCGGTGGTCGGCCAGTGTGCGCCAGCGGCATCGGCCAGAGCGATCAGCGGTCGCCAGATCTCCGCCGACCGGTCGCGGACGCCGGGCGGCATAGCCGGTCGGCCCTTGCTCACCTTGTCGACGACGGTGGCAACCCACGCGGCCAGCATCTCCCGCAGCGGTTCGGCTTCCTGCTCTACGTCTTCCTCCCAGAACTCGTCCACTTCCTCGTCCTCGCGCCGCCGCTGCATGTGGACGGTGATGGCGCGGGTGGTGATGGTGTCGGGCATGTTCCCGGCGATGCCTGCGAGCGCGGCCGGCGCGTAGACGGGGAACCGCTGCACCTTCATGGCCTTGGCGTCGCCGACGCACCGCGGGATGGTCGCCGACCGCTTGTAGCCCGCGTTGAGCAGTGCGCGCAGGTCCTCGGTGTTGCCGCCGTTCTTCGGGTTGAAGATCGCATCCACCTCGTCGAACAGGATGGTGATCGGCCCGTCGTTGACCATCCGGAACAGCGCGGCGGCCGTGGCGGACATCGTCATCTCCGGCGACCGCACGAGGAACTGAGCGACTTCGAGCACCCGCGTCTTGCCGCTCCCCGGCTCCACGGAGGACAGGATCAGCCGCGGCGTGACGTAGAAGTGGTCAGCGGCGTGGGTGTGCGCGTACCAGAGCGCGAGCATGGGTGCGCAGTGCTCAGACGGGAAGATGTTGAACCTCCTGATGAACGCGGTCACCCGGTCGAGCACTTCGTGTCCGGGAAGCACCGTCGCGTGCTCGGTGCGCCACAGGGCTTGGCAGTTCTCCGAGCAGAAGTCGTCGGACGGTGAGTCGGCCAGCGAGCGCCCGCACTTCACGCACGTGCCGCCGGTCTCGCCGATCGCCGCGTCGATGGCGGTTACGGCGGTGTCCACAGCGGTCATCAGGCTGCCCTCCGCTCTGGTACTTCGTTGGCCGCACGGACGATCAGGTGCCCGATTTGCTCGGTGACTGCGGGGACGACGGCGTTGCCGAGTGCGCGGAGTGGGTCTCGCACCAGGCGTCGGGGAACCCCATCAGCCATTCGAGCCACCGCGGGTTCGGTCGGCCAATGCCGCCGTACAGGGCCTTGAGCTGGTCGCAGATCGATCGACCGTCCCGGCCCGTGTAGCCCTTGTAGTCCCTGGCCACGGGGGTGAGCCAGGATGAACAGCCGTCGTCGCAGGTGTGGGGCACCCACGGAGCACGCTGATACAACCGACCATTCGACGTCGAACCCGAGGTCGGATAGGTCGCTGAGGATGATCGAAAAAGCTTCGGTGTCCCTAAGCAGCGCTGCCACGTTCTCTGCGAGGACGTATCGAGGTCGAACAGCGTCAAGGACGTCGAGCATCCAGGGCCAGCCCCAGCGTTCGTCTGCGATTCCGTTGCGGCGACCGGCCTGGGAGAAGGGTTGGCAAGGGAATCCTCCGGCCACCAGGTCGACGGCAGGGCGGGGCTGGGCGCGCCACCAGGCGGGCGCGGTGCGGACGTCGTCATGGCGGGGTACCTCCGGCCAGTGGTGTTCGAGGACAGTGCGGCAGTAGGGATCGAGTTCGACCTGGCCCACAGTGGTCATCCCCGCGCGTTCCAAGCCGAGTTCGAGGCCACCGATGCCGGAGAACAGCGACAGCACGTTCATCAGGCCGCGTCCTTTCGGCGTGCCACCGGGTTCGCGGCGCCGGCTGCCAGTCCGGCGTCGACCACGCGCGCGACTTCCCGTGCGTTCGGCGGCCAGTGCGCGGAGCCGATCAGCGTCTCGCCGGCGGCAACCAGTTCGGCGCGGGCAACCGCGGCATCAATGATCTCGGCGCCCACCTTGCGACCGATCGTGTAGGCGGCGGACGAAAGCACGCCGTTGTAGCTGCCTGGCTCGGCGTCTCGCACCCGCTTCACCTCACCAGCGAGCGCAGCCATCCCGTACGAACTGGTGTCTCGAGAGCGAATCTGAATGGGCGCTGAGTCGACCGCTGCGGGCTTTTCGGCGCATGCCTGAACCAACCAGGCGGGCAACGGGACCGGCTCGGTGTCGTCAGCGAGTTCGTAGCCACCCTCCGGCAGGACCGATCCGGCCGCCACCACGTAGCCACCCCACGCGCGGGTGTCCACATTGGCGCACACGTGCTTCTGCGTGCTGCGCAGCCGGACGCCGGGCGGGCTGGTGAAGTACAGGTGCCGTCCGCCGGTCGGGGTGGTCACGGTGTAGGTGTCGGGCAGCGGTCCGCCGCGCTCGGCGGCCAGCTCGGCGAGTGCGGTCGCACCGTCCGGGCCGGACTCCCCGGGCTTGGCCACGTCGAGGTCCACCACGACCAGACCGGACGGGCCGGTGGCGATCCCGATGTTCCAACGCTGCCCGTCGGCCCAGGCGGAGCGGACCAGTTCGGCGTCGGTGGTCGCGCGGCGTTCCGGCGTCCAGTGCCCTTCGGCGCACCGGCCGGTCCGCGGGCAGTCGGCTTCGCGGTGGCCGGTCGGCTTCTTGGTGTTCGGTCGCAGCGGGAAGACGTTCCATCCCATCGAAGCGAAGTGGAGCGCCCAGGCGAGCATCGGACTGCTTGCGGTCGTGGTGTTCACCGTGATGCCTTTCGATGACTTTGTGTAGTCGAATCTGGGTATGGGGTGCCGCCGCGATGACCGGAGCGGTCGCGCGTTGCGGGTTAGTTCGGGGGTTAGGTCGCGGAAACGGGGTTAGGTTTCTAACCCGGCGGGTTACCGCGCCTTCAGTGCTCTTGAGCTGCGGAAAGTTAGCTGGGTTAGGCGGGTTAGGTCGGTGCGGAGCGCTCGGCTGAGTGCTGGATTCCGGCGTTTCGAGGGCACCCGCACCGACCTAACCTCGCTAGCCCTCGTCGTCCAGGTCTGCGGTCGCCTGCTTGGCCAGGGCCTCACGGATAGTCACCGGATCAACGGGGTAGCGGTTCTTCGAACTGGGCACCTTGACGCCGATCGCTGCCAGGTCCGTGCACAGCCTCGTGCCGGTGAGACCGCGGTAGGCGGGCCAGTCCGGCGCGTGGTTGCTCAGCAGAACCGCCACCTTCGCGGCCGGAACCGGGTCGGCGTCGAGCACATCGGAGATGTCTTCGAGCAGGTCCCGCTTCGTCTCGATCTGCCGCGCCGGCGCAGTACCGCCGGGCAGGTCACCGCGCTTGGCAACCGCGGCCATGGCACGCTCGATGATCGGCGTCACCTGGTCGTTCTCCTTTGCCACGTCCAGGAAGTAGACCTGCACGATGTCGGAGCGCTCCCCCGTGAAGCCCTTGACCACGGCAGTCCCCTTGTCGGTGCCCGGAATCAGCTCGGTGGCGCGGTGCCCGGCCGCGTAGGCGCCCTGCCCCAACAGCGCGTCGTTCGCCACATGGTCGCCGACCGCGAACGCGACGCCGTTCGAGCAGTTCCGCGTGACGTCGCGCGGCATGCTGTCCTTCGTCGGCGCCTGGGTGGACACGAGCAGGTGGATGCCGCGCTTCCTGCCCAACCGGACGATGTCGACCAGGAGTTGCGCGATCTCCTTGCCGTACTGGCCATGCTGGATCGCAACGTGAGCCTCTTCGAGCAGGCCGAACAGCGGGTGCAACCCGACGTTCTTGCTGGCCAGCTCACGCGTGACGGCCGGAACCTCGTACTTGATCAGCAGTTCACCGCGTCGCTGCACTTCGGCGTGCAGCTCGCGCAGGTGTTCCAGGATCTCGGCAATCTTCTCGTCCTCGGCACCCATGACGTAGCGGGAGCACCGCGGCCTGAACGCCTCGAAGTCGAAGTTCGCATCGGGAACCCAGATGCGCAGCTCGGCGGTCGGGTCGAGCGCGGCGCCGCCCATGATGACCCGCGCGGCGCCCGACTTGCCCTGACCAGGCATACCGCCGGTGATCGTGTTGCGCTCCATCAGCGGAGCCAGGATCGGCTCACCCCGCAGCGTCTTGCCGAACGGCACGCCCTTGAACACGTCCACGGTGCCGTCTTCGAGCAGCGGATACGGCCCGGCACCCTCGGCGAGCGCGCCCTTGTCCGCCACCCACAGGTCCAAGATCCCCGCTTCGCTCCCGGTAGTCGGCCACACCTCTTTGGACAGTCGGTGCAGGCCGGTCGCCAGGTCAGCGCGTCGCCGCGCCACCTTCTCCGCGGTGACCCCGGCAGGAAGTCGGACGATCGCGTGCGTACCGCGCCCATCCCTGCGGGCCGGAGTGATGAACTGCAACGGCAGTCCTTCTTTGAGGTACGCCGTGACCTGCGGAATTCGGAGCGCGGACAGGGCACGGGCAATCGTGGTCTCGTCGATCGTGACGTCTCCGTCCGCGTCGGCAGAGGTGGCGAGCCAGCTCGGAGCCTGGCCGCGCCGGCGTCCCTCACGCCACGCGGCGAACAGCACGCCGGCGCTCACCACGTACGGCGCGACCAGGATCAACGGCGTCCAAGCCCAGGCGATCGCACCGAACGCCCACCGGAGTCCGCCCAGCACCCCGCCGATGACGCCGAAGAACGATCCGGCGTCGGAGAGCTGCACGAGCAGGCCGATCAGCAGGACCAGCACGACCAGGGCGGCCAGGCCGATCAACCCGGCTCGGGTCATGCCCCTGATCATCTCCGGGAGGTCCATCAGCCGCTTGTGCCGACGTTCCTTGACCTGTTCCATCCGGTCGGTCCACTCCTTGATCTCGTCCACGTTGCCGACCGCCTCAGCGGCCTTGATCTGCCGCCGGTACACCCCGAGCGTGGATGCGTCCCAGGTGCGCCGTCCCCACGACTCGAAGCCCTGCATGACCGTCATCCCGTGTCCGAGTGCGGCCTTGGTCCGGTCGTGCGTCGCCGCGGTTCGCATCACGCGGCCGGTGGCGACCACCGTGTTCCCGTAGGCGCGGTAACGCTCGATCGCCTGGTGTTTCTGGCTGGTCAGCCGCGCGAACTCCTCGGCGCTGACGAGTTCGCCGTCCAACACCTCGGGGTGCCCCGGCAGGTAGTGCACCTGAGCCAGCTCGGTCGATTCGTCGGTGGTGCTCATGCCGCGTTCCCCTTTCGGTACTCGTCGCGCAACTGCCTGGCGCGCGCCGGCGAGCAGCGCAGGGTCTTGCGGATCGACTCCGCCGACTTCGGGTCGATCGAGTCGGTGGCAACCGCGTCGGCAAACTCCCGCCGGAGGTCGGCAAGGGTGCGCTTCTGCCGCTGCGGAGACGGGTGGGTCGGGGTCGATTTACGCTGGTCACCGGAGTGATCGAGGGTTGCCACCGGCCCGGAGTCCGGCTCCGGGATCGAAGGTCGAGCCTGGGTGGCCAGCCACGCGGACACCTCGTCACCAAGCACTTCGGCCAGCTCCGCCGGCGGCTCAACCGGCATGCCGGGCACGACGGCTTCGACCAGGCGCCCGCGTCCGCTGAGGCAGTACCGACCGGGCACGTAGACCAGGCTTGCGCGGCCTGCCGCGTCGATCTCGGCCACTGCCTGCCGGACTGCCGCGCGCTGCACCTTGGCCACCTTGCGCGCCGCGCGGCGGTCCACCCGAGCGGCCCGCCGGTCGGCAGCCGCACGCCGGGGTGTCGCGGTCACGAGTTGGTGAGCGAGAACGCCGGCGATCGAGGCGACCCCCATCACCACCGCTGCGGACATGCCCCGGCTGAGCCCGTGCAGCACGTTGAGCCCGAAGGCGACGAGCGCGAACATCCACACGCCGGCCTGCAACGCCCACACCGGCCGATCCGGATGCGCCCGCCGAGATGCGGTTGTCGCTACGGCGAACGCCCACATGCCCAGCTCGGAGAGCACCGGCAGGACAACCCCGGTCGCGTTGCCGTAGACATCCCAACCGAAGCGAGCCATCGACGGAATCGCCATGATCGCGCTGGCGATCGCGAGCGGGTAGATGAGCAGGTCCACCGTGTGCGCGGTCGCCCAGGTGCGAAGTCGAGCCCAGAACGCGGCCCGCCGTGCGGCCTTGGCCTCACGCTCAGCGCGCTTCTGCTTGGTCAGCAAGGCCGCGTCGGCACGGGCCTGTTCGGCCAGCGCGTTCCGCTCGGCGATCCGCCGCGCGCTGGCAGCGTCCGCGTTCAACCGGTCCTGTTCGGCCTCGGCCGCGCGGTTCGCTCGTCGTTCGGCTGCCCAGTTCATGCGCTGGCCTCCTTCCCGGTCTCGTCCCCGGTGGCGGTGTTCTCGATCTGGGCGAGACGCTTCGGCGGCATTCGTCGGATGGCGCGCACCTCGAAGACGGCCCAAACCGCGGCGGCCGGCGCCGACAGCAGCGCAATCCAGCCGTTCACGGTCAGCCCGAGCAGCAGCGGGACCGACACGGCGGACAGCTCACCGAAGTGCCACACGGTCCACTGCACGGCGAGTTCGGTGCGCGTCTGCTCGCGCAACACGGTCTCGGTGGTCTCAGTCATCAGGCACCTCCCGAAGGTGTGGTGTGTGCGAAGAAGTGGTTGATCGGGTTGGTCGGCTTGGCGCTGGCCTGCCGCACGGCGTAGCCGTCGATCCGGCGCATGACGCCTTCGAGCACGCGGGCGACCAGCACGAGCGGGATGCGGATCAGGTGCAGCGCCAGGAACAGCGCCACCGCACCGGCGAACCGCAGGAGAGCCGCGGTGCCGTAGCGGGACAGGACGTCGAAGGTGCTCATGCCGCCACCCCCGCCGTATCCGCGTCGAAGCAGTCCCAGCACCGGCGAGTCGAGGTCGGCACGACGTACGGCTTGACCTGGTCGCAGCCACCGCATGTGCGCCGCGCCTGGTTGGCCGCGTCGAGTTGCCCCGGCCGGAGCGGTCGGACCTCAGCCGCGAGTTCGACGGAGAACAGCTCGGCCACCGTCTCGTGCCTGAACGGCTTGTGGTGACGGAAGACCAGCAGCGCTAACGGGTCCTGCCCGTTCGGGCGGAGTCCCGCGTCCCGGAGCTGCGACTTGGTCAGCAGTACGGAGGGAGCCTCACCCCAGGCGAATACGGGAAGGCTGTCGAGGAAGCCGCGGCACAGGGCCACATGGTGAACCCTGCCGTCGAAGACGGTCACCACGGTCTGCTTGCGTTTGCGCGGGTTCACCGGTCCTCACCACCGGCGATCCGAGCCAGCTCAGCCGCGGCCTGGAGGTCGAGGCGCTGCGCTTCGGTCGTGTGCCACCCGGCGCGCTTCCAGTCTTCGACGGAGCAACCCGGGGTCGACATCGCAGCGGCCGTCCGGCGGTGCCACATGGCCCGCTCGCGCAACTGGCCTGCCAGCTCGCGCCGAACGGTCGTGTCGATGAGGGTGTTCAGGGCCTGCGGGGTGTAAATCACCCGATCGCTAGCCACAATCTGGGCGAGTCGACGCGCAAGGGGGCTGATGCCGGCGCGGAGCTTGCCTACCATCGTGTTCCTCTCCGTGTAGCCATGCGAGTGGTTGGGGAGACCCGGCCCGGTGGGCTTGTTCTTGGCGGGATGGGCCGCCGGTCCGGGGTCAGAAGGGATGACCAGAAGGCGGGTCATCGGTTGGTCCGAACGACCGGTCGCGAGATGTCCCGGTGAGTCACCGTGGTGGCGATTCCCTCGCGGTTGAGCGCGGCCGTGAGTTCGTTGGCCAGCACCACCGACCGGTGGCGTCCGCCGGCGCAGCCGAACGCCACGGTGACCTTGCGCGAGCGCAGGTCGTGCAGCCGGTGAAGCACGCGGGTGGTTTCCAGGACCCCGGCCAGTACGTCGAATGTGCCCGGGGTGTCGAGCACGTGCTGGTGAACCTGCGGGTACAGGCCGGTCATCTCACGCATGGCGGGGTCAGCGGCCGGGTTGTGCAGGCAGTTCCGCAGGTCGACTACAAGATGCGCCTGCGGGGGCTCACCGTGCAGGTAGCCGAACGATTCGACGATGACCTTGGTCAGTTCGTTGACGGCGGGCTGGATCATCACGCGGCCTCCCCGTCGAACGTGTTGGCCTGAACCTGCACGGGCAGGGAGCGCAGCACCTCACGACCGGAGCGGCGACGGCTCCTGTGCGTACGGCGGGCGTCGTTGAAGCCGTGCAGGAATGCGTACATCGCGGCCTGCTCGTCCTCGGTCAGCTCCAGTTCCGTGGTCTGCGCGAGCCGGTCCAGCTCCGCGTCACGGTCGATCTCCATGCGCTCAAACGACAGGGCGGCGGCTTCCTGAACTGCGGAAACGTCGTCCCAATCGAAGCCGTCGCAGCTGGCTTCGGCGCGGCGGCGGCTGATGTGTGCGGACCTCATCGGGGTTCCTCTCTGTCGGCTGACATAAAGCAATCTATATCAGTATGAGTCAGTTGCAAGACCGGCATTCGGGTGAACTATGTCGGTGTGAGTCAGATTCGGTAGACTGCGCAGATGGACGCCAACACGGCTGGTATGGCCGTCTACGAGCGTGTTGCCGAGTCGATCCGGGAGGACATCCGAGCCGGGGTGTTAAAGCCGGGGGACAAGCTCCCCGGCAACCGGGACCTTGCCGAGAAGTACGACGTCGCGCTTGGCACGGCGCAGAAAGCCTTGCGGCGACTGCAAGATGACGGCTGGTTGACCGCGACCCCAGCGGTCGGCGTCTTCGTCAACGAGCTGCCTGCCGAGACTGACCGCCTGGACGTTGCCGCGGAGCTACGCGAACTCCGACAAGCGGTGGCGGACCTGACCGAGCGGGTGCAGCGCATCGAAGAAGGCACGGGGGAGTCCTAGTTGCCGATGTGCCCGAGGAAGGCCGAAACGCCGTCGATGACGCTGGTCGCCCAGGCGAACAGCTCCTTGACCCATTCCGCGGTCGGCCCAGGGTGCTTCACGACCAGCGCGGCCAGCGCAAGGAAGACGACAGTGCCGATGACCTTGGGCAGGATGCCGCTGCCGGTCTCAGGGACGATGGTGGGGGTCTTGCGGGCCATGTCTCGCTCCGTTCTCTTTGTTCCTGGCCACCTCGTTCGGTGGTGTGCTCAAAGAAAACCGCAGCTCGGAGGACGTAGGTACCGCACTTTCGAAGATCGTCCGGGACGTCCTTGCGTCAGATCGCGTCCCATGGAAACGTCCGAAACGTCCCGGGAAGTGGAGGGTCCGGAACGTGGCAAATGATCGGCTCCGCACGGCGATGCTGGCGGCGAACCTGACCGTGGAGACGCTGGCCGCCAAGGTCGACGTCGACCCGAAGACGGTCGACCGATGGATCAGCAACGAGGATCGGCGCCCGCACCGCGCAACGCGGCACAAGCTCACTGAACTGCTCGGCGTGCGCGAAGCGGACCTGTGGCCCGCGCTCGCCGGAGATTCCCGACCGGCACCGGTCGAGTCCGAGCTGGTGCACCTGTACCCGTCCCGATCGGCCATCACGGGGGCGAACTGGGAAGCGCTGCTACATGGCGTCCGAGAGCAGATGGACGTACTCGTGTTCTCGGGTGCGTTCCTGGTCGAGCAGTACAACTTGGTGCCGTTGATCAGGCAGAAGGTCGCTGAGGGCGTGCGTTTCCGGCTTCTCGTTGGTGACGAGACGTCCCCTGCGGTCATCCAGCGCGCGCTCGACGAAAACACGCCCGGCGGGCTGGAAGGCCGCATCCAGCTCATGCGCCGGTACCTGTCCGACGTCGTCGACCTGGACGGTGTCGAGGTCCGAACGCACGGCACGATCCTCTACAACTCGATCTACCGATTCGACGATGAGTTGCTGGTCAACGGCCATGCTCACGGCGCGCTTGCCGGTCAGAGCCCGGTGCTGCACCTGAAGCGCATCCCGTCCGGCCAGATGTGGCAGCACTACATGCGCTCTTTCGAGCGGGTGTGGTCGGTCGGCGTCCCCGAGACCAGCTAGGAGCGGCTATGGCACGCGTGGACTACTTCGACGACCCAAACGCCCCGGCGGCGAACAGCGTGGTCCCGTCGGTCACCGTGGTGATCAGGGATGACGCCGGCCGCGTGCTGCTCATCCACAAGATCGACAACGACCGGTGGGCACTGCCCGGCGGCGGACACGACGCCGGCGAGCGGATCACGGACACCGCGGTCCGGGAGGTGCGGGAGGAGACCGGCCTGGACGTCGAGATCGTGCGCCTGATAGGCACGTACACGGACCCCCGGCACGTCATGGCCTACGACGATGGGGAGGTCAGGCAGCAGTTCTCGTTGTGCTTCGAGGGCCGGTGGACCGGGGGACAGCCGCGGGAAGACGGCACGGAGACGAAGGCCGTGCGGTGGGTCGAGCCCTCAGACCTGGACGGCCTGAACATCCACCCGTCGATGCGCCTCCGCATCGACCACGGCTTGGACCCCAGCCGGACAGGCCCCTACTTGGGCTGAGCCCTGGCCAGGCGTTCCTCGGTGCGCCGAACAGCCTCTTTGAGGATCGGCGCGGCCTTGACCCAGGTCCGGTGAACGGGGTCGTCGGGCGGATAGCGCTTCAAGATCTCGGCAATCCGCTCGTCGTAGGTCATCTGTTCCCCGCCCGGCCCTGTGGTTAGGTCGGCCGTGACCAATGCGTCAAGGACGGGGCTGTCCTCGAACGGGAACTCGCTCAATTCCCTGGTGAGCCCGCGTTCCGCAGCTTCGAACCGGGCTCCCGAGTGGTGTGCTACCAGGTTCACGATCTCGGCCTGCCAGCCTTGTTCTCGCAGGTAGCGAGCGCCATCTAGAGGGTGGAACGCGGTATAGTTGATGTCAGGTGCATAGCCGACATCGTGCAACCAAGCTGCTGCGACAAGGGCATCCCTTTTCTCATCGGTCACGGCTTCGCTAACGCTTACCGCTTTGAAAGCGACCTGTTGCACGTGTGCCCACCGACGTCCCAGTGGTGTTACGAAACGTTCGGCGAGCTCCCTGGCTTCCTCAACTACAGTCACGCTGGTCAACGTTACAGGGCTGGGGCGATCGGGGCGTCTGAGCGCGGCAGGCGAAACTGTGAACGTTGGAAGGGGTTGACCCCCTATTCCGGGGTGTCTTCGGGACCGTCGATCATAAGTTGCCCCTTAGGTGCTGGTGCTGCTATTGAATCTGGGCCAAAGCCGGGTAATTCGGAGACAGGGCCAACGATCCCTTGGATCTCGGCATTGTATAACCAACTGATAGAGCCTTCGCGCTCAAGGTCTCCACGTACCCTAATTGCGAGGTCCTCGTCGTGTGCGCGGGTGGCTAGGTGGTATTGCTCGGCGTCGAGCAAGCGAACTCGATATTTTCTGCCGGGTGATCCGATCGTGTCCAGGCCGAATACGCCTGGGCCGCCTGCTCGTTTTTTTGTCAATAGATGAACTCGTCCAATGGCTGTTGTGGTAACGACGCCTTGATTTGCCGATCCCAGTCTATTGGCGGCGGATTCAAAGACTCCAGCGTCCGACCCTTTAAATTCATAAACCGATGAAAGCCCCGAGTTGTTGAGGGGTTCGGAGGGGTCCCACTCTACAAGAATTTCGCTCCCCGACGAATCGCTCGTTATCCCTTGGAGGGCAACGGCCAGGTCATACGATAGCCCACTTCTTACGCCATCTTCGAAACCTGAGTAAGATCCCGTCGACCTATAGTGGTTCAGTGCGTCCGTTGCGGCCTCCAGGGAGGAGGCAATGGAGCTGGTAACTGACCTTGCTAGCACAGTATCGGTCCCAGGGATCGATTGGTTGACCGTGCGTGTCGCAGATATCGGTATTGTAATGTTAGTCGGCGCGTATGCGGTGACGACGTAACTTCCCGCAGCAGTTTGGCCCATCAATACCGAGTCGAGATAGCGACTTGCGAAATGACCTAATCGATTGCTGTACCTTCTAAGTTTCTCGACCCTCGTCTTGGCTCCGGCGATCAGCGTGGAGCGCGCCGACAGGATGAGTTCTTCGCCCTGTCGCCAAGATATAAGTCCGGATGGTGCGGCACTTTCTTTTCTGAAACGGAATGAGTCAGTTGGCTCGGATCGCAGGCGAGGAAGTACCTCTGACCAGCGGTCTCTTCTGTCTGCCTCGTCCAGCTCGGTTAATGCGGCGTTCATCAGAAGATTGTAGTCCGGAGCGTTCTTGTTCAAGGGAACCAAAAGAGAGCGCGGTCGAGAATCTGGATGCTCAAGACTTGAAGGCGGGATTAATCTATTGTAGATCCCTTCGCGACCGGTGCGAAGCTGCCATCCTACGCTCTTCAGAAGTACTGTCAGCCGTTGCGGATCTATTCGATCCGGCGATATGCCAGCCGCGTTTGAGGCATTTGCGCTCATGCTGCGGCCTTGTCGTGCTCGATCCGGTCTAGCATTTCGGATAAGCCGTTGGCGTCAAATACGTTAGCTGTAGGTATGTGCACCGTGGGTGCTTGCACCCCAGGCTTGATGGTCTTTCCTTCTAGGTTGACCCAGTAGCAACAGTGAAGCATCTCAAGTGCCTCATGGCCGCCTTTCGTCCAATCTTGTTGAATCGGGGAAGTTGCCATGACTACCAGAAACGCTTTTGGGTAACGATTGGGGATCGCCAGCTTCTCGAAATACTCTCTCTTCTTAAACTGGTAGGAGAAATTTTCCGCTTCCGAATTGGGTTTGATTGTCGTCGTGCTCTTGAGTTGCAAGTAGATAGATGTTTCTGGGTCCGCATCGGTCTTGCCTGAGCGGGTGACTTCCATGTCAACGCCATACAGGTCACGTCTCCGGAACTCTACGGTACATCCGGCGGTAGCAGCGATCGCCGACACGTAGCCCTCCTGAAGCTGCTCCATGCATTCCGTGAACGTCCGGTCGATGACCGGCTGGACCTTCTTCACCCGATCGCCCATGGCCCCCTCGCACGCGACAACAGTCGTTATGGCCATGAGGATAATCGGAGATCACCTAAAAGTGGACTCTTCGAGTCATCGCTGTTACCTTGCGTGACTTTCGCGCGCTTTCGGTGTAGTTGGTTGATGATCTTCAGCCTTGCTGCGCCTCCTCTCCTGGCTATTCTCACTGGGAGATACAGGTACCGCCAGCTGGGTGACTGCCTTCAAGGGCCATCCTTGATAGGTGCTCAAGCGCGAGCACTTGCGCACGTTGTCCTATAGGCAAGCAACCGGATGACCGGCGACGAAAGCTTCCTCGCGCCCTCCGTCCTCGTGCCGAGTTTGCCCCGAAGATCGACTGGGGTGCACTATTCATGCAGGTCAAACGTGGTTTTGGCGCTGCACTGTAAATCAGACGGCTTCGCCTTCGGGGGTTCGAATCCCTCACCTGCCACACCAGCGGAAACGCCCCGGTGACCTGTGGAAACAGGCCACCGGGGCGTTCTTCGTCTGTCCGGTCGTGTTCGGCCAGATCCGGCCATTCTGAGGCGCCCGTGGCCAATGCGTGGCCACGCTCGCCAGCCCTGTAGGCCACGCTCCACGCGGTCGCGGGCAGCCTGCTCGCCCCCGTCGAGGCACTTCGCGTAGACCCGCAGCAGCACACGGCTCCATGTTTGTCAGAGCGTGGCGGCCAGTCGGATGGTGTGGCGGAAGGGGTTGACCCCGCCCCTGGGTCAGGCTGGAGCCTGCCCGCATGACGAACGACATCACTTCCGCGGCGCGCCTCGGCGGATTCCAGAAGAGGGTGCGCATGCCGCGGTTCGTCCGGCGAGTGGCGATCGCGGCGCTGGCGGCCACACTGCTACCCGGAGCGGCCGCACCCGGGGTGGCCACCGCGGACAGCGTGGCCGGTCCGACGCCCGCTGCCCAGCAGGACCGACCCGAGTTGCAGGAGGCCATGCGGGGATTCATCGACATCGGTTTCACCGGGATGCAGTTGCGGGTGCACGATCAGCGGGGCGAGTGGGTCGGCAGCGCCGGTGTGCGCAAGCTGGGCGAGCCCGAGAAGCCGCCGACGAACGGGCGCTTCCGGATCGGCAGCAACACCAAGACCTTCGTCGCGACCGTGGTACTGCAGCTGGTGGCCGAGCGGAAGATCGGGCTGGACTCCCCGGTGGCCGACTACCTGCCGCGGTTCGGGCTGGACCGGGGGATCACGGTGCGGATGCTGCTGCAGCACACCAGCGGGCTGTTCAACTACACCGGCGACTACTACGACGGGAAACCCATGCCGGGGCTTCCCTCGACGGGCCAGGAATGGGTGGACAACCGGTTCCGTACCTACCAGCCCGACGAGCTGGTGCGGTTCGCGTTGTCCAAGGGGCCGCTGTTCCCGCCGGGAAGGGACTGGAACTACTCCAACACCAACTACGTTCTGGCCGCACTGCTGATCGAGAAAGTCACCGGCCGCTCCTACGCCGAGGAGATGCAACGGCGGATCCTGCGATCGCCGGACGCGGCCGGCCCCTGGTCCGACTCTCGTCAGCCGCGGCCGCTGGGGCTGTCGGGCACCGAGGTGCCGGGCACCCGGACGGCGATCCGCGGGCCGCACGCCCACGGTTACTACCGCTACCAGGACGCCGGTCAGTGGAAGACGGTCGATGTCACCCGCCAGAACCCCTCCCTCGTGTTCGCCGCCGGTGACATGATTTCCACCACCCAGGATCTCCACACGTTCTTCTCCGCGCTGATGAGTGGCAAGCTCCTGCCCGCCTCGCTGCTGGCCGAGATGCGCACGCCACACCCGACAGCCGGCTACGGTCTCGGGCTGTACGTGGAAAAGCTGGGCTGCGGCGTCACCGTCCTGCGCCACAACGGCAGCAATATCGGCTACGGGGCGTTGATGTACAGCACGCCCGACGGGAGTAAGACCCTCACCGCCTCGATCACTGGCGTGGACACCGAAGTCGACCTGGCCAAGGAGTACCCGAAGGCGTTGGACAAGCTTCTCAGCGCGGTGCTCTGCGACGGGCAGACCACAGGCTGACGGAACGCCGCTCAGTCGAGGGGCCGTGCGGTACGGGTTGACCTTGACCTTGGGTCAGGCCGCACACTCGCCGCATGGCTCTCTCGACGGGCACAACGACCGGCGGCGTCACGATCGGAGAGGCGGCGGCGTTCGCCGGGGTCACCGTGAAGACCGTGCGGCACTACCACCGGCACGGGCTGCTCGACGAACCACGACGCGACAGCTCCGGCTATCGACGGTACGGATCGGCCGACCTGCTGCGGCTGGTCCAGGTCCGGACCCTGGCCGCCGCCGGGGTACCGCTGGCCGAAGTCGGACCGCTGCTCGACGCCGACGCCGACCAGTTCGCCGCCGCTCTCGTTGACGTCGAACGGCGCCTCACCGAGCGGATCGCCGACCTGATCGCCAGGCGCGACACACTGCGGCAACTCACCGACAGCGACCGGCTCCTGCTGCCCGAACGCGCCCTCGCGATCCTGGACCAGCTCACCGAGCTCGGTTTCAGTCCCGACTACGTGGCCGGCCAGCAGGAAGCCCTGGTGCTGGCCAGGGCACTGGCGCCGGAGTTGTTCGACATCTTCCTGACCCAGCTGGAACACCGGTTCGACGACCCCGAGTTCACCGACCTGACCAAACGCGGCTGGGACGCGCGGTCCTGGGACCCGGACGACCCTCGGATCGACGAGCTGGCGTCCGCGCTGGCCGACAACCTGCTGGCCAACCGCGAACTGCTGGCGACGCCGGCGGGCTACCAGCCCGGTCCCGACGCCGTCACCCGATACGGGCTGATCAACCACCACCTCGAAGATCAGGCATCGACGGCCTGGACCCGGCTGAACGCGCTCGTCGAGGCCAAACTGCGCGCCGCCGGGGTACCCATCCCATACCAATGACGGCGGTCGACACCCCTGCCGCATGAGAGCAAAGCCCCGAGTCCACAAAGTCATCCCGGACGTCCGGCGAAAGAGCTATCCCACCGACTGATAGGCACAAGTCCAGAAGTCGCGGTGCAGGGCGGTGGTCGACGGCGAGTCGAGCGCTGCCTGCGAAAGCAGAATCCCGCGGAACCCCGACGGATCGGCATAGGCCGTGGTCCCCAGGCCGCCGTCCCAGCCGAACTGGCCGGTGGGCGCCAGGTCCCGCCGGTGCGTCCGCACCGCCATGCCGAAGCCGTAACCCCCGTGCCGTCCGAAGTGGTCGCCGAACTGGTCCTTTTCCACCTTTTGCGACGGCGTCAGGTGGTCCATCGTCATCAGGGCTGTCGAGGCGGGGGAAAGCAAAGTCGAACCCAGCAGCATCCCGAAGAAAGCGTTGTAGTCGTCGACCGTGGAGACCAGGCCATCACCACCCGCCTGGAACGACGGCGGACGGCTGTACTTGCCGTCGGCCGCCGAGTCCCAGACGGTCAGAGCGCCGGAAGGGTCGTGCGCGTAACTCGTCGGCAGGCGGTGCAGTTGATCGGCGGGCACCGAGAAGCCGGTGTCCTTCATACCCAGCGGAGCGCACAACCGCTCCCGCAGGAACGCCTCGAACGACTGCCCGGCCACCCTGGAGATCAACACTCCCAGCACATCCGAGCTGATGTGGTACTGCCACCGCTCACCCGGCTGGTACATCAGCGGCACCGACCCCAGCCGCTTCAGCCACTCGTCCTGGTCCAGCACCGGCCACGCCGAGGTCCCGTCGCTGGTCACCGACAGCTCGTGCAGCGCGGTCTGGATCGGGTAAGTGCCCGGCGCCGCCAGCACCAGGCCGAAACCCGGCGTCTGCGTCAGCAGGTCCCGCACGGTGATCGCGCGCCGGGCGGGCACCGTCTCGTCCAGTTGCGCGTCGATCCTGGTCAGCACCCGGCGGTCCGCCAACTCGGGCAGCCATTCGTCGACCGGGTCGTCGAGTCCGATCCGGCACTCCTCGACCAGGATCATCGTCGCCGCCGCGGTGAGCGGCTTGCTCAGCGAAGCCAGCCGGAAGATCGTGTCCCGCTCGACCGAGCCGAACGTTTCGACGTGCGTCCGCGTGCCGTCGCCGACCAGCGCGACCAGGCCGGGCGCCGTGCCCGAAGCCACGTGGCCGCCCAGCACGTCCCGCATCCGGCGAAGACCTGATTCCCGCAGCATGACCCCTCCAAGTTCAAAACGCCGTGCGCTATATGCGCACACTGTACGCATGAAGGAACAGTGTGCGCAAGAAAGATCTTGGAAAAAGTTCGAACCGGGTCGGGCGCACCCCCGTGTTGCCGGGTGTCGGTCACCGCGGCACGGGCGGGACCTTCCGACCAACGAAGGAGTAAGTCCCATGGCACGCAAGCGAATCGTTCTCTCGGCCACGGCCGCGGCGCTCGGCATGGCCGTGCTGAGCGCCTGTGGGCAGAGTGCCGCACAGGGCGGGGCGGCGGCGCCGGTGGCCGACGAGCAGGCCGTGGTCGCACCCGCGGCGCAGCAGGCCGCGCCCACCGTCAAGCTGAACGCCACCGAGATCGAGGGCCTCGGGCAGGTGCTCACCGAGCAGGGCGGCAAAACCCTCTACCGGTTCGACAAGGACACCGCGAGTCCGCCGAAGTCCAACTGTGAAGGGGACTGCGCGAAGGCCTGGCCACCGCTGATGGCCGGGGACGGAGCCGCTCCCGAGCTGTCCGGAGTGGACGCTTCGGTGGTCGGCGAGGTGACCAGGGCGGACGGCACCAAGCAGGTCACGGTCAAGGGCTGGCCGGTCTACACCTACGCCAAGGACACCGCGGCCG
The DNA here is from genome assembly GCF_009429145.1 of Amycolatopsis sp. YIM 10. Lineage (GTDB taxonomy): Bacteria > Actinomycetota > Actinomycetes > Mycobacteriales > Pseudonocardiaceae > Amycolatopsis. Next base: position 9,600,089 of record NZ_CP045480.1, on the reverse strand, counting down.
GTGAGGTCAAGGGCCAGGCCGTCGGCGGCACCTGGTACGCGGTGAACCCGCAGGGCGGCAAGGCGGTCAAGGCCGAGGAACAGCCCGAGCAAAAGCAGCAGGCCGCGGTGAAGCTGACCGCCGCCGAGGTGGAAGGCGTCGGTCGTGTGCTCACCGAGCAGAACGGCCTGACCCTCTACCTGTTCAGCAAGGACAGCAAGAAGCCGCCGAAGTCGGTCTGCAACGGCGACTGCGCCACCACCTGGCCGCCGCTGCTCGCCAACGGTGACCCCGAACTGTCCGGTGTGGACGAGAAGCTGGTCGGCAAGGTGAAGCGGGACGACGGCACCGAGCAGGTCACCGTCGGCGGCTGGCCGGTCTACACCTACGCCAAGGACACCGCCGCCGGGCAGGCGAACGGGCACGGCGTCGGCGGCACCTGGTACGCGATGATGCCGGAGGGCTGCAAGTCCGAAGCGCCGTTCGTCGCCCAGCAGGGCAAGCAGGACGAGAAGAAGTCCGAACCCGCCCCGGCCGGGTCGGCCTCGGACAGCGGCGGCAATGGCTACTGAACCAGCGCGGAACCAGCCTGGCCATTCCCGGAATGGCCAGGCTTTTTCCTGTCCGACACCGGATCCCGTGCTGCGCCGGGCGATCGAGCGGGTGCGCCAGGAGCGCCGCCGTGGGCACCGGCGCCGCCGGATCACCGGACTGGCCGCCGCGGTGGTTCTGGCCGGTGGCGCGCTCGCGGGCGGCCTGCTGCTCGGCAGCCCGGAACTCACCGAGCCGATCCTGAGCGCGGTCTCCGGTGACGGCGTGCACCTGACCACCCGCCTGAAACCCGCGTCGGGGTGGACCCGGTTCGACGTGGAGGTCGCCGGGGTCGCCTGGGGCGAGCACTGCCGCCTGGTGGTGACCGACACCGCCGGCGTCGAGCACGAAGCGGGCAGCTGGGCGGCTTCGGAGAAGGCGACGCGGTTCGGCGGTTCGGTGCTGGTGCCGATGAACGAGGTGCGCGCGGTCAGCGTGCGCGGGTACGGCGACCGCGAGCTGGTGCGGGCCGCGCCTAGTTGACCCCGTGCATCGCGAAGCTGACGAACGCCTCGATGACCCGCTCGCGTTCGGCCGGGGTCAGTCCGCCGCGCACCCCGGTCAGGATCGCCGAGATGATCAGCGACAGCAGGCCCTCACCGGCGATTTCGGTGTCCAGATCGGACTGCAGGAAGCCGCGGCGGACGCCGTTCGAGAGGAACGCGGACGCGGTCGCGCCGAAGGTCCGGACCAGTCGCAGCAGCCGCTGCAGTGATTCGTCGTCGATGGCCGGGGCGTCGAGCAGGATGAACTGGACCAGCGCCGGTTCCCGGTCGACCAGGTCGAAAACCCTGGTCAGAATGGTGCGGAACTGCGCGGCCAGCTCGTCCGCGGTGGACGCGTCGTCGGGCTCGTCCGCGCCGACCACCGCGTCGAGAATGAAGTCGACCCCGGTGTCGAGCACGTCGTCGAGAATGTGCCGCTTGTTGTCGAAGTAGTTGTAGAAGGTGCCGTGGCTGACGCCGGCTTCCTTGACGATGTCGGAGACACCGGTGTTGCGATAACCCTGTGAAGAGAAGACGTGGTGCGCGGCGCGAACCAGCTGGACCCGCCGCTCAGCCGTACGGTTGCGCACGGACGCTCCTGTCACTTGCTCACCCCGTGAACGGCGAACCCGACGAGAGTGTCGATGTATCGCACGCGTTTTTCTTCCGTTGCTTCACCGCGCAGCGCCAGCAGGAATCCCGGAACGATCAGCGCGTTCAGTCCGTGCGCGACCGCGGCGGTGTCCAGGTTCGAGCGCAACCAGCCCGCCCGCACCCCGTGTTCCAGATAGGACGCCATCAGCGCGGACAGCGTGGCCTCCAGGCCGAGCAGCCGCGCCTTCAGCTCCGCGTCGATCGCCGCGGCCTCCACCAGAACCAGCTTGAGCAGGTCCGGTTCCTCGTCGATCAGGACGAACAACCGCCGGGCGATCGCGCGCAGCTGCGCGGCGAACTCCTCGACATCACGCGGTTTCTCGCGTGTGGCGGCGGCGCGCACGGTGGTGATCAACCGCTCCACGCAGTGGTCGAGCACGTGGTCGAGCAGCTCGCGCTTGCTCTCGAAGTAGCGGTAGACGGTGCCCTGGCCGACCTTGGCGTGCTTGGCAACTTCGGAGATGTTCGCGGCTTCGTACCCGCGTTCGGTGAAGATGACGCACGCGGCGTCGACGATCTGCCTGCGGCGCCGCTCGGCCAGCCCCTTCTCCGGCGGCCTGCCCCGGCGAGCGCGGGGCGTCGCCGGTGAAGACGTGGACGCGGATTCCATCCCGCTCAGCTTACGGGACCTGAACTTCCGTGTACGGCTCAGCTCTGCATTAGTGCAAACGATTACGCACCGCCACCCCGGGTTCTACGGAGCGCGCTTCCGGATTCGGCCGCGCGTTTGCCAGGGCCGGTGGCGCCGTATTCTGGCGCGGGCATTCGCGATTTGGCGCCGCGTGATATGCGGAAACGGTCGATTTCGCACGCACGACACGCTATAAAGGTCGGTTACGCCGGGGAGGGACGATGGCGAAGGCGCCACCGAGATCACGTCTGGTGCGGGGGACCGCGCTGGGACGGCTGGCCGCCGGGCAGGTGCTGCGGCAGGCGGGCGGCAAGGTCGCCGCATTGGGCCGTTCGAGTGAAGAGAAACGCAGGCTGCTCGATCGCCGGGCGCTCGCGGCCGCCGATCAGCTCGTTTCGGTGCTCGGCGGAATGAAGGGCGCCGCGATGAAGCTCGGGCAGCTGCTTTCCGTGCTCGATCTTGATCTGGTGCCCGAGTCGGTGCGCCCGGAATTCCGCGCGAAACTCGCGGTACTTCTGGCGCAGGCCCCGGCGGTGCCGTTTTGCGGAATGCGGAAGGTGATCGAGGGGGATTTGGGTGCGCCGATCGCCGAGGTGTTCGCCGAATTCGACGAGAATCCGATCGCCGCGGCCTCGATCGGGCAGGTCTACCGCGCCCGGCTGGCCGACGGCCGCGTGGTCGCGGTGAAGGTGCAGTACCCCGGCATCGGCACCGCGGTGCGCGCCGACCTGAAGAACCTGGCGCTGTTCCTCCGGCTCGCGCCGAACATCTTTCCCGGGCTCGAAATGGACTCGCTGGCCACCGAGATCCGGCTGCGCATCGAGGAGGAACTGGACTACCGGCTGGAAGCGCGGACGCAGCACGATCTCGCCGCGCGCTTCGCCGGGCACCCGTTCATCGCGGTCCCGGACAGTGTCGGGGAATTGTGCGGGGAACGCGTGCTGGTCACCGAGTTCGTCGACGGCCTGGATTTCGACGGCATCGCCGAGCAGCCGCGGCCGGTGCGCGACCGGGTCGGCGAGATCATCTACCGCTTCTACTGCGGTTCGCTGTTCCACACCGGAGACTTCCCCGGCGACCCGCATCCCGGCAACGTGCTGCTGCGGCCGGACGGACGGGTGGCGTTCCTCGATTTCGGGTTGTTCAAGCGAATGAGCCGGGAGAGCGTGGAACTCGAACGGACGGTGCTGCGGGCCGCGGCCGACGGTGACGCCGAACAGGTGCACGCGCGCATGGCCGCCGCGGGCATTCTCGCCGAACCCGCCCGGATCGAGCCGGACGAGGTGCTCGCCTACATCGAGGACGCGGTCGGCTGGTACCTGGCCGACGCCGAGATCGAGGCGACGCCCGAACTCGCCGCCGAGGCGATGATCAGCTCCATCGACCCGCGCTCGCCCCACTACCGGAAGATGCGCTGGCAGTACCTGCCGCCGGAACACCTCTTCGCGCGACGGGCGGAGCTGTACGCGTTCGGCCTGCTCGGCAGGCTGCGCGCGCGGGGCAACTGGCACCGCATCGCGCGAGAATGGCTGCACGGCGAGGAACCGGTGACCGAACTGGGCCGGGTGGACGCGAAGTGGCGGGCCGCTCAGGAACCCAGGTAACGCAGCACCGCGAGCACGCGGCGGCTGTACCCGCTGGTGTGCGACAGGTCCAGTTTGTCGAAGATCGCGTTCACGTGCTTTTCCACCGCGCTCAGCGAAACGTAGAGCTGCCCGGCGATCCCGGCGTTCGTGTGCCCCTGCGCCATCAGGTCGAGCACCTCGCGTTCACGCGCGGTCAGCTTGCCCAGCGGATCGGTGTGCGTGGTCCTGGCGAGCAGGCGGCGCACCACCTCGGGGTCGAAGGCGGCGCCGCCCTCGCCGACCCTGGTGAGCGCGTCGAGGAACTCGCCCACCTGCGCCACCCGATCCTTGAGCAGGTAACCGACCCGGCCGCCGTCGTCGGTGATCAGCTCGGTGGCGTAACGCTTTTCGACGTACTGGGACAGCACGAGCACGCCGATCCCGGGGAACCGCGAGCGGATCTCCAGCGCCGCGCGCAGGCCTTCGTCGGTGTGCGACGGTGGCATCCGGACGTCGGTGACGATCACGTCGGGGCGGTACGCGGCGGTTGCGGAGAGCAGCGCGTCGGCGTCCCCGACCGCGGCCAGCACCTCGTGCCCCTCCTCGGCGAGCAGTCGGACCAGCCCTTCCCGCAGCAGGGTGCTGTCCTCAGCGAGCACTACCCGCACGGCAACTCCGCGGTGATCGTCGTCGGCCCGCCGACCGGACTGTCCACAGTGAACTCCCCATCCGCGGCGGCCACCCGGCGGGCGAGCCCGGACAGCCCGCCGCCCTGGCGCGCCCCACCGCCGCCGTCATCGCTGATCCGCACGGTGATCATGGTGCCGGTGTGGTGCACGGACACGTCGATCCGGGTGGCCGACGCGTGCTTCATCGCGTTTGTCACCGCCTCGGACACCACGAAGTAGGCGACGGTCTCCAAGGCCAGTGGTGGCCGGGAGGTGAGCCCGAAGTCGAGGTGGACCGGCACGCTCGCGCTCTCCGCGACGGCCTCCAGTGCCGGGTGCAGCCCGCCTTCGTCGAGCGCGGTCGGGTACACCCGCCAGGTCACTTCCCGCAGGTCACGCAGGGCCTGCTGGGATTCCTCGTGTGCCTGGCGCACGAGTTCCGCCGCGTGCTCGGCGTCCCCGGCGCGGCGGGCGCGGCCGAGCAGCATGCCGAGCGCGACCAGCCGCTGCTGCACCCCGTCGTGCAGGTCGCGTTCGATGCGGCGGCGTTCGTCGTTGACCGCCTCGACCACCTCGGCCCGGGAGATCGACAGCTCGGACACCCGGCGGCGCAACTGTTCCTGCTTGCTCAGCCCGAAGAACCGGCTCGCCAGCATCAGGTCCAGCTTGGCCACCCCGATCAGGCCCTGCACCGCGATGAAGGCGAGCACCAGGCCGAGCATCACGATGGTGATCGAGTCGTACCAGTCGGCGGGCTCGTCACCGCCGCCGACGCGGCCCCCGGTGAGCACCTGGCCGATCATGATCGCCGCCGACGTGCCGCCGTAGGCGATCAGCATGAAGACCACGAGGCCGACCATCCCGGTGACCCCGCGTGGCCCCAGGTACCGCAGCGCGCGATCACCGGTGTAGTCGTCGCCGTTCTCCGCGGCGAACCAGCGGGCGAGGCGGCGCCGCTCGAACTCGGCGAGCGCCCGCGCCCCGCGGTAGACCCCGGGGCGGGCGGGCGGCAGCGCGAGTGCCAGAGTTCCGATGAGCACGTAGATCGTTTCGGGGATCGCGGTGAGCATGCCGAGCAGCAGCCCGGCGGTACCCCGCCCGGCGGTGCGTGCCCATCCCATGTCCACCCCTGTGAGGCTAATCGGCCGCCCACCGGGGCGAACTGCGGTTTTCCGCAGGTTCGCACTGGGGTACCCGGGTGGATATGGGACGCCTCACCGCAATGTCCGGAACTGAAGCGGTTCGTAGCTTCGTTGGCAGGTGCAGACGACCATGAAAGGCCGCCGATGATCACGCAACTCGCCCAGCAAGCCCCGGAGATGGGAGGGCTCGCCGGTTGGGCGGTGAGTCTGATGGACACGCTCGGAGGGGTGGGCGCGGCCGTGATCGTCGGCCTCGACAACCTCTTCCCGCCCATTCCCAGCGAACTGGTGCTGCCGCTGGCCGGTTTCTCCGCCAGCCAGGGCACGTTCAGCCTGGCCGAGGCGCTAATCTGGACCACGCTCGGCTCGGTGGCCGGCGCGGTGATCGTCTACTACCTGGGCGCACTGCTCGGGCGTGACCGCTGCCGCGCGCTGATCTGCAAGGTCCCGCTGGTCAAGGGCTCCGACTTCGACAAGACCGAGCAGTGGTTCGCCAAGCACGGCACCAAGGCGGTCTTCTTCGGCCGGATGATCCCGCTGTTCCGCAGCATGATCTCGCTGCCGGCCGGGATCGAGAAGATGCCGGTGTGGAAGTTCCTCTCGCTGACCACGCTGGGCAGCCTGATCTGGAACACCATCTTCGTGGTGGCCGGTTACATCCTCGGGGCCAACTGGCACGTGATGGAGGAGTACGCGGGCATCTTCCAGAAGGTGGTCATCGGCCTGGTGGTGCTGGCCGTCGTGGTCTTCGTGGTGAAACGCCTGAAGAACCGGGGCAAGGACGACGAGGACGAGTCCGCCGAGGAAGAGGTCGACGAGCGGCCCACCCGCATGCTCTCCGTGCCGGAGATGACCGGCGGCCGCGGCCGCTTCGTCGGTGACCTGAACCCCGAGGAGCAGCGAAACCGCAGGTGAGCGCGGGGGCCCGCGCGCGGGCCCCCGCGCCCTCCCGGCTCAGGCGGCCTGGGTGACCGGTGCCGCCGCCGGGGCCAGTGCCAGTTCCAGCACTTCCCGCACCGAGGCCACCGGGTGCACGTCCAGCTCGGCGAGCACCTCGGCGGGCACGTCGTCCAGGTCCGGCTCGTTGCGCTGCGGGATGATCACCGTCTTCATCCCGGCCCGGTGCGCGGCGAGCAGCTTCTGCTTCACCCCGCCGATCGGCAGCACCCGCCCGGTCAGCGAGACCTCACCGGTCATCGCCACGTCCGCGCGCACGACCCGGCCCGAGAGCAGCGACGCCAGTGCCGTGGTCATGGTGACCCCGGCCGACGGCCCGTCCTTGGGCACCGCGCCCGCCGGAACGTGGATGTGGATGCCCCGTTCGGCCAAGTCACCGACCGGCAGCTCCAGCTCGGCGCCACGCGAGCGCAGGTAGGACAGCGCGATCTGCGCCGACTCCTTCATCACGTCGCCCAGCTGCCCGGTCAGCGACAGCCCGGTGCCGCCGGTTTCCTTGTCCGACAGCGACGCCTCCACGTAGAGCACGTCACCACCGGCGCCGGTCACCGCCAGCCCGGTCGCCACCCCGGGGATCGAGGTGCGCTGGGTGGACGCGGGCAGCGAGGACTCCGGCAGGTGCCGCGGCCGCCCGAGGTAGGTCTCCAGGTCGGCGGCGTCCACCGCGACCGGCAGCTCCACCTCGCCAAGCGCCACCTTCGTGGTGATCTTGCGCAGCACCTTCGCGATCGTCCGGTTCGCCGCGCGCACCCCCGCTTCCCTGGTGTACTCGGCCGCGATCCGGCTGAGCGCGGCGTCGGTCAGCGTCACGTCGCCGTCGGCCAGCCCGGCCCGCTCCAGCTCACGCGGCAGCAGGTGGTCACGGCCGATGGTGACCTTCTCGTGCTCGGTGTAACCGTCGAGAGTGACCAGCTCCATCCGGTCCAGCAGCGGCCCGGGAATGGTCTCCAGCGCGTTGGCCGTGGCCAGGAAGACCACGTCCGACAGGTCCAGCTCGACCTCGAGGTAGTGGTCGCGGAAGGTGTGGTTCTGCTCCGGGTCCAGCACCTCCAGCAGCGCCGCGGTCGGGTCGCCGCGGTAGTCGGCGCCCACCTTGTCGATCTCGTCGAGCAGCACCACCGGGTTCATCGAGCCGGCTTCCTTGATCGCCCGCACCACGCGCCCTGGCAGCGCGCCGACGTAGGTGCGCCGGTGCCCGCGGATCTCGGCCTCGTCGCGGATGCCGCCGAGCGCCACCCGGACGAACTTGCGGCCCATCGCCTTCGCGATCGACTCACCCAGCGAGGTCTTGCCGACCCCGGGAGGACCGGCGAGCGCCAAAACCGCACCCGACCGCCGTCCGCCGACGACCGCACCCGATTCCACCCGGCGCTTGCGCACGGCCAGGTACTCGATGATGCGTTCCTTCACGTCATCCAGGCCGGCGTGGTCGGTGTCCAGGATTTCCCTGGCACCCGCGATGTCGTAGGCGTCCTCGGTGGTGGTGTTCCACGGCATCTCCAGCACCGTGTCCAGCCAGGTGCGGATCCAGCCGCCCTCCGGCGACTGGTCGGAGGTGCGCTCCAGCTTGTCGACCTCGGCCAGCGCGGCCTTGCGCACGTGCTCGGGCAGCTCGGCCGACTCCACGCGGGAGCGGTAGTCGTCCTCCTCGCCGCTGCCGTCCAGCTCGCCGAGTTCCTTGCGGATCGCCTCCAGCTGGCGGCGCAGCAGGAACTCCTTCTGCTGCTTCTCCATGCCCTCGGCCACGTCCTTGCGGATCGTGTCGGTCACTTCCAGCTCGGCCAGGTGCTCGCGGGTCCACTCCAGCGCCTTCTCCAGGCGGGTGGTGACGTCCAGCGTGCGCAGCAGCTCGAGCTTCTGCTCGGTGTCCAGGTAGGGCGCGTTGCCCGCGAGGTCCGCCAGCGCCGACGGGTCCTCCAGCTCCTGCACCGCGTCCAGCATCTGCCAGACGCCGCGCTGCTGGAGCATGGACAGCACCACGGCCTTGTACTCACCGGCGAGCTGCTTGCCCTGCTCATCGGCGGGCAGTTCGGCGGCGGTCTCGGCGTGGACCCAGCGGGCGGCGCCGGGGCCGTCACCGGTCGCGCCGACGTGGGCCCGTCCGGTACCGCGCAGGACCACGACGGCCTTGCCGCCGGGGACCCGGCCGATGCGCTCGACGGAAGCGACCGTGCCCATTTCGGCGTACTCACCGTCCACGCGCGGCACGATCAGCACCTCCGCCTTGGGGGCGGTCCGGATGCCGGGCCCGGTCGGACCCTGTGGCTTGGCCTGCGCGGACTCCACCGCGGCGCGCGTCTCGGCTTCGGTCAGGTCGAACGGCACGACCATGCCGGGCAGCACCACGTCGGAATCGAGGGGGAGTACGGGCAGGAGCCGGGTGTCGGTCATCGAATGCTCCTTCTCAGTTGAGTCTGCTCAGCTCAACTTTCCGGAGCGCGGGTTTGTTTCCGCTGGCTGTTCGCCCGTAGCGAGCGTCACCGGGGAATAAAACCGCCTACGGTTTCGGCGCTGGTTTCTCCGCGACGAAGCACCAGGCGAACGGCCGCGCCTTGGCCTCGCGGGCGGTCAGCGTCCGGTCCGGGCGCCAGTCGGGCAGGTGCGTGACGCCCGGATCCAGCAGCGTCCAGTCGGCGATCCAGCGCTCGATTTCGTCGCGTTCACGCAGCCACACCGGGTTCTGCGTGTTCCGGTACTGCGCGGCGAAGTTCCGCACCCCGTCGGCTTCGGCGCCGGTGGTGCCGCCGACCGACATCTGCGACAGCGCCAGCCAGCTGCCCGGCGCGAGCTTGTCGCGGTAGGCCTTGACCAGGCCGTCCGGGTCGTCGTCGGGCCCGACGAAGTGCAGCACCGCCATCATCAGCAGGCACACCGGCTGGTCGAAGTCGATCAGCCGCCGGGTGGTCGGGTGGTTGAAGATCGCCTTCGGGTTCCGCAGGTCCTCCTGGACGTGCCCGGCCCAGCCGGTGGCTCCCTGGCGTTCGAGGATGAGCGTGGCGTGCGCGGTGGCCACGGCCTCGTAGTCGACGTAGACCACCGTCGCGCGCTCGTCTTCGCCCAGTTCCTCGCGGATCACCTCGTGCACGTTGCCCGCGGTCGGCACCCCGGAACCGAGGTCGAGGAACTGCCGGATGCCCGCGTCCAGCGCCGCCCGCACCGCGCGGTTCATGAACTCGCGGTTGTGCCTGGCGCCCGGTTTCACGTGCGGCCACTGCTGTTCCAGGCGTTTGCCGAATTCCCGGTCCACCGCCCAGTTCTGCGTACCGCCGAGGTACCAGTCGTAAACCCTGGCCGACGACGGCTTTTCGGTGTCCACCCCGGCCGGGGCTTCTGGCGCGGAATCGGTGCTCTCGATCAACGGGGTCTCCGGCGGTGAGGCGAACTGCGTTCAACAGTTCTATCGCACCGCGGGCCGCCGATACCAGTAGGTCCACAGCGGCCGGTAACCCTGCGCGTACCAGAACGGCGTCGAACGCGGGTTCGCCAGCGCGTGGTGCAGCAGTGCGAGATCCACGCCCTCGGTGTCGAAGACCTGGTGCGCGTGCGCGGCCAGCGCCGTGCCGACGCCGGTGCTGCGTGCCTGCTCGGCGACGTTCAGCGAGGTCAGGTAACCGATCTTCGGACGGCCGGTCTGGTCGACGTAGATCTTCGCCCAGTCCGAGGACGGCGGCAGCTGCACACGGGCGACCCCGAGCGCTTTGCCGTACACCTCGGCGATCCACAACGGCGGCTCGTCGGTCGCCAGCACCTCCTCCACCTCGGCGGTCAGCGCGCGCTCGGTGCTCTCGCGCACCGTCGCGACGCCGAACTGCGCGTCGTAGTGCTGCAGTTCCAGCAGCAGTTCGACCACGTTGGCGAGGTCGCCGCGGTTGGCCGCGCGCACGGCGACGCCCGGCGTCTGACGGGGGCCGCGGCCGTGGCGTTCGGCGGGCCGGACGGCCACCACGCGCACCGGCGCGAAACCGTGTCGCAGCAGCTCGCCGGCGCCGGTCGAGTCGCGGCTGGGGCGGATGACCACGGCGGCGGTCTCCCAGTCACCGCGGGCGGTGCCGGATTCGGCCAGCCGCTCCTGCCAGCGCTCCAGCAGCAGGCCGAGCGCGGTGCCCGGGTCGGGACCGGCCAGGCGCAGGTCCAGCCGGTGCTCGACGAGCGCGCGCCACTGCGCGCCCGGTGCGTCGGCGGGGGTCTTCTCGCAGGAGAGCACGCCGAGGCCGGCCGAACCGTGCGCTTCGGCGGTGAGCACCGAGTCGGTGTCCTCCGGCAGGTCACCGGGCGCGGGCAGCAGCGGGTCGATGGCCTTCAGCCGCGCGGCGTGCTCGTCGGCGATGGCGGAAAAATTTGTGAGGTCCACGTCACACATTCAAGTCCCATGCGTCTTCAGTGAGACACCCGGCCCACCGCCCCGCCGGACCCGAATACCACTCGCGTTTCACCCCGGTGGTTCCCCCGGGTCCACGCGGTTGGCTAGGAGTTAACCCTTAGCTGATCCCATAATGGTCGGAAAGAGGCTCAAATACCCCCTCCGGGGTACAGTGACTCCTCGTTCGCGATCAGGCCGTAAGGAGGTTGCATGCCGGACTCAGGCGGCAGAACCGCTACCGCCGGCCCGGTGCCCTCGGCAGCCGCGGACGAGGCGGCGGTGGACGAACGGCGCTTCCGCGTCTACACCGCGACCGTGCTCACCGTCGGCCTGATCACCGCCGCGGTGGTCAGCTGGTGGCTGCCCTTCGAGGGCTCGGCGATGCTCTGGTGGATCACCCCGGTGCTCGCACTGGCCTTCCTGCTCGCCGAACAACTCGGCATCAACGTCGACGTCCGCAGCGGCATTTCGTGGACCATTTCGTTCACCGAGATCCCGCTGGTGATCGGCTTCTTCATCGCGCCGTTCGAAGTGGTGCTGGTGGCGCACCTGATCGCCGGGGTCGGCACGCTGCTGGCCCGCAAGGTGCGCGGGCGCGTGCTGTACAACGCCGGTGCGTTCCTGCTGGAGATCACCGGCGCGTTCGCCGTCGCCGGGCTGGTCAAGTTCGCCGTCGGCGGTCCCGGCATGCCGTGGCTGGCCGCGCTGGCGGGCACGCTCACCGCGCCGCTGGTCAGCACCCTGCTCGCGCTCGCCGCCGTGCGGGTGCTGCGCCGCCGGATGCGGGTGAGCACCGCGCTGCGGCTGACCGGCCGGATCCTGGTCGTCGGCTTCGTCAACGCCTCGGTCGGCCTGTCCGGCTACCTGGTCATCTTCCACGTGCCCGAGGCCTGGCCGCTGGTGCTCGCCGTGTTCCTCGGCCTCACCGCGCTCTACTGGGCCTACTCCGACCTGCTGCGCGAGCAGCGCGACATGGAGGCGCTGTCCGACGTGAGCCTGATGGTCGCGCGGTCCGGCCAGCAGGCGGCCGCCCGCCCGGCGAGCCGGGCCGACGACTTCGGCCGCGGCGTGGACGTCGTCGAATGGGGCGCCATCGCCGAGCGCATCAAGGACCAGCTCGCCGCCGGCCGCGTGGTGCTGCGGCTGCGGCTCGAGCCGACCGACGCCATGCGCGCGGTCGTCTCCGGTGACCCGCTGCCCGCGGAGGACACCACCGCCGACGACCCGCTGGTCCGCCTGCCCGGCGCGCACGTCCGCCACTTCCGGCTCACCGAAGCCAATCCCGAGGTGCGCGGCGCGCTGCTGGACCGCGGCGCGCAGGAGGCGCTGGTGGTGCCGTTGCGCAGCGCGAACCAGCTGCTCGGCATCATCGAGGCGCACGACCGGCTGTCCCGCTGGCGCGGGTTCGGCAAGTCCGACGTGCAACTGCTCGGCACCATGGCCAGCCACCTGGCCACCGCGCTGGACAACCGCCGCCTGCTGGCCACCCTGCGCCACGACGCCTACCACGATCCGCTCACCGGCCTGCTGAACCGGCCCGGCTTCCGCCAGGTGGCGCGCGAGCCGCTGCGCGAACGCCTCGGCTCGGTGGTGCTCCGGATCGAGCTGGACGTGTTCTCCACGGTCAGCGACGCGCTCGGCTACGCCTGGGCCGACCGGATGGTCATCGCGGCCGGCCGCCGCATCCGCGACACCCTCGGCAGCGACGTGCCGCTCGCCCGGCTGGAAGGCGCCTCGTTCGCCGCGCTGATCGTCGAGCGCACGCCGGAACAGGCGCACGAGATCGCCGAATGCCTGCGCGCCGAGCTGTCCGCGCCCTACCCGGTCGACCGGCTGACCGTCGAGGCCAACGCCAAGGTCGGTTACGCCTCGCCGACGCCGGAGGAGGAGAGCGCGGACGCGGTCGACGTCGACGCCCTGCTCCAGCGCGCCGACGTCGCGGTGCGGGCCACGCGCGGCGGCGAAGAGGTCCGCGGTTACGTGCCGAGCATGGGCCAGATCTTCATGCGCCGGTTCCAGATGGTCACGCAGTTCCGGCAGTCCGTGGAGGACGGCCAGGTCAGCGTGCACTACCAGCCCAAGGTGACGCTGCCGAACCGGCACGTGCAGGGCGTGGAGGCGCTGGTCCGCTGGGTGCACCCGGAGTTCGGCAAGCTCGACCCGGACGAGTTCGTGCCCGCGGTCGAGGCGGCCGGCCTGATCGGCGTGCTCACCGAGTTCGTGCTGGAGCAGTCGCTGCGGCGGGTGCGCAAGTGGCTGGACGAGGGCCTGCGGATCTCCGCCGCGGTCAACCTGAGCGTGCGGAACCTGGCCGACGAGGAGTTCCCGCGCAAGGTGGTCGAGGCGCTGGACCGCTTCGAGGTGCCGCCGGAGCTGCTCACCTTCGAGCTGACCGAGTCCGGCGTGATGTCCGATCCGCAGAAGGCGCTGCCGATCCTGCGTGAGCTGCACTCGCTGGGCATCGTGCTGGCGGTGGACGACTTCGGCACCGGGTACTCGTCGCTGGCCTACCTGCGCCAGCTGCCGGTCGACCAGGTCAAGATCGACAAGAGCTTCGTCCTCGGCATGGGCACCGACCTCGGCGATTTGGCGGTGGTGCGGTCGATCGTCGAACTCGGCCATTCGCTGGGCCTGACGGTGGTCGCCGAGGGCGTCGAGGACGACGTGGCGCGCGACCAGCTGGAGGCGATGGGCTGCGACGTGGCCCAGGGTTACCTGATCTCGCGCCCGCTCGCGGAGGACCGGCTGGAGGCGTGGCTGCTGGCCCGCACGGCCCGCTCGCCCGGACGGCACACCGAGACCGTGCTGACCCTCCTGACCTGAGGTTTTGCCAAAAGGGACCCCCCGCTCAGGTGGCCGGGAGGCCCTTGGTAATCTTTTCGAGCAAGAACAGAGCAGGCCCCTTTAGCTCAGTCGGCAGAGCGTCTCCATGGTAAGGAGAAGGTCTACGGTTCGATTCCGTAAAGGGGCTCGGTGACCTGCGCCGCGATGCGTCAGCGCGTATCGCGGCAACGGTCATGTGCGGCGGTGTAGCTCAGTTGGCAGAGCAAGCGGCTCATAATCGCTGTGTCGCCGGTTCAAGTCCGGCCACCGCTACGCGAGTGGGTGGGTCTTGTTTGCGGGCTGCGCAAACCTAGCTCGCTCCGCCGTATGACCCGGGGGTCGGACCCCCGGACCCCCGCCAGGGGGCGAGCCCCCTGGACCCCCGGTGGTTGCGCGTATGCGCGCAACTCTCGTTTGCCGGGGACATTTTCTGTGTAGAGAGAGGCTAGTGCCGTGGCTGCGACCGACGTGCGACCGAAGATCACGCTGGCGTGCGAAGAGTGCAAGCACCGCAACTACATCACCAAGAAGAACCGGCGCAACCACCCGGACCGCTTGGAGATGAAGAAGTTCTGCCCGAACTGCGGTACGCACCGGACCCACAAGGAGACCCGCTGAGCGCTCGGCGCTCGCGCGTTCCACACGACCTTCCACAGGCCGTCCCCGTTGTTCGGGGGCGGCCTGTTGGCGTTGAACGGTGAATAACCAACACGTATGTCGTAGTTGGCAAGTTACCGACTAAAGTTGGTACCACTTTCGGGTGACCTTGAACACACTGTGCATTGCCGGTTACGGCCGGTGTTCCGTCGGTCCCCCTGCGAAAGTGAGTTGCCGGTATGAAGCTCAACCCTGGACGGCGCAAGACCGCCCGGTCCACGATCGCGCTGCTGGCCGGAGCCACGGCGATCGGGTTCCTCACCCCGGCCACCGCGGCCGCCGGAGTCGATGGTTACGCGGCCGAGGTCGCCGACGCCGCCATCGCCTCGGTCACCGCGAAGGGCCTCACCGAAGCACAGGCGAAGAAGCTGCTGAACACCCAGGAAGCCCGGTCGAACACGCTGCAGACCGCGCTCGGCGCGCTCGGTGACCGCCAGGCGGGCGGCTTCTTCGAGACCGACGGCACCCCGGTGGTCAACGTGCTCGACGCGGCCGCCGCCGAGTCGGTCTCCGCGACCGGCGCGGTCGCCAAGGTGGTCAAGTACTCGCTCACGCAGCTCGAATCCGCGCAGAGCGCGCTCGAGGCGGTGCCCGCCGTGGCGCACACCTCGATCGGCAAGGACGCCAAGACCAACCAGATCGTGGTCACCATCGCCGACGCCGCGAAGGGCACCGACGCGCTGCTCGCCGCGGTCGGCTCGCTCGGCGACAAGGTCCGCGTGCAGCACGTGGCCGGCGAGATGACCCCGGCCATCCTCAACGGCGAGGCCATCACCGGCGGCGGTTCCCGCTGCTCGGCCGGCTTCAACACCAACAAGGGCGGCCAGAACTACATCGTCGACGCCGGGCACTGCACCGGCGCGGTGGCCAACTGGGACGGCATCGGCCCGTCGGTCGAGGCCAGCTTCCCCGGCAACGACTACGGCCTGATCCAGAACAACAGCGGTGACGCGCCGGGCGCGGTCACCCTGTGGAACGGCTCCACCCAGGCGATCACCTCGGCCGGCAACGCCAGCCAGGGCCAGGAGATCTGCAAGAGCGGCAGCACCACCAACCTGACCTGCGGCTCGGTCACCGGCACCGACGTGACGGTGAACTACCCGCAGGGCGCGGTGAGCGGCCTGATCCAGACCAGCGCCAGCGTCAACTCCGGTGACTCGGGCGGCTGCCTGTTCGCCGGCAGCGTCGGCGTCGGCATCACCTCCGGCATGGGCGGCGGCAGCTCGTTCTTCCAGCCGGTCACCGAGGCCCTCTCGGCCTACGGTGTCTCGCTGAACTGATCGATTCCGGTGGAGCGGGGCATTCCTGGTCGGGAATGCCCCGCTTCCCGTGTGCCCGGTAGCCTGCTCGGGTGCCTTTGGACCCCTCGTACGCCGGCCGGTCGTACCCGCCGGACAGCGCCTACGCCGTGAGCCGGGCGAAGATCGCCGAATTCGCCGACGCGATCGGTGACGCCAACCCGCTCTACCACGATCCCGAGGCCGCGCGGGCCGCCGGCTACCCGGACGTGATCGCGCCGCCGACCTTTCTCACCGTGGTCAACCTGCGCGCGATCAACGTCATCGTCAGCGACCCGGAGCTGGGGCTGGACTACTCGCGGATGGTGCACGGCGACCAGAACTTCGTGCACACCCGCCCGGTGCACGCGGGCGACGTGATCGAGCTGACCACGCACATCGACGAAATCATGACCCGCGCGGGGAACGACTTCATCACCCTGCGCGCCGAGATCACCGACGCCGAGGGCGAGCCCGTGTGCACCACGCGCGCCCAGCTGGTCGTCCGAGGGGAGGGCGCGTGAGCACGTTCACCGTCGGCGAGGAACTGCCGCCACTGTCCGTCCACGTCACGCGCGCGCAGCTGGTCCGGTACGCCGGGGCGTCGCTGGACTTCAACCCGATCCACTGGAACGAGCGGTTCGCCAAGGAGGTCGGGCTGCCGGACGTGATCGGCCACGGCATGCTCACCATGGCGCTCGGCGCTCGGCTGATCACCGACTGGCTGGGTGACCCCGGCAGGCTCGCCGAGTACTTCACCCGGTTCACCCGGCCGGTCGTGGTGCCGGACAACGACGAAGGCGCACTGGTCGAGTTCACCGCGAAGGTGGCCAAGGTCAACGAGGACGGCACCGCGCGGGTCGACGTCACCGCCAAGTTCGACGGCAAGTCCGTGCTGGGCAAGGCACAGGCGGTCGTCCGGCCTAAGTGACCACGGCCTGCACGGCCTTGGCCATCGCCTCCTGGCCCTTCGCGTTGGGGTGCAGGCCGATGCCGGGTGAGGTGGCCACCAGGCCCTCCACCCAGCGGGTGTCGGGGTTCGTGCAGACGTCGTGGCCCTTGGTCGGGCCCGCCGTGTCGGCGAAGCCCGCGTCGTTGTTCTTCGCGGTCTCGGAGAGCGTGGAGTTGAGGTCGGCGAGCGCGTCGCGGAGGTAGTGCACGTCGGGTACGCCGACCGGCAGCGCGGGCCAGCAGCCGTCGCCGTCGGGCAGCACGGTCGGGTAGCCGACCACCACGATCTGCGCCTTCGGTGCCTTGCCGCGGATCTTCTTGAGCAGGTCGGCCACCTTCTTGCCGGTGGCGTCGATCTTCGCGGCGAGCTGGTCCTTGCCGCCCGAGGTGAACTTCTCCTTGCAGGGCCCGGCGTTCGGCGAGCCCGCCACGCAGTCACCGGCGAAGCCGATGAAGCCGACGTCGTTGCCGCCGATGCCGAGGGTGACCAGCGTGGTCGCCTCGTTGACCGCGTTCAGCTGCGGCGGGTTGGTGCCGTTGCTCGTTTTCTGCGAGCCGGTGATGGAGGCGGTCACCGCTCCGCTGCAGCTGACGTCGGCGAACTCGGCCGGGTTGATCTTGGCCTTGACCAGGTGCGGGTAGTTGTTGTCCGAGCGGGCGCAGCCTGCCGGTTCACCCGACTGCTTACCGGTCTTCGGCGACGAGGTGTAGGAGTCGCCGAGTGCCACGTAGCGCCCGGTGCCGCCGCCGATGTCCGATCCCGGCGGCGCCGGCGCGGCCTCGGAGCCGCCGTTCTGCGTCTTGTAGTAGCCGAACCCGACGGCGGCCGCGAGCACCACTACCACCAGAAGGCAACCGCCCCCGTTTTTTGCCACATGACCGTTTGTACGCGATCAGGAGCGCGCTGCACTCCCCGTACCGGGTGACGCCTGGTCGCGTGCCAGGAGATCGTTCAGCAGCCCGGCGGCTTCGCGTGGCCGGTCGACGGTCACGTACACGCTGCGGCCGGTCTTCAGATCGATGCGCAGCGCTTCGCCGCCGCGGACCTTGTACGCGGTGTCGCCGGTGAGCGGGTTGACGCGCAGTCCGAGCCCGGTCCAGAAGCTGACCCGCCCCACGTCCGCCCCCACGATCCGGTCGAGCGGCATTTGCCTGCTGAAGCCGGTCAGCCGGATGGTGACCCCGTCGGCGTCGATCCGAACCCGCAGCCGGGACACGGCGTACAGCCCGAGCGCGACGACCATGGTGAGCACCGGGTACACCACCAGCGGCAGGTCGCCGGCGAGCATGGTGAGCGGGGTGAGCAGCGCGAGCAGCGGCAGGTAGTTGTTGCTCGACCCGCCGGTCCAGGAGGCGCGCTCGCCGGGTCGCAGCCCGACGGACGGGCCGGTGGACTTGTGCGGCACGAACGACTTCGGCGCGATGAGCGCGCCGAGCAGCCCGGCCGCGATCGCGCCGCCGAGTGGTACGGCCAGCACGATCAGGAAGTTGTCCGCCTGCCGCCAGTCGGTCGCGTCGAGGTTGGCGATCAGCACGGCGAGCGCCGTGACGGCCGGGAAGGCCGCGAAGCCGGCGCTGAGCCCGACGCCGAACCGGACGGGACGCCGGTTGAGCAGCAGGCTGCCCGCGACCAGGAGGACCGCGGTGGCGGCGAGCATGATCGAGACAAAGACGGCCGCGTCGGCGGTGCCGTTGGGGCCGCCGTTCTGCCAGTGCACGGTGATCGGGTCGGGCAGGCGGGCGCGCCAGTTCTCGTACAGCAGGCCGGTGGTGATCGCGAGGGCGCCGGGCAGGCCGCCGGTGGCGAGCGAGATGCGGAGTCTGTTCACGGGTAGCGCTCCTTGATCGTCCGGGTGAGTTCGTCGGCGTCGAGGCCGAGTCGTTTGGCCTCGGTGATGAGGTCGCCCACCAGTTCCGTCAGCCGGGCGCGTTCACGCGCGCCGGCGATGACCACCGCGCCGCGCCTGCGCCGCAGGTCGATGAGGCCCTCGTCGCGGAGTAGTGCGTAGGCGCGGAGGACCGTGTGGATGTTGATGTCGAGCGAGGCCGCCAGCTCCCGCGCGGGCGGCAGTTGCTCGCCGAGTGCGAGGTCCCCCTGGGCCAGCGCTCGCCGCACTGCCGCCGCCACCTGCTCGAACAGGGGCAACGGGGAGGCGGGGTCGATGCGTACCAACATAGTTCTAACTGTACTAGAACTATCTGCTTTGTTCTAGCTCATATAGAACTAATTGGGAGTTGTCCACAGTGCGGGGTGCCTGTGGACAACTCGACTGTGGTGTCGGGGTCGCGGAGTAGCTTCGGTGGTGTCGAAAGGAGGTCAGCACTCCGGCGATACCCACGCACGGGTCGACCACGAGCCAGACGCGGCAAGAAGGGAGGGACAACCACCGCGCCCGGCCCAGCACGACCCAGTCGCGGACTACCGCCGACAGTGAGGCGCGCGCAGGCCCCGAGCCGTCGTGCCGCTTGCGCCGTGCGCGTTCGCTCGCCTGCGCGAGTGGGCCATGCGCGGGCGGACTGGTCAGCTGTCGTGAAGCACGCCAGGTGCGGGCTGGTCAGCCGTCGTGCGACTCGCGGGGTCGCTGTTATGAGGGGCGTGCGCGGGTGTCAGCGAGCTAGCCGTGCTTCCCAGCTGCGGGTGAGCCCGGCCGTGCCCGCACGCCATCGGCGCGTGCCGCTCCAAGCCATGCCCGGAACCATCCAGGTCTCCACAACCGCGAGCGAAGAAAGGGAGTGATCAGCCTCGGGCCACCAGGGCGAAAAGTTCATCCGCGCGTTCCGTCGCCTCGGCGACATCCGCGGCGATGAAGTGCAGGTCGACAAAGGCCTCCTCGATGCCAGCCTCGTGTGCGGCGGCGAGTTGGGCCGCGACGTCCGGCAGCACCGTTCCCGGGCGCGGGTTCACCCGGAGGATTCGCCGCAGCTTGCCGGGGTCGCGTCCGGCGCGGTCGGCGGCCGCGCGGATCACGTCCCACTGCTGGGCCATCACCTCCAGCGGCCGTCCCGCGGGCAGCCAGCCGTCCGCCTTGCGGCCGACCCGCTCCAGCGCGGCTTCGGTGTGCGCGCCGAGCAGGAGCGGCGGGTGCGGGCGCTGCACCGGGCGCAGGTCCACCTGCGACGGCGGGATCTGCCACAGCGGCCCCTCGTGCGCCACGGGGTCGCCCGTCCAAATGGCCACCAGCGCGTCCATCAGTTCCTCGAGCCGCCTGCCCCGCGCCGCCCACGGCACGCCGGTCGCCGCGTACTCCGAGCGCATCCACCCGATGCCGAGCCCGACGTCCAGCCGTCCCCGGCTGACCAGGTCGAGTGAGGTCAGCGTGCGCGCCAGCAGCACCGGCGAGTGCAGCGTGCCGATCAGCGTGCTGCTGCCGAGCCGGATCCGCTCGGTCGCCGTCGCCGCCACGGTCAGCGCGACCAGCGGGTCGAAGTACTTGGTGAACTGCGGCGGGTACGGCCGCGACGGCGTGCCGCCCGGGTAGAGGTCGCTCGGCTCCAACGGGGTCAGCACGCGGTCGCCCACCCACAGCGACTCGTACCCGACCTTCTCCGCGTGCGCGGCGAAGGTGCCGATGCCCGCCGGGTCGGCGAGGCCGCCGTAGTGCGGGAGGCCGACCCCGAGTCGCATCAGCGCGCCTCTCCGAGCAGCCGCGCCACGCGGCCGATGCCCTCGACCAGGTCGTCCTTCGCCAGTGCGTACGAGAACCGGAAATATCCTGGAGTGCCGAACGCTTCGCCTGGCACAGCGGCAACTTCCGCCTCGCGCAGCAGAATTTCCGCCAGCTGCACGGTATCGGTCGCTCGCACGCCACGAATTTCCTTGCCCAGCAAGGACTTCACCGAGGGGTACGCGTAGAAGGCGCCCTCCGGCGTCGGGCAGTCGACACCGGGGATCTCGGACAGCATCGAGACGATCGTCTTGCGCCGTTCGTCGAACGACTCGCGCATCCGCGCCACCGCGTCCAGCGGACCGGCGACCGCGGCCAGCGCCGCCCGCTGGGCCACGTTCGCCACGTTCCCGCACAGGTGCGACTGGTAGCTCGCGGCCGCCTTGATCACGTCCGCCGGGCCGATGATCCAGCCGACCCGCCAGCCGGTCATCGAATAGGTCTTCGCCACGCCGTTCAGCACGAGCGTCCGGTCGGCCAGTTCCGGCACCACCACCGGCAATGACTCCGCCTTCGCGCCGTCGTAGACCAGGTGCTCGTAGATCTCGTCGGTGATCACCCAGATGCCGTGTTCGAGCGCCCAGCGCCCGATCGCCTCGACCGCCTCGCGCGGGTACACCGCGCCGGTCGGGTTCGACGGCGAGTTGAACAGCAGCACCTTCGTCCGCGGTGTCCGTGCGGCCTCCAGCTGCTCCACGCTCACCAGGTAGCCGGTCGACTCGTCCGCGGTCACCTGCACCGGCACCCCGCCGGCCAGGGTGATCGACTCGGGGTAGGTGGTCCAGTACGGCGCGGGCAGCAGCACCTCGTCGCCGGGGTCGAGCAGCGTGGCGAAGGCCGAGTACACCGCTTGCTTGCCGCCGTTGGTCACCAGCGTCTGCGACGGATCCACCTTCAGCCCCGAGTCGCGCAGGGTCTTCGCCGCGATCGCCTCGCGCAGTTCGGGCAGGCCCGCGGCGGCGGTGTAACCGTGGTTCGCCCGGTCGCGCACGGCCGCGGCCGCCGCCTCGACCACGTAGTCCGGCGTGGGAAAATCGGGCTGACCGGCGCCGAAGCCGATCACCGGCCGGCCCTCGGCCTTGAGGGCCTTGGCCTTGGCGTCCACGGCGAGCGTGGCGGACGGGTTGATGCCGGCGATCCTGGCCGAGATGCGGTCGCTGGTGCTCATGGGGGCAGTTTTCCACGCCGGGTGCGCTTCGCCACAAGGTGGCCAGGGCCGTCCGGAGGGGTAGCTTGCACGCGCCGGTGTGCCTTGCCGTAGACTTCCGAACTTGGAACGCCCGACACTCGTCCCCGCAGGGATGCGGGGAGGGTCGAATGCGTCCAAGAGCGGCGGTTGCGCTCAAAGGGGTGTAGCTCAATTGGCAGAGCAGCGGTCTCCAAAACCGCAGGTTGCAGGTTCAAGTCCTGTCACCCCTGCGTATCAGTCGGTGAAGCGGAGGAGTGGTTCGTGAGCGAGGACGGCGAGAAGGACCAGGAGAAGGAGCCGAAGCGCCCCTCTCGTCCGGTCACCGCCGCGGCTCGGCGTGAGCGTCGCGCCTCCGCCCGGCCAGCCGGCAAGGCAGGCGCGGCCAAGTCGGAAGAGGACGGGGACAAGACCCGGCCGGCGGGCAAGGCGTCCGACGCCAAGGCCAAGCCGACGCCGAAGCGTGATCGCAAGGAGAAGCAGGCCTCGCCGATCAAGCGGCTGGTCCGCTTCATCCGCGAGGTGTGGGCCGAGCTGCGGAAGGTCATCTGGCCGACCCGCAAGCAGATGGTCACCTACACCGCGGTGGTGCTGGTCTTCCTGGCGTTCATGGTGGCCCTGGTCTTCGGCCTGGACCTCGTGTTCCACGAGGCCATCGGTGTCGTATTCGGCAACTGAGCGCGCCGGGGGACGCCGCTGAGGACGGCGGTGCCACGGCTACGCCCCGAGTACGACACGTGATCAACTGAGAGGACGGAACGTGACCTCCGACAACGGCACAGGCAGCGGTCAGGAGCTGACCGACCTTTCCGACGCGCAGGTGTTCGAGGCCGTCGACAACGACGGCGAGCACACCGAGCCGGTTGAGGCGATCAGCTCCGACGAGCCGGCCGAGGACGCGGCGGGCACGGAACCGGAACCGGCCGACGAGCCCGTGGCCGAAGAGCCCGAGGCCGACGAGGACCCGGTCGCCAAGCTGCGCGCCGAGCTGAAGGCCGCGCCCGGCGACTGGTACGTCGTGCACTCGTACGCCGGTTACGAGAACAAGGTCAAGACGAACCTCGAGACCCGTACCCAGACGCTGGACGTCGAGGAGTTCATCTTCCAGATCGAGGTGCCCACCGAAGAGGTCACCGAGATCAAGAACGGCCAGCGCAAGCAGGTGCAGCGCAAGGTGCTGCCCGGCTACATCCTGGTCCGGATGGAGCTGAACGACGCTTCCTGGAGCGCGGTCCGCAACACCCCCGGGGTCACCGGTTTTGTCGGCGCCACCTCGCGTCCGTCGCCGCTGACCATCGACGAGGTGCTGAAGTTCCTCGCGCCGCAGGTCGAGAAGGCCGCCCCGGCCAAGAGCAAGGGCGAGACCTCGACCGCGGAGGCCCCGCTCGGTGGCGGTACCGTCGAGGTGGACTTCGAGGTCGGCGAGTCGGTCACCGTGATGGACGGCCCGTTCGCCACCCTGCCCGCCACGATCAGCGAAGTGAACGCCGACGGGCAGAAGCTGAAGGTCCTGGTGTCGATCTTCGGCCGGGAAACCCCGGTCGAGCTGTCGTTCAACCAGGTCTCCAAGATCTGACGGCTCGGCACCGAGCCGGCAGTCCCCGCGTACTGGCAGGTGTGCGGGGGACTTGATAGTGAGAAGGACACGAAGCAATGCCACCCAAGAAGAAGAAGCTTGCAGCGATCATCAAGCTGCAGATCTCGGCGGGGGCCGCGAACCCGGCTCCGCCGGTCGGCCCGGCGCTGGGTCAGCACGGCGTGAACATCATGGAGTTCTGCAAGGCCTACAACGCCGCGACCGAGTCGCAGCGCGGCAACGTGGTGCCGGTCGAGATCTCCGTGTACGAGGACCGCTCGTTCGACTTCAAGCTCAAGACCCCGCCGGCGGCGAAGCTGCTGCTCAAGGCCGCGGGCGTGGAGAAGGGCTCCGGTGAGCCGCACAAGACCAAGGTCGCCAAGGTGACCTGGGACCAGGTGCGCGAGATCGCCGAGACCAAGAAGAGCGACCTCAACGCCAACGACATCGACCAGGCGGCGAAGATCATCGCCGGCACCGCCCGCTCCATGGGCATCACGGTCGAGGGCTGACCTCACCGCACCACCGTGGGAGGGCCAGGCGCTGGCCCACACCACACCTGATCCGCATCTTTTGAGCTAGAAGGACAGAGCATGACCAAGCGCAGCAAGGCCTATCGTCAGGCCTCCGAGCTGATCGACCGCGAGCGGCTGTACGCCCCGCTCGAGGCCGCCAAGCTCGCCAAGGAGACCTCCAAGACCAAGATGGACGCCACCGTCGAGGTCGCCATGCGCCTCGGGGTGGACCCCCGCAAGGCCGACCAGATGGTCCGCGGCACCGTGAACCTGCCGCACGGCACCGGTAAGACCGCCCGCGTCATCGTCTTCGCCACCGGCGACAAGGCCGCCGAGGCCGAAGCCGCCGGCGCGGACGCGGTCGGCACCGACGAACTGATCGAGCGCATCCAGGGTGGCTGGCTCGACTTCGACGCCGCGATCGCGACGCCGGACCAGATGGCGAAGGTCGGGCGCATCGCCCGGATCCTCGGCCCGCGTGGCCTGATGCCGAACCCGAAGACCGGCACGGTGACCCCCGCGGTCGCCAAGGCGGTCTCGGACATCAAGGGCGGAAAGATCAACTTCCGCGTGGACAAGCAGGCCAACCTGCACCTGGTGATCGGCAAGGCCTCGTTCGACACCGACAAGCTGGTGGAGAACTACGCCGCCGCGCTGGACGAGATCCTGCGCGCCAAGCCGTCGTCGGCGAAGGGCCGTTACCTGAAGAAGGTCACCTTCACCACGACCATGGGCCCCGGCATCCCGGTGGACCCGGCTCGCACCCGCAACCTCCTCGCCGAGGACGCGAACGCCTGAGTCGCCTGAAGCACGGAAAAGGGCGGCCCCGCACCTGCGGGGCCGCCCTTTTCCCATGCCGCCCTGCTTCTCGTCCGCTGGCGAACCTGCTTTTGCCCGCAGAAGCAGGTTCGCCAGGTGGAAGCGGCTTTCGCGGGCTGGCAAAGCGCCTAAAGCGTGGCGAGCTTGGCCTCGAGCTGGTCGGCGAGCTTGTTCATGATCTTCGCGTAACTGGCGTAGCTGAGCGGTGCGACGGCATCCCATTCGACGAAGCGGTCGTTCGCGGCGGCGGGCATCGCGGCGAACACCGGGTTCGCCTTGAGCTGCGCGGGCGGGATCGACGCCGGGCGGGTGTCCCACATCAGGAGGTCACCCTGGTACTTGTCGGCCCGTTCCCAGGACAGCGTCTCGAAGTAACCGCCGCCGGTGGCGTCCGGGTTGTCCGGCGTCTTGATCGGCAGGCCGAGGCCCTCGGTGTAGTAGGCGAGGTCCGGGTTGCGGGCGGGGACCACCACGAAGTACTGGTCGGGCAGCCCACCGACGGCCACGATGCTGCGGTTCTCCGCCTTCATCCGCGCGCCGATGTCCTTCACCCGCTGAGCGGCTGACCGGAACGCCTGCTCGTCCGCCTTGACCTGCGCCGATTCGACGTCGGCGCCGAGGCTGCGGGCGAGGTCCTGGTAGCGCGAGATGGTCTTGGGCAGGTCGGCGCCGGACTGCACGATGCCCGCGGTCGGGGTGAGTTCGAGCGCGCGCTGCTCCTGGTCCTCCTTGAGGTGCCAGAGCCCGGGGAACTCGGCGTACTTGCCGCTGACCAGCAGTTCCGGCTTCAGCGATGCGAGGCGCTCGAGGTTCAGCGTGCCGTAGGACTGGCCGGTGACGTCGGTGACCTCGGCCGGGACGAGGCTGCCCGCCTCCGGCTCGACCGTGCCGTCGGGGCGGACCAGCGGGCCGAAGGTGCCGGTCACCTTCACCCCGAAGTCCTTCAGCGCGGCGGCCGAGGACACCTGGGCGATGATCCGCTGGGGCGTCGCGGCCGCGGTCACCGTGGTGCCGCGGTCGTCGGTGAAGGACCAGCCCCCTGGCGCGGCGGCCTGCTCCTCGCCACTCCCGCACGCCGACAACGCCACCAGAGCGACGGCGACCGTCGCCACCAGCGTCTTTCTGCGCAATTGCAACAACCTCCGTTGAGTTAGGTGAAGCTACCCTAAACGCGGAGGCTGTCTGATGTGGACAGGTGTGACAAGCGTCAGTTCGACGGCGGCGCGCTCGGCTTGGCGCCGGAGCACGGGTTCGGGCCGGGTTCGTGCCCGGTGATCAGCCACTGCTCGCCCTTGACCTGGCCGCCCGAGGCGTCGGTGTGCTGGCGTTCGACGGTGAACACGCCGAGCGCGCGCCCGCCGCCCTTGATCTCGTAGTCGCACGAGTCGATCACGACCACGTCGCCGGGTGGCTGGCCCGACTTGTTGAACGGGATCGACTGGGAGTACTGGGTCTTGTTGGTGACCTCGGTGCTGAGTTGGTTCACCGCCTGCGCGCAGTCGGCGAAGCCGAGGTCCGCGGCGAACTTGGCCTGCGCGGCCTTGGAGAGGTTGCCGCAGGCCATGTCGGGCAGCCCTTGCGCGATCTGCTGGTAGACCAGCTGCACGGCGCGGTACGGGTTGGGCTGGAGGAGTTCGGTGGCGCTGTAGGTGCCGCGGCCTGCTTCCGGGGCGGGGAGTTCGTCGTTGTCGCTGGGGAAGAAGTGGTTGTAGGCCCAGGTGGCGAGGAGGGCGAGCAGCAGGAGCAGGATCAGCCAGCCGAGCACCTTCTTGCCGATCCACTTGAGCCAGCGGGGCACCTTGGGCCGCGCGGGCGGGGGTGGCTGAGGCGGTTGCTGCGCGGGAAGCCACTGCTGCTGACTCGGCTGAGGCAGCGACTGCTGACCGGGCTGAGGCAAAGGCGGGTGACTTGGCTGGGGCAGCGACTGGTGAGCCGGCTGGGGCAGGGCTTGGTGGCCGGGCTGGGACGGCGGTTGCTGGGCTAGCTCGGCCGACGTTTGCTGGGTCGGTCCAGATGGCGGCTGCTGGGCGAATCCGGATGACGGTTGCTGGGTCAACTCGGCCGACGGCTGCTGGGCCAATCCGGACGGCGGTTGTTGCGGTGGCCCGGGAGGTGGCTGCTGGGTCAGCTCGCCGCTCGGTTGCTGCGCCTTCTGGGCTTCGGAGAACTTGAGGAACTCCTGGAATTGCTGGAACTGGCGCAACTGCTCCGGATCGGCGGGCGGCTGGGGGGCCGGCTCCGCCCGGTGGGCAGGTTCGACCTCGGCCCCGGGGTGCTCTTCTCCACGCTGGTCCGCCACGTGACCCATGATGCCGGTCCACCCGCCCTCCGTCTGCCCGCCACCCTGCTTTGGCGGGCAAAAGCCGGGTGACCTGCTTCTGCGGGCTAAAGCAGGTTCGCGGGGGTGGGTGCGGGGTGGGCGTACCGGGGCCGTATAGTTGTCGGCGGTTCTACCGAAGACCGCTGGTCTTCTCCGGGCTTGGGCCCGGGGAACGAAGGTCCCCCACGAAGTGGCGGGCGGCCCGCGCAGGAGGAACGAGGCTCGACCTGCCATGGTCGTTCACGCCCCGCGCCTGTCTGCGCTGGGGCGTTTTTCATTTCACGGGTCCTCCAACGGCGGTCAACTAGCCAAGAGAGGAGGCGACCATGGCGAAGCCCGACAAGATGGCGGCCGTCGCCGAGATCGCGGACAGGTTCCGTACGAGCTCGGCCACTGTTGTCACCGAGTACACCGGCCTCTCCGTCGCCCAGCTGTCGCAGCTGCGTGTCGCTCTCGGCTCCAGTGCCAAGTACCGCGTCGCGAAGAACACCCTCGTCCAGCGCGCTGCGCAGGAAGCCGGTGTCCAGGGTCTGGATGACCTCTTCGTCGGCCCGACCGCTATCGCCTTCGTCGAAGGTGAAGCGGTCGACGCCGCGAAGGCGCTCCGTGACTTCGCGAAGGACAACAGCGCCCTTGTCATCAAGGGCGGCTACATGGACGGCAAGCCCCTCAGCGTCAACGAGATCAACCGCCTGGCGGATCTCGAAAGCCGCGAGGTGCTGCTCTCCAAGGCCGCCGGCGCGTTCAAGGCCAAGTTGTCCCAGGCCGCCGCGCTGTTCCAGGCGCCGGCTTCCCAGGTCGCCCGGCTCGCCGCCGCGCTCGAAGAGAAGCGCAAGGGCGAAGAGGGCGGCGCGGGCGAAGCACCTGCCGAAAGCTGAAATCAACCCCCTGAACTCTAGAGTTCACATTCAGAGAGGAACGCCATCATGGCGAAGCTGAGCACCGAAGAACTGCTCGACGCCTTCAAGGAGCTGACGCTGCTTGAGCTGTCCGAGTTCGTGAAGCAGTTCGAGGAGACCTTCGACGTCACCGCGGCCGCCCCGGCCGCCGTGGTCGCCGCCGCCCCGGGTGCCGCCGCTCCGGCCGCCGCCGAGGAGCAGGACGAGTTCGACGTCGTTCTCGAGTCCGCCGGTGACAAGAAGATCCAGGTCATCAAGGTGGTCCGCGAGGTCGTCTCCGGCCTGGGCCTGAAGGAGGCCAAGGAGCTGGTCGAGGGCGCGCCCAAGGCCATCCTGGAGAAGGTCGACAAGGAGGCCGCCGAGGCCGCCAAGGAGAAGCTCGAGGGCGCCGGCGCGAAGATCTCGCTCAAGTGATCCTGGGCTGACCCAGTACTGCCGGAAGGGGCGGGCACCGCGAGGTGCCCGCCCCTTCCGCTGTTTGCTGCGTGATTCCCCCTGATGGGCTACGGTGCTGCCACCGCGCCCGGACCCGCCCGCCGGGAAAACTCGTGAGTAACCTGTGTCCGCCCTGCTCGTTGCTACACCAGGGTGGGTGCAAGAGCCGACAATGAAGACTGCTCCTGGAGGTGCGATGGGTGCCGAGGTGGTCGTCGAGGGTCTGACCAAGTCCTTCGGAAGGCAGGCCATCTGGCGGGACGTGTCACTGACCCTGCCGCCAGGCGAGGTCTCCGTCCTGCTCGGCCCGTCGGGCACCGGCAAGTCGGTGTTCCTGAAGTCGATGATCGGCCTGCTCAAGCCGGAACGCGGCAGCTGCACGATCAACGGCGTCGACATCGTCCGGTGCTCGGAGTCGAAGCTGTACGAAACGCGGAAGCTGTTCGGCGTGCTGTTCCAGGACGGCGCCCTCTTCGGTTCGATGAACCTCTACGACAACGTCGCTTTCCCGCTTCGCGAGCACACCAAGAAGTCGGAAACCGAGATCAAGCGGATCGTGCTGGAAAAGCTTGAGATGACCGGTTTGTCCGGCGCCGAGAAAAAGCTTCCCGGTGAGATTTCCGGCGGTATGCGCAAGCGCGCCGGGCTGGCCCGCGCGCTGGTGCTGGACCCGGAGATCATCCTGGTCGACGAGCCGGACTCCGGCCTCGACCCGGTGCGCACCACCTACATCAGCCAGCTGTTCATCGACGTGAACACGCAGATCGACGCGACCTTCCTGATCGTCACGCACAACATCAACCTGGCGCGGACGGTGCCGGACAACATCGGCATGCTCTTCCGCAAGGAACTGGTCATGTACGGCCCGCGCGAGGTACTGCTGACCAGTGAGGAACCGGTGGTCAAGCAGTTCCTGAACGGCCGGATGGACGGCCCGATCGGGATGAGCGAGGAAAAGGACTCCGCCACCATGGCCGCGGAGAAGGCCATGTTCGACGCGGGTCACCACGCCGGTGGCGTCGAGGACGTGCGCGGGGTGCCGCCGCAGATGCAGCCCACCCCCGGCCTTCCCGAGCGCATGGGCGCCCGCCGCCGCCAGGACCGCGTGATGCGCAACCTGCACACGCTGCCCGCGGCCGCGCAGGAGAAGGTCATCGAGTCGCTTTCGCCGGAGGAGCAGCAGCACTACGGCGTGCATCCCCACCGAATGGTCGGCGCCAGACCGCAGCAGTACCAAGGGCAGCCGCCCAACCAGCACCGCGGGCAGCTGCCGGCGGACCAGGTGGCCAGCATGCCGCAGAGCGGCTGGTCCGAACCCCGATCGCGTGATCCCAGGCAGGGCGGTACATGAGTTCGGCCACTTCCGCCAAGATCCCCGGAATCGGGATGCTCCGCGAGACCGGGAAGCTTTTCGCGCTCGGCCTCGACGTCATCCGCGGGATGTTCCAGCGCCCGTTCCAGGTGCGCGAGTTCATCCAGCAGTCCTGGTTCATCGCCAGCGTCACGATCCTGCCGACGGCGCTGGTCGCGATTCCGTTCGGCGCGCTGGTCGCGCTGCAGCTCGGCTCGCTGATCACCCAGCTCGGCGCCCAGTCGTTCATCGGTGCCGCCAGTGTGCTGGCGATCATCCAGCAGGCCGCGCCGATCGTGACCGCGCTGCTGGTGGCAGGCGCCGGTGGTTCGGCGATCTGCGCGGACATCGGCGCCCGCACCATTCGCGAGGAGATCGACGCGATGGAGGTGCTGGGCGTCTCCGCGGTGCAGCGGCTGATCGTGCCGCGCGTGCTCGCCTCGATGCTGGTCGCGGTGCTGCTGAACGGCGTGGTCAGCGTGATCGGCGTGCTCGGCGGCTACTTCTTCAACGTGGTGCTGCAGGGCGGTACCCCCGGTGCCTACCTGGCCAGCTTCTCCGCCCTGGCGCAGCTGCCCGACCTGTGGATCAGCGAGCTGAAGGCGCTGATCTTCGGCTTCATCGCCGGGGTGGTGGCCGCCTACCGCGGGCTGAACCCGCCGCCGGGCCCGAAGGGCGTCGGCGACGCGGTGAACCAGGCCGTGGTCATCACCTTCCTGCTGCTGTTCTTCGTCAACTTCATCCTCACCCTGCTCTACCTGCAGGTCGTTCCGGCGAAGGGGAGCTGACATGGCCTTTCGCCACGCCATCGGCCAGGGCGCGCGCCGCGCGGTGAACGCCCCGCTCGGCCTGCTCGACCAGCTCGGGGACCAGCTGTCGTTCTACATCCGCGCGCTGGCCTGGATCCCGCAGTCGCTGCGCAAGTACATGAAGGAGACGATGCGGCTGCTCGCCGAGGTGAGCTTCGGCTCCGGCGCGCTGGCCGTGATCGGCGGCACGGTCGGCGTGATGGTCGGCCTGACCGTGTTCACCGGGGTGGTGGTCGGCCTCCAGGGCTTCGCCGCGCTGGACCAGATCGGCACCGCGGCCTTCGCCGGGTTCGCCTCGGCCTACATCAACACCCGCGAGATCGCGCCGCTGGTCGCCGGGCTCGCGCTCTCGGCCACCGTCGGCGCCGGGTTCACCGCCCAGCTCGGCGCGATGCGCATCTCCGAGGAGATCGACGCGCTGGAAGTGATGGGCGTGCCGAGCCTGCCGTACCTGGTGACCACCCGGATCATCGCCGGGTTCATCGCGGTCATCCCGCTGTACATCATCGGCCTGCTGATGTCGTACCTCGGCTCGCGAATAGTCACGGTGTACTTCTACGGGCAGTCGGCGGGCACCTACGACCACTACTTCAACCTGTTCCTACCACCCGAAGACGTGTTCATCTCCTTCGTGAAGGTGCTCATCTTCGCGGTGATCATCATCCTGTCGCACTGCTACTACGGCTACCGCGCCAGCGGTGGCCCGGCGGGCGTCGGCGTGGCCGTCGGCCGCGCGGTGCGGACCACGATCGTCACCGTGGCGATCGTGAACTTCTTCATCGGGTTCGCCATCTGGGGGACCACGACCACGGTGAGGATCGCGGGATGAGCACGATTCGCAAGCGGCTGCTGGGGCTCGGGTTCATCCTGGTGATGATCGGCGGGATCACCCTCAGCGTCGCCATGTACAACAAGGCGTTCAGCTCGTTCGTGCACGTCAAGCTGCAGGCCGACAAGGTGGGCAACCAGCTGGCCAAGCAGTCCGACGTCAAGGTGCGCGGGCTGATCGTCGGTGTGGTCTCCGACATCGCCCCGACGCCGGACGGCTCCGAGCTGACCCTGGAGCTGCTGCCGGAGTCGGCGGAGCTGATCCCGGCCGACGTCTCCGCGCGGTTCCTGCCGAAGACGTTGTTCGGCGAGCGGTTCGTCTCGCTGGAGATCCCGGAGAACCCGAGCACCACCAAGATCGCCGACGGTGACGTGATCCCGCAGGACCGCAGCTCCAGCGCCGTCGAGCTGTCGCAGGCCTTCGAGCACCTGCTGCCGGTGCTGCAGGCGGTCCAGCCGCAGAAGCTGTCGAGCACGCTCACCGCGATCTCCAGCGCGCTGCAGGGCCGCGGCGAGCCGCTCGGCGAGACGCTGAGCGAACTCGGCCAGTACGTCGGCGACCTGAACCCGCACCTGCCCGACCTGCAGCGCAACCTGCAGGAGCTGGCGAAGTTCTCGGACAACTTCTCCGAGAGCGCGCCGGAACTGGTGCAGGCGCTGGACAACCTGACCACCACGACCGGCACGATCGCCGAGCAGAAGCCGAATCTCGAGGCGCTGTACGCGAACGTGACCAACGCGTCGGTGGACCTCGGGTCCTTCCTCTCGGCGAACAAGTCGAACCTCATCGCGCTCGGCGAGACCGCCCGCCCGACCGCGGAACTGCTGGCGAAGTACGCGCCCGAGTACCCGTGCGTGATCGGGCAGATGGCCGACACCGTGCCCAAGGTGGACAAGGCGCTCGGCAAGGGCACCGGCCGGCCCGGTCTGCACGCGACCATCGAGATCACGGTGAACCGCGGGCCGTACGAGCCGGGCCAGGACGAGCCGGAGTTCAACGACAAGCGCGGGCCGCGGTGCTACGACATGAAGCAGTTCCCGATCCCCTTCCCGCAGCACCCGCCGGACGGTCCGATCGACGACGGCAGCGTGCACCCGCCGCCCGCCCGGTCGCAGAACGACGGCCTGCTGCCGCCGAGCAACGCGGCGAACGCGGTCGGCGTCGGCGGCGGCGCGCCCGGGGGTGACCTGGCCTACAGCCCGGCCGAGCAGCGCTTCCTGAGCGAACTGCTGGGCATGCAGACCGGCGTGGACGCCGCGCAGGTGCCGGATTGGAGCGGATTGCTGGTGGGACCGCTGTACCGCGGAGCGGAGGTGACCTTCAAGTGAAGGTGACCGGAGCACTGGTCAAGCTGATCATCTTCATCGTGATCACCGTGCTGTTCACCGCCGTGCTCGGCATCAGCATCGCGAACCTGAACCTGACCGGCACGGCGAAGTACACCGCGCGGTTCACCGACGCCACGCTGCTGCTGCCCAACGACGACGTGCGCATCGCCGGGGTCCGCGTCGGCCAGGTGTCCGACGTGCGGATCGTGGACCGGCGCCAGGCCGAGGTGGAGTTCGAGGTGGACGAGGGGCGCAAGCTGCCCGCCGGGGTCACCGCGACGATCAAGTTCCGGAACCTGGTCGGCCAGCGCTACATCGCGCTCGGCCAGGGCACCGGCACGCCCGGCGACATGCTGCCCGAGGGCGGCAACATCCCGCTCGAGCGCACCAAGCCCGCGCTGGACCTGACCGAGCTGTTCAACGGGTTCAAGCCGCTGTTCCGCGCGCTGAACCCGGAGGACGTGAACAAGCTGTCCTACCAGGTCATCCAGGTTCTGCAGGGAGAAGGCGGCACGGTGGAGAGCCTGCTCGCCCACACCGCGTCGCTGACCAGCACGATCGCCGAGAAGGACCAGGTGATCGGCGAGGTGATCACGAACCTCAACGGCGTGCTGGACACGATCAACCAGCGCACCCCGCAGCTGTCCGACCTGATCGCCACGCTCCAGCGGCTGGTCTCCGGCCTGGCCGAGGACCGCAAGCCGATCGGGGACGCGATCGACTCGCTCGGCGGGCTCGCCGAGACCACGTCCGGCCTGCTCAGCGAGGCACGCGAGCCGTTGAAGAACGACATCGCCGCGCTGGGCACGCTGACCGAGAACCTGAACAAGAACGAGCCGGTGGTGGAGCACTTCATCCAGTTCCTGCCGTACAAGGTGTCCACGCTGAGCCGGACCGCCGACTACGGCTCCTGGTTCAACTTCTTCGCCTGTGAAGTCACCGGCAGCGTGGCGCTGCCGCCGTTGATCAGCCAGCCGATCAACCTGCCGATCGCGCCGGTCAACCGAGAGCGGTGCGGCGGATGAAGAGCTTCCAGCAACGCAACCCCATTCCCATCGCGCTGGCCGGCATCGCGGTGATCGTGCTCGGTGTGCTCGCCGCGCTGAACTCCGAGGACCTGCCGGTGATCGGTGGCGGCACCAGCTACACCGCCGAGTTCGGCGAGGCGGCCGGGCTGGTGCCCGACGACGAGGTCCGGATCGCCGGGGTCAAGGTCGGCGCGGTCTCCGACATCGAGCTGGCCGGGGACAAGGTCCGCGTCTCGTTCAAGGTCAAGGACGCCTGGCTGGGCGACAAGACCAGCGCGGCGATCAAGCTGAAGACCCTGCTCGGGCAGAAGTACCTGGCGCTCGACCCGATCGGCGACGAGGTGCTCGACCCCGGCGTGGCCATCCCGCGTGAGCGCACCGCCTCGCCGTACGACGTGCTGGAGGCCTTCCGCGGGCTGTCCGGCACGGTCGACGAGATCGACACCACCCAGCTGGCGAAGAGCTTCGACGTGCTCTCGGAGACCTTCTCCGACACCCCGGACGACGTGAAGGGCGCGCTGTCGGGCCTGTCCGAGCTGTCCGACACCATCGCCAAGCGCGACGACCAGCTGGCCCAGCTGCTGTCCAACACCAAGCAGGTCAGCCAGACCCTGGTCGATCGCGACGCCGAGGTGACCAGGCTGATCCAGGACGGCAACAAGCTGCTCGACGAGGTCGGCAAGCGCAAGGAGGCGATCAGCAAGCTGCTGGAGGGCACCAAGACGCTCTCCACCGAGTTGCGCGGGCTGATCGACGACAACGACGCCCAGCTGGACCCGGTGCTCACCCAGCTCGACCAGCTCACCTCGATGCTCCAGCGCAACCAGGACGCGCTGGCGGCGGGCCTGCGCGAGTTCGCCCCGTTCATCCGGGTCTTCAACAACACCATCGGCAACGGGCGCTGGTTCGACAACTACATCTGCGGCCTGCTGCTGCCGTCCGTCGGCCCGATCAACGAAGACGGGTGCAACGCGAAATGACCGATACCCGCTTCGGAATGAACGTGGCCCGCTGGCTGAGCGTGGCCTGCGTGCTGGCGCTGCTGGTGGCCGGTGGCCTGTGGTGGACGCTGAAGGATCCCGGCCGCAAGCACCTGACCGCCTGGTTCCCCACCGCGGTCGGCCTGTACGAGGGCAACAGCGTGCGCATGCTCGGTGTGCAGATGGGCACCGTGGACAAGGTCGAGCCGATGGGCGACCGGGTCCGCGTGACCATGGAGTACGACCGCGCGGTCGCCGTGCCCGCCGACGCGCAGGCGGTGATCGTGTCGCCGTCGCTGGTCAGCGACCGGTACGTGCAGCTGACCCCGGCGCACACCGGCGGGCCGGTCATCGAGGAGGGCGCGACCATCCCGATCGAGCGCACCGCGGTGCCGCTCGAGGTGGACGACCTCTACGCCAGCCTGAGCCGGGTCAGCCAGGCGCTCGGCCCGAACGGGGTGAACAAGGACGGTTCGCTGAACACCCTGCTGACCACGCTCGCCGACAACTTCGACGGCAACGGCCAGGCGCTGCACGACACGATCACCCGGCTCGGCCAGGCCTCCGGCACGCTGGCGGGCAACAAGGACGACCTGTTCGCCACCGTCCGGAACCTTGGCGACTTCTCCACCACGCTGGCCAACAGCGACGGCCAGATCCGGGAGTTCGAGAAGCAGCTCGCCGACGTCACCGGCTTCCTCGCCGACGAGCGCGGCAACCTGGCCGAGACGGTCCAGCAGCTGGGCCCGACGCTGGAGCAGGTGCAGGCCTTCGTGGAGAAGAACCGCGACAAGCTCAAGTCCAATGTGGACAAGCTGGCCAGCATCACCAGGACGCTGGTCGACCAGCGCGGCGCGCTGGCCGAGATCCTGGACGTGGCGCCGGTGGCGCTGGGCAACCTGGTCAACACCTACAACGCCTCCTCCGGCACGCTCGACGCCAGGGCGAACCTGAACGAGCTGACCCAGCCGCCGGTGCTGATGGTGTGCAACCTGCTCAAGCAGACCCCGGACCAGCTCGACCTGGTCGGCGACCTGTGCAAGGGCCTGCAGCCGGTGCTCGACGGCGCGCTGCCGCTGCCCTCGGTGGCGCAGGTGGTGGCCGCGGCCAAGAAGGGCGAGGCACCGCCGTTGCCGTTGCCGCTGGTCGACGTGATGTCGGGAGGTGTCCAGTGAAGCTGAGGCGCACGGGTTTCGCCGCGATCGGCGCGGTCGCCGCGGTGACCCTGTCCGGCTGCGGGTTCACCGGCATCTACGACATCCCGCTGCCCGGCGGCGCCGATCTCGGCGACCACCCGTACACGGTGAAGGTGCAGTTCCGGGACGTGCTCGACCTGATCCCGCAGGCCGGGGTGAAGCTCAACGAGGTGCCGGTCGGCCGGGTGGAGAGCATCGGGCTGGCGCCGGACGGCTGGACCGCCGAGGTCAGCGTGCTGGTCAACGGGAACGTGGAGCTGCCGTCGAACGCGCTGGCGAACCTGCGCCAGTCGAGCCTGCTCGGCGAGAAGTACGTCGAGCTGAGCCCGCCCGCCGAGGGCAAGGCGCAGGAACGGCTCGCCGACGGCATGCTCATCCCGGTCGAGCGGACCAATCGCAACGTCGAGGTGGAGGAGGTGCTCGGCGCGCTGTCCATGCTGCTCAACGGTGGTGGCGTGGAGCAGCTCAACACCATCACCAAGGAGCTGAACGCGGCCACCGAGGGCCGCGCACCGGACCTGAAGAACCTGCTCAACAACGCCAACGACCTGGTCACCAGCCTGGACGAGCAGTCGTCGAACATCACCCGCGCGCTCGACGGGCTGAACCGGCTCTCGTCCACCCTGAACGGCCAGCGCGACCAGATCGCCGGTGCGCTGGACAACCTCGGACCGGGGTTGAAGGCGCTGGAGGACCAGCGCGGGCAGCTGGTCACCATGCTGCAGGCGCTCAACGACCTGTCCGGCGTCGCCACCGACACGGTGAACAAGAGCCAGGAGGACCTGGTCGCCAACCTCAAGGCGCTGCAGCCGACGCTGCAGAAGCTCGGTGAGGCCGGGAACGACCTGCCGAAGGCGCTCGAACTGCTGCTGACCTTCCCGTTCAGCGACGCGGCCGTCGACGGCGTGAAGGGCGACTACTTCAACCTCTACGCCAAGATCGACCTGAACCTCAACGAGGTGCTGGCGAACCTGGGCCGCAGCAGGCAGAACCCGTTGCAGGACATCCTGCCCGAGGGGCTCGGGCTGACCGGCGGGCAGAACGGCGTCGATCCGAACGCACCGCCGCTGCTGCCGCTGCCGACTTCGACGCCGATCGGCACCGGTGCGCCTGCCGCGCCGACCGGCGGGCAGGCCCCGGCGCCGCAGCAGACCGGCATCGGTGGCATCTTCGACGTGCTTTCGGGAGGTGCCGGCTGATGTTGGTGCGCAGGACGAAGCTGCAGCTGGTGGCCTTCTTCGTGATCGCCGTGCTGTCCATCGTGTACGCGTTGTTCCGGTTCACCGACGTGGGCAAGGTGTTCGGCCAGGGCGGCTACACCGTCCACCTGCAGCTCGACTCCAGCGGCGGGATCTTCACCAACGCCGAGGTCACCTACCGCGGTTACAACGTGGGCCGGGTCGGCGAGCTGTCGCTGACCGAGCGCGGCTTGCAGGCCGAGCTGAACATCGATCCGGACATGCCGGAGATCCCGTCCGACCTGCAGGCGATGGTGGTCAACCGGTCCGCGGTCGGTGAGCAGTTCGTGGATCTGCGGCCGAAGCACGAGAACGGGCCGTTCCTGGCGGAGGGCTCGGTGATCCCGGCCGATCGCGTGGTCACCCCGGTGCCCACCGACCAGGTGCTCGGCGACCTGGACAGCCTGGCCTCCTCGGTGCCCACCGGCGCGCTGCGCACCGTGGTCGACGAGTCCTACGACGCCTTCCGCGGCACCGGCGACGACCTCCAGGTGCTGATGGACACCGCCCGCGACTTCACCAGGGCCGCGCAGGAGAACCTGCCGGCGACGGTCAACCTGCTGGAGCAGGGCGGCAAGGTGCTCGAGACGCAGAACGACCTGGCCGGGTCGTTCGCCTCGTTCAGCGGTGACCTGAACAAGCTTTCGGAGACGCTGAAGAACTCCGACGGCGACCTCCGCAAGGTGATCGGCGTGACCCCGCAGGTCGCCACTCAGATCAGCGAGGTGGTTCACGAGACCGGACCCGGCCTCGGCGCCGTGGTGGCGAACCTGCTCACCACGTCGAACCTGCTGGTCACCCGGCTGGACGGGCTGGAGCAGGGACTGGTCACCTATCCGCTGCTGTCGGTCGGCGCGCAGACGGTGGCGCCGGACGACGGCACCGCGCACCTCGGGCTGGCGCTGAACCTGTTCGACCCGCCGTCGTGCACCAAGGGCTACCGGGGCGTGGACGAGTTCCGCACCGGGAACCGGCCAGAGGACCTCACCCCGCGCCCGGCGAAGACCGATGCGTACTGTGCGGAACCCAAGGGCAGCCCGATCAACGTCCGCGGTTCGCAGAACGCACCGTACAACGGGGTGCCGGTGGTGCCGTCCGACGCGGAGCTGAAGGCCAACGCCAACCGCTCCCAGGAGGAACTGGCCGCGCTGCGCGGGGTGCCCGGGATCGCGGGCAGCCCCGGGCTCAGCCTGACCAGCCTGCCCTCGCTGTTCGGCCTGCCCGGCTGAGCAACCGTTTTTCGTCTGGAGAGTTATGGATTCGGAGCAGGACGCGGCGGCGACCGACGAGGTCGTGGTCAAGACCCCCGAGCCGCGGGACCGCTCGCGCCCGCTGCTGCTCGGCGCGGCGGCGCTGGCCACCGCGGCCTTCCTGGCGGCGGCGATCTTCGGCGTCCAGTGGATCGTCGCGGCCACCGGCGACGACGCCGAACTGGCCCAGGCGCGGGACGAGGTGCTGGTCGCCGGCACGGCCGCGGTGAAGGCGTTCACCGAGTTCGACTACAACAACCTCGACCAGTACTTCCAGAAGCAGCAGGAGCTGTCCACCGGCACGATCCAGCAGCAGGCCCGCGAGTCCGAGGGCAAGTTCCGCGAGGCGATCGGCCAGGCGAAGACGGTGGTGGTGTCCACCGTGCAGGACATCGCGGTGGAGGAGCTGAACGAGCACGAGGGCAAGGCGACCTGCCTGGTGGCGCTGTCCACGGACGTGACTCAGGGCACCCAGAAGGGGGTCAAGTCGCTGCGCGTGGAGATCGAGATGACCAGGGTCGGGGACGAGTGGAAACTGTCGAGCATCGGCAACGTCCCCGTCGTCGGCGCCGGACAGCAGTGAGGAGCTTGTACTGATGGCCAACCGTCGCCAGCCGCCCCGCCCCGGCAACACCCCGGTGCGGCGGCCCAAGGTGGCCGGCATCCGCAGGCCCGGCGCGGAGTCCGAGACCCAGTCACTGAACCGGCCCAGCCCGAAGCCGCGCCCGGCGCCGGCGCCCGCGGAGCCTGCCGAGCCTGAGGTTGCTCAGGCTTCGGTTGCCGACGCCGCTGAGACCGACGTGGTCGAGCCCGAGGCCGCCGAGGCTGAGGTCGCCAAGGCTGACGTTGCCGAGGCTGCGGACACCGATGTCGTGGAGACCGATGAGGCACCCGCGGAGGACGCGGCCTCGGAGGAGGCTCCGGCCAAGGCGAAGCCGAGCCCGCGGCCCAAGGCGAAGGCGCGGGACACCGGTGTGCTCAAGCCGTCCTCGGAAGACGAGGTCGAAGAACCCGTCGCGGCGGAGCCGTTCGCCCAGGTCTTCCCGGCGAAGCGGAAGCGCGGTGGCGTGCTGATCGCGTTGCTGCTGGTGGCCGCCGTGGTGTTCGCCGGGCTGGCCGTGTGGTTCAAGATCGAGGAGAGCGAGGTCTCCGCGTCGACGGACAACACCGCGCTGCTCGACGTGGCGAAGACCGCGCAGGTCAAGCAGGCCGTGACGAGCGCGGCCGAGGCGCTGTTCTCGTACGACTTCAACGACATCGCCAAGACCGAGAACGCGGCG
This sequence comes from Amycolatopsis sp. YIM 10, assembly GCF_009429145.1. Taxonomy (GTDB): domain Bacteria; phylum Actinomycetota; class Actinomycetes; order Mycobacteriales; family Pseudonocardiaceae; genus Amycolatopsis. Next base: position 9,560,645 of record NZ_CP045480.1, on the reverse strand, counting down.
AACGACCTGCTGGTCAACGACGAGGTCCGGCAGAAGTACAACGGCTTCATGGGCGAGGTGAAGCGGCTCGCGCCGGAGCAGAAGATGGTGGTGACCATGAAGGTCACGCGGAGCGCGGTGGTGCTGCTGGACGGAGACCGGGCGAAGGTGATGGTCTCCGCCGACCAGACCTCGACGCGGACCGCGCAGAACCAGACCTCGGCAGGCGGGGCGCAGATGTGGTTCACCACCGAGCTGCGCGACGGGAAGTGGAAGATCACCGACCTGAACACCTACTCGGGTGGCCAACCAGCCCAGCCCACCACCCCGGCCCCGGCGCCGGGTGCTCCGCCCGCTCCGGGGAACTGAGCCTCCTCCTTGGTGCCGTTCGGGCGCCCTGCTCGCACAGCTGGGCGCCCGAACGGGCGCTCAAGCGCGCCCGCTGGCGCTGAGCGCCCTCAGCGAGCCGCGTCGCTCCCCGGGCAGCCGTATCCCCGACGAGACATCACGCGTCACCGAAGCCACACTCGTGACACCCCCGGAACCGCCCCCGACCCACCCCGCTTCCGCGGGCAAAAGCCGGTCGAGGGGGGTTAAAGGCCTGGTGGGAGCACGCCGAGCGCTTGTGACTCTGTGCACAAGGGGGCTGCACGCTCCGCCATCCGGCGGAAAATCCGCTCGCGAACCTGCGGTTTGGCCTCCTGGCGGGAGTGGCATCTTGACTCGCGGTCTCCGGGGGGTCACGCTTACTCCCAACGGCCCGCCTCGTGCGGGAGGAGCAGGGCCGGTGGACACCGGGAAACCGGCGTCGTGGAAGGCAGGCGTATGAGGCTGGGCCCCCGTCGGGCGTGCCCCCTCGACAAGCGCGGCCTTCGGGGCTAGACTGCTTCTTTGCGCTGCCCTCTTTCAGGCTGCCCGAAGCAGGCAGCTAGGATGGTCGGCACCACCGCACCCTTGACAGTCCGTGTTACGCCCTGCTAGCGCGTCTGTCAGCCGCTCATTGTCCCTGGAAGGACGCATCTTGGCAGTCTCTCCCGCGAACCAGGCCACTGCTGCGACCACCTCGGCTGTATCTGCTTCGGAGTCTCCAGAGCTCTCGGCGATCCCCGGCGCCCCCAAGCGGGTGTCCTTCGCGAAGATCCGCGAGCCGCTGAGCACTCCGAACCTGCTGGACGTGCAGATCCGGTCATTCGAATGGTTCACCGGCGACGAGGCGTGGTTCGAACGCCGCGTCGAGGAAGGCGAAGAGAACCCGGTCGGCGGTCTGGAGGAGGTCCTCAACGAGATCTCCCCGATCGAAGACTTCTCCGGCTCCATGTCCCTCTCCTTCTCCGACCCGCGCTTCGACGAGGTCAAGGCCTCGGTCGAGGAGTGCAAGGACAAGGACATGACGTACGCGGCGCCGCTGTTCGTCACCGCCGAGTTCGTCAACAACAACACCGGCGAGATCAAGAGCCAGACGGTCTTCATGGGTGACTTCCCGGTGATGACCGACAAGGGCACCTTCGTGATCAACGGCACCGAGCGTGTCGTGGTGTCCCAGCTGGTCCGCTCGCCCGGTGTCTACTTCGACTCCAGCGTCGACAAGGCCACCGACAAGGACGTCTTCAGCACCAGGATCATCCCCAGCCGCGGCGCGTGGCTCGAGTTCGACGTGGACAAGCGCGACACCGTCGGCGTCCGCATCGACCGCAAGCGCCGCCAGCCGGTCACCGTGCTGCTGAAGGCGCTCGGCTGGACCACCGAGGCGATCCGCGAGCGCTTCTCCTTCTCCGAGACCCTGATGGCGACCCTGGAGAAGGACCACACCGCGGGCACCGACGAGGCCCTGCTCGACATCTACCGCAAGCTGCGCCCCGGCGAGCCGCCGACCAAGGAGAGCGCGCAGACCCTGCTGGAGAACCTCTTCTTCAAGGACAAGCGCTACGACCTGGCCAAGGTGGGCCGGTACAAGGTCAACAAGAAGCTGGGCCTGACCACGCCGTACGACACCGGGACGCTGACCGAAGAGGACATCGTCTCCACCATCGAGTACCTGGTCCGGCTGCACGCCGGCGAGGACAAGATGACCGTCGGCGACCAGACGATCCCGGTCGAGACCGACGACATCGACCACTTCGGCAACCGCCGCCTGCGCACCGTCGGCGAGCTGATCCAGAACCAGATCCGGGTCGGCCTCTCCCGCATGGAGCGCGTCGTCCGCGAGCGGATGACCACCCAGGACGTCGAGGCGATCACCCCGCAGACCCTGATCAACATCCGCCCGGTGGTGGCGGCGATCAAGGAGTTCTTCGGCACCTCGCAGCTCTCGCAGTTCATGGACCAGAACAACCCGCTGTCCGGGCTGACCCACAAGCGCCGCCTGTCGGCGCTCGGCCCCGGCGGTCTGTCCCGTGAGCGCGCCGGCATGGAGGTCCGCGACGTCCACCCGTCGCACTACGGCCGGATGTGCCCGATCGAGACGCCGGAAGGCCCGAATATCGGCCTGATCGGCTCGCTGTGCTCCTACGCGCGGGTCAACCCGTTCGGGTTCATCGAGACCCCGTACCGCAAGGTGGTCGAGGGCCGGGTCACCGACCAGGTCGACTACCTCACCGCGGACGAGGAGGACCGGTTCGTCAAGGCGCAGGCCAACGCCGTCATCGACAACGAGGGCAACTTCCTCGAGGACCGCGTCATGGTCCGCAAGAAGGGCGGCGAGGTCGAGCTGATCGACCCGCTGGACGTGGACTACATGGACGTCTCGCCGCGCCAGATGGTGTCGGTCGCGACGGCGATGATCCCGTTCCTCGAGCACGACGACGCGAACCGCGCGCTGATGGGCGCGAACATGCAGCGCCAGGCCGTGCCGCTGCTGCGCAACTCGGCGCCGCTGGTCGGCACCGGGGTGGAGCTGCGGGCCGCGGTCGACGCCGGTGACGTGCTCGTCGCCGAGCAGGCCGGTGTGGTCGAGGAGCTCTCCGCCGACCTGATCACGATCATGCACGACGACGGCACGCGGAAGAGCTACGGACTGTACAAGTTCCGCCGCTCCAACCACGGCACCTGCTTCAACCACCGCCCGATCGTCAACGAGGGCGACCGGGTCGAGCAGGGTCAGGTCATCGCCGACGGCCCGTCCACCGAGAACGGTGAGATGGCGCTCGGCAAGAACCTGCTCGTCGCGGTCATGCCGTGGGAGGGCCACAACTACGAGGACGCGATCATCCTGTCGCAGCGCCTCGTGCAGGACGACGTGCTCACCTCGATCCACATCGAAGAGCACGAGATCGACGCCCGCGACACCAAGCTCGGTGCCGAGGAGATCACCAGGGACATCCCGAACGTCTCCGAGGAGGTACTGGCCGACCTCGACGAGCGCGGCATCATCCGGATCGGTGCCGAGGTCCGCGACGGCGACATCCTGGTCGGCAAGGTCACGCCGAAGGGTGAGACCGAGCTGACCCCGGAGGAGCGCCTGCTCCGCGCGATCTTCGGCGAGAAGGCCCGCGAGGTGCGCGACACCTCGCTCAAGGTGCCGCACGGTGAGACCGGCAAGGTCATCGGCATCCGGGTGTTCTCCCGCGAGGACGACGACGAGCTGCCCCCTGGCGTCAACGAGCTGGTCCGCGTCTACGTGGCCCAGAAGCGCAAGATCCAGGACGGCGACAAGCTCGCCGGCCGCCACGGCAACAAGGGTGTCATCGGCAAGATCCTGCCGGTCGAGGACATGCCGTTCATGGAGGACGGCACCCCGGTCGACGTGGTGCTGAACACCCACGGTGTGCCGCGACGAATGAACATCGGCCAGATCCTCGAGCTGCACCTCGGCTGGCTGGCGTCGCAGGGCTGGAAGGTCGAGGGCAACCCCGACTGGGCCAAGAACCTGCCCGAGGAGCTGCACGACGTGGACCCGGGCACGAACACCGCGACCCCGGTGTTCGACGGCGCCAAGGAGGAGGAGCTGACGGGTCTGCTGTCGGCGACCAAGCCCAACCGCGACGGCGAGCGCATGGTCCGCCCGGACGGCAAGGCGGTGCTGCTCGACGGCCGCTCCGGCGAGCCGTTCCCGTACCCGGTTTCGGTCGGCTACATGTACATCCTGAAGCTGCACCACCTGGTCGACGACAAGATCCACGCCCGCTCCACCGGCCCGTACTCGATGATCACCCAGCAGCCGCTGGGTGGTAAGGCGCAGTTCGGTGGTCAGCGCTTCGGTGAGATGGAGTGCTGGGCGATGCAGGCCTACGGCGCGGCCTACACGCTGCAGGAACTGCTGACGATCAAGTCGGACGACGTGATCGGCCGGGTGAAGGTGTACGAAGCCATCGTCAAGGGCGAGAACATCCCGGAGCCGGGTATCCCGGAGTCGTTCAAGGTGCTGTTGAAGGAGCTGCAGTCGCTCTGCCTCAACGTGGAGGTCCTGTCCTCCGACGGTGCGGCGATCGAGATGCGCGACTCCGACGACGAGGACCTCGAGCGCGCCGCGGCGAACCTCGGCATCAACCTGTCCCGCAACGAGTCGCCCTCGGTGGACGACGTCGTTCAATGACCGCGCGACCCGGCTGCTGCCCGCCTCCCGCGAGCAGCAGCCGGGTCAGCCGCCCCCCGCTATTCGAAACAACCCCAAGGGGATGCAACGACGTGCTGGACGTCAATTTCTTCGATGAGCTCCGGATCGGCCTCGCCACCGCTGACGACATCCGCCAGTGGTCCTTCGGTGAAGTGAAGAAGCCGGAGACCATCAACTACCGCACGCTCAAGCCGGAGAAGGACGGGCTCTTCTGCGAGAAGATCTTCGGTCCGACCCGCGACTGGGAGTGCTACTGCGGTAAGTACAAGCGGGTCCGCTTCAAGGGCATCATCTGCGAGCGCTGCGGCGTCGAGGTGACCCGCGCCAAGGTGCGCCGTGAGCGGATGGGCCACATCGAGCTGGCCGCCCCGGTCACCCACATCTGGTACTTCAAGGGGGTGCCGTCGCGGCTGGGTTACCTGCTCGACCTGGCCCCGAAGGACCTCGAGAAGATCATCTACTTCGCGGCCTACGTGATCACCGGCGTGAACACCGAGCTGCGGCACAACGACCTGCCGACGCTCGAGAACGAGATCGGTGTCGAGCGCAAGAACCTCGAGCTCAAGCGTGACGCCGACATCGAGGCCCGTGCGCAGAAGCTGGAAGCCGACCTGGCCGAGCTGGAGGCGGAGGGCGCCAAGTCCGACGTCCGCCGCAAGGTCAAGGAGGGCGGCGAGCGCGAGATGCGCCAGCTCCGCGACCGCGCCGGTCGTGAGCTGGACCGTCTCGAAGAGGTCTGGACCACCTTCACCAAGCTCGAGCCCCGTCAGCTGATCGCGGACGAGCTGCTCTACCGCGAGCTGATCGACCGCTACGGCGAGTACTTCACCGGTGGCATGGGCGCGGAGGCCATCCAGAAGCTGGCCGCCGAGTTCGACGTGGCCGCCGAGGCGGAGAACCTGCGCGACACCATCCGCAACGGCAAGGGGCAGAAGAAGCTCCGCGCGCTCAAGCGGCTCAAGGTGGTGGCGGCCTTCCAGGTCACCGGCAACGACCCGCGTGGCATGGTGCTCGACGCCGTGCCGGTCATCCCGCCGGACCTGCGCCCGATGGTGCAGCTCGACGGTGGCCGCTTCGCCACCTCGGACCTGAACGACCTGTACCGCCGCGTGATCAACCGGAACAACCGGCTCAAGCGGCTGATCGACCTCGGCGCGCCCGAGATCATCGTGAACAACGAGAAGCGGATGCTGCAGGAGGCCGTCGACGCGCTGTTCGACAACGGCCGCCGCGGCCGCCCGGTGACCGGTCCCGGTAACCGCCCGCTGAAGTCGCTGTCCGACCTGCTCAAGGGCAAGCAGGGCCGGTTCCGCCAGAACCTGCTCGGCAAGCGCGTGGACTACTCCGGCCGTTCGGTGATCATCGTCGGGCCGCAGCTGAAGCTGCACCAGTGCGGTCTGCCGAAGGACATGGCGCTGGAGCTGTTCAAGCCGTTCGTGATGAAGCGGCTGGTCGACCTGAACCACGCGCAGAACATCAAGTCCGCCAAGCGGATGGTGGAGCGCTCGCGCCCGCAGGTGTGGGACGTGCTCGAAGAGGTCATCACCGGCCACCCGGTGATGCTGAACCGCGCGCCGACCCTGCACCGCCTCGGTATCCAGGCCTTCGAGCCGCAGCTGGTCGAGGGCAAGGCCATCCAGCTGCACCCGCTGGTCTGCGAGGCGTTCAACGCGGACTTCGACGGTGACCAGATGGCGGTGCACCTGCCGCTGTCGGCCGAGGCACAGGCCGAGGCCCGCATCCTGATGCTGTCGGCGAACAACATCCTCTCCCCGGCGTCGGGTCGCCCGCTGGCGATGCCGCGTCTGGACATGGTGACCGGGCTGTTCCACCTGACCCGCCTCACCGAGGACGCCGAGGGTGCCGGGCAGGCCTTCTCCTCGCCGGCCGAGGCCATCATGGCCTTCGACCGCAAGGCGATCAGCCTGCACGCGCCGATCAAGATCCGGGTCAAGGACCGTCAGCCCGCCAAGGCCGACGAGGCGCGCCTGGCCGAGAAGGGCTGGGAGCCCGGCAAGCCGTGGCTGGCCGAGACCACCCTGGGCCGCGTGCTGTTCAACGAGCTGCTGCCGGCGGACTACCCGTTCGTGAACGAGCCGATGCCGAAGAAGCGGCAGGCCGCGATCGTGAACGACCTCGCCGAGCGGTACTCGATGACCCAGGTCGCGCAGACCCTGGACCGCCTCAAGGACGCCGGTTTCTACTGGGCCACCCGGTCCGGGGTCACCGTCGCCATCTCCGACGTGCTGGTGCCCGACGAGAAGAAGGGCATTCTCGAGGAGTACGAGGGCAAGGCCGACCAGGTCGAGAAGCGCTACCAGCGTGGTCAGCTCTCGCACGCCGAGCGCAACAACGAGCTGGTCAAGGTGTGGACCCAGGCGACCGAGGACGTCGCCAAGGTGATGGAGGCGCACTTCCCCGACGACAACCCGATCTCGGTGATCGTGAAGTCCGGGGCGGCGGGCAACATGACCCAGGTCCGTTCGCTGGCCGGTATGCGTGGTCTGGTGTCGAACCCGAAGGGTGAGTACATCCCGCGCCCGATCAAGGCGAACTTCCGTGAGGGCCTGTCGGTGGCGGAGTACTTCATCGCCACGCACGGTGCCCGTAAGGGTCTGGCCGACACCGCGCTGCGTACCGCCGACTCGGGTTACCTGACCCGTCGTCTGGTGGACGTCTCGCAGGACGTCATCGTCCGCGAGGTCGACTGCGGCACCACCCGCGGCATCAACATGATCATCGGTGAGGACATCGGTGGCGGCAAGGTGCTGCGCGACCAGCACGTGGAGACCAGCGTCTACGCCAGGACCCTGGCGGCCGACGCGGCCGACTCCAGCGGCAACGTGGTGCTCAACGCCGGTGACGACCTCGGCGACCCGGCCATCGAGAAGCTGATCTCCAGCGGCATCTCGAAGGTCAAGGTCCGCTCCGTGCTGACCTGCGAGTCGGCCGTCGGCATCTGCGCCACCTGCTACGGCCGCTCGATGGCGACCGGTCAGCTGGTGGACGTCGGCGAGGCGGTGGGCATCGTGGCCGCCCAGTCGATCGGTGAGCCGGGTACGCAGCTGACCATGCGTACCTTCCACCAGGGTGGCGTCGCCGGTGACGACATCACCACCGGTCTGCCGCGTGTCCAGGAGCTGTTCGAGGCCCGCGTGCCGAAGGGCAAGGCGCCGATCGCCGACGTCGACGGCCGCGTGCGGATCGAGGAGAGCGAGCGGTTCTGGAAGATCACCCTGATCCCGGACGACGGGTCGGAGGAGATCGTGTTCGACAAGCTGTCCAAGCGGCAGCGGCTGGCGAACACCCCGGACGGCCCGCTGGGCGACGGCGACCACGTCAAGGTCGGCCAGCAGCTGCTCGAGGGCACGCCGGACCCGCACGAGGTGCTCCGCGTGATGGGTCCCCGCGAGGCGCAGATGCACCTGGTGGACGAGGTCCAGAAGGTGTACCGGGCGCAGGGTGTGTCGATCCACGACAAGCACATCGAGGTCATCGTGCGGCAGATGCTGCGCCGCGTGACGATCATCGACTCCGGTGCCACGGACTTCCTGCCGGGCGAGCTGCCCGAGCGGACCAAGTTCGAGGCGACGAACCGGGCCGCGGTCGCCGAGGGCGGCGAGCCGGCGTCGGGTCGCCCGGTGCTGATGGGGATCACGAAGGCCTCGCTGACCACGGACTCGTGGCTGTCGGCGGCGTCGTTCCAGGAGACCACCCGCGTGCTGACCGACGCGGCCATCAACGGCCGCTCGGACAAGCTCGTGGGCCTCAAGGAGAACGTGATCATCGGTAAGCTGATCCCGGCCGGTACCGGTATCAACAAGTACCGGAACATCCAGGTGCAGCCGACCGAGGAGGCGCGGGTCGCCGCTTACGCGATCCCGTCCTACGACGACGGTTACTACACCCCGGACGTCTTCGGCACCGGCACCGGTGCCGCCGTCCCGCTGGACGACTACGACTTCGGTCGCGACTTCCGGTAAACACGCGTTACCCGCGAGAGCCCCCGTTCCCTTCCTGGGAGCGGGGGCTCTACACTTTTCGGGCTCAGCTCGATTCGGCGAGGCGGATCAGGCGGTTCCGGGCGGCGGCGAGTGAGGCGGCCGCCGCCGGTTTCAGGTGTTCCCGGCCGGGGACGAGCGAAGCCAGCGTCATGTCGGCCGTGACGATCTCGATGTTCGCCGTCGGCACGCCCTGCTTGCCGAAGTACGACCGCAGGTACGGGGTGAGGAAGTCCCGGCTCTCCGCGTTCGTGCCCGGCCCGTAGGCGCCGCCGCACGCGGTCACCACGACCACCCGCAAGCCGGCGAGCAACGGCGAGCCGCCGGCGAGCACCTCGTCGACCAGCTCGCGGGTCAAGGTCCATTCGCGGCGCTCGGCCGCGGTCTGGATCAGTTCTTCAGCGTTCTTCGCCGTGCCGTGTCGTTCGACGCGCCGGCCGGATGCCCGGCCAGCCAGCGACGGGCGAACACGTCGGTGAGCCGGCGAGTGACGGACTCGCCGGCGCGGTGGGCACTGGAGTCCAGGTGCAACAAGAACACAATCCCCTGACGCCCCAACCAGCACGAAGGTGACCAACCTGCTTTTGCCCGCAGAAGCCGATGGGCGGATCGGCTTCTGCGGGCAAAAGCAGGTTTTCCTGGTCAGGTGGTGTTTCGGCGGGCGACGATGGCGGTGCGCACGATGGCCGCGATCAGCAGGCCGCCCGGCAGCAGGATCCAGGCCCACGCGTTCGTCACCCCGCCGATCAGCAGGATGGCGACCGCCAGCGCCAGTCCGCTCAGGTCGACGGCCAGTTGCACGCCGGGCGTCTTGGCCAGCTTGGTGCCCATCAGGACTTCGAAGTGCTTCATGAGCGCGGCTCCCATTTGAAGAAGCGGCCGATGACCGCGGCGAACACGACGGCCCACAGCAGGGTCGAGCCCAGTGCCGTGGTGATCGGGACCGGCCCGGTGCCAAAGCCCGACCAGCCCTTCGCGAGCAGGTCGGCCGGTCCGAGCAGGGGCATCAGTACCCCCGCGGTGGCCACACCGGAGTTCGTCGAGCCCACCATGAACAGCCCCGCCAGCGCCCCGACCAGCACCGGGAACGAGGTCACGTGGGTGGCTTCGACGCTCTTGCTCAGCGCGGCCGTCGCCATGCCCGCGGCGACGGTCAGCAGCACCCCGGCCGCCATGCCCAGAACCACCAGCCACGGGTGCGCCGGCATCGGCGCCCCGAGGTACAGGCAGAACCCGAAGTAGATCAGCGCCTGCACCACGCCCATCACCACCACCGGCATGGTGATCGCGCCGATCACCCCGGCGTCGGTCAGCTCGGTGGTCCGCAGCCGCTTGAGCACCAGCGACTGCCGCCGCGCGGTGTAGATGGTCATGCTGGTCATGAACACCGACAACAGCATCAGCATGGCGAACCGGTCGCCCACCAGTGAGCCCCAGTTCTCCGGTGGCGCGTCGCGCACGGTCAACCAGGTCATCACGCACAACCCGATCGGCATCACCGTCGCCGAGACCAGGGTGAGCTTGCGCCGGAACAGCAGCCGGATCTCGAACAACCCGTGTCGCAGCATCATCGTCATCGTCCGGCTCCCACCGTGAGAAAGATTTCGGAGAGGGACGCCTGCGTCGCGGACAGCCGCTCCAGCACCACGCCGTGCCGTCGGGCCCAGTCGAGCAGCAGGCCGAGGTCGTCCTGCAACGCGCCGGTCTCCACCACCAGCAGCGCGCCGCGTTCGTCCAAAGTGGATTCGAGCTGGCCGTCGAACACCGGCAGCGGGTGGTCGAGCGCCGCGGCCGGCACCAGCGCGGTGATCCGCGACGGGTGCGCGGAGAGCACGTCGGTCAGCGTGCCGGCCACCGAGATCCGGCCCTGGTGCATGATCGCCACCCGGTCGGCCAGCGCCTCGGCCTCCTCCAGGTAGTGCGTGGTGAGCAGGATCGTGCTGCCGTCGTCGCGCATCCGCTCGACCGTCTTCCACAGCCGCTGCCGCGACTCCGGGTCCAGTCCGGTGGTCGGCTCGTCCAGCACCACCAGCTCCGGCCGTCCCCAGGTGGCCAGCGCGAAGTCCAGCCGCCGCTTCTCACCACCGGACAGCTGCTCGACGCGGGTGTCGCGGCGGTGCGCCAGTTCCACCCGGTCCAGCAGCTCGTCGACGTCGTCGGTGCGGCTGCTCAGCGCGCCCCACAACCGCAGGGTTTCCGCGGTGGACAGCTCCTCGATCAGTCCCGCCTGTTGCAGCATCACCCCCATCCGGGGTTTCAACCGCGATCTGGCCCGCGCCGGATCGTGGCCGAACACCCGGATGCTGCCGGACTCCGGCCGCCGGAAGCCCTCGATCATCTCCAGCGTGGTGGTCTTGCCGGCGCCGTTCGTGCCGAGCAGCGCGAAGATCTCGCCGGAGTGCACGGTGAAGTCCACGCCGTCCACCGCGGTGAAGTCGTCGTAGGAGTACTTCAGTTCGGAAATCTCGATCGCGTTCATGGCACCAAACGATGCCGCGCGGGGACCTTCGTACCCAGTCGTCGCTGTCACCGGTGCCGATGACGGTTCTACGCGCGGGACGTGACAGGTGTCATCTGTGGTTAGTGTGAGCCGGTGCGCGGAATCAGGTGGCGGGTGAAGGGGCGGGATCAGGCCGCCCTCGAATCGTTGCGCCGCTACACCCGGTACAACATCGTGTTCACGATGCTCGCGGTCGGCAGTGTGCTGCTGCTGGCCGAGGCGCGGGAGCGGCCGGACGCGGTGCGCCTGGCGGTCCTGGTGGCCGGGCTGGCGCTGGCCGGACTCGGGCATTGGTACTGGACGGTGCGCTCGATCGACGGCCCGATCGGCCGGATGCCGTGGTGGCAGGCCGGGGTGCTCACGGTTCTCGCGGGCGGGCTGCTGGTCGCCGCGTTCGGCATCGACGGCCGCGGCGCGGTGTGGGCGCTGGCGGCCGGACTGATCGGGCACGACCTGCTGATCGGGAGGTTCCCCGAAGCGGGCTGGCGCTTCGGCGTCGGCTTCGCGGCGCTGATGGGACTCACCGCGGCGGTGACCATGCTGGTCAGCGGCCAGTCCGGCGTGCCGGGACAGGCGGTGATGACCTTCGTGCTGACCCTGCTGATGACCTACGCCGAGGTGTTGCTGCTCCGGCAGTGGACGCTCACCCTGGAACTGGAGAAGGCCCGGCTCGACGCGGCGGAACTGGCCACCACCAAGGAACGGCTGCGCCTCGCCGAAGACCTGCACGACATCCTCGGGCACGCGCTGGAAGTCGTGTCGCTGAAGAGCGAGCTGGCCAGCAGGCTCAGCGAGGTCGATCCCGAGCGGTCCCGCGCCGAACTCAACGAGGTGCAGCGGCTGGCCAGGGGCGCGGTGCACGACGTGCGCGCGCTGGTGCAGGGCAGGCGGTCCACCGAGCTGGTGATCGAGATGGCCGGGGCGCGCGGACTGCTCGAATCGGCGGGCATCCGGTGGCAGTTCACCGGTGACCCGGCACGGCTCGGTGCCGAGGCCGGCGAGCTGCTCGGCCGGGTCCTCCGCGAGGCGGTGACCAATCTGCTCCGGCACTCCGACGCAACCCATTGCCTGGTGCGCCTGGAAATCCGCCGCGACCGGGCGGTGCTGCACGTGCGCAACGACGGTGTCGCGCCGATGCGGGAGGACGGCCGCGAAGGTTCGGGCCTGCGCGGGCTGAACCGGCGCATCACCGAAGCGGGCGGCGAGTTCAGCGCCGAACCCCACGGCAATGCCTTCGAAGTGCGGGCGGAGGTGCCCAGGTGATCCGCATCGTGCTCGCCGACGACGAGCAGCTGACCCGGCAGGCCATCGAGTCGCTGCTCAACCTGGAGCCGGACCTGACCGTGGTGGCCGGGGTGCCGGACGGGGCCGCGGCGCTGGCCGCGGTCGCCGAGCACCGGCCGGACGTGCTCGTGGTGGACCACGAGATGCCGGTGCTCGACGGCCTCGCCGTGCTCGACCGGATCGCCACCGCCCACCCGGCGGTGCGCGCGGTGATGCTCACCCGGCACGCGCGGCCGGGAGTGCTGCGGCAGGCGCTTTCCTCCGGTGCCAAGGGTTTCCTGGCGAAAACCGCACCCGCGTCGCTGCTCGCCGACGTGATCCGGCGAGTCCACTCAGGACTGCGGTACGTCGACCCCGAGTTCGCCGCCGACGCGATCGCCGAGGTCGACTGCCCGCTGACCGATCGCGAGCTGGACGTGCTGCGCCTGGTCGACGACACCACCACGGCCACCGAGATCGCGCGGGTGATGCACCTGTCGGCGGGCACCGTGCGCAACTACACCTCGTCGGCGATGGCGAAGCTGGGCGCGCGCAGCCGCGGCCAGGCCGCCCGCATCGCCCGCGATCACGGCTGGATCTAGGGCTGGTACACCGACTTCCGGGAGACCGGGAAGTCGAAGTAGGTGTCCGGATACGGCTCGTCGTTGAGGGTGAAGTGCCACCATTCCTCGGCCAGGTTCCGGAATCCGGCCTCGGCCATGGCGTTCACCAGCAGGTCGCGGTGCTCGCGCGCCTGGCCGGTGATCAGCGGGTTCGCCGTGTGCGAGAGCGTGTCGAAGCAGTCGAAACCGGTGCCCATGTCCACCGAGTTGTCGGGGAAGCGCTCGCCGGCCGGCGCGGTGCACGGCACGAGCGGTTCACCGGGCACGTACGGCCGCTGGTGCCGCGGCGGCAGCTTCACCACGGTCAGGTCGACCGTGCTTCCCCGGCTGTGGCCCGACTTCTCCGCGATGTAGCCGTCGGCGAACAGCCGGTCCTTGGCCACGTTCGGATAGAACTCGGGCTTCATCTTCTCGTCTTCGAGGTCCTTGGCCCAGCGCACGAAGTGGTCGACCGCGCGCTGCGGGCGGAAGCAGTCGTAGACCTTCAGCGTGTACCCGCGGCTGAGCATCTTCCACTGCACGCGCCGCAGCGCTTCGGCGGCCGGGCGGGTGAGGATGCACAGCGGTTCGCGGTAGCCGTCGACCTTCGTGCCGACGAAGTTGTGCGGGCCGTAGTACCGGATGTCGTGCTGGATGGTCGGGGCGAAGTCCTTCAGCACGACGAACGGACGGGACGGGGCCGCCGAAGCGGGCGCGGCGAAGGTGGCGCCGGAGACCAGAACGGCCGCCGCGGCGGCGAGCACCTTGCGGAGGATGTGCGACATGCGCTCTTGGTAACAGCGCCGGGGCGGCGGAGTTCCGGAAAATCCGTAACGAAAGAATAACGGGACTGGTGACCTGGTGCCGGTGGCGGTCACCGGGGGTGAGCGCCCGGCAGATGGCCCAGTCCGGACTCTGGGAACAGTTCGCCCGTTCGGCGCAGCAAAGGGGCCGAAAAGGCGGCCGGGCTGCCCTGAACGGCGGGAAAGCCGCTCCCTCCGGTGGCGTCCCATCCTTTGATCACCTGATTGACACCCCCAGGGGGTGCCGCGAACATTCCGGGCATGTCCATTCGAGTCGCACTGGTCGGGCGTTTGCACGTCGACCTGCGCCAGCAAGCCAGCGCGCTCTGTCCGGCTTCCTGATTTCCTCTCCTTCTCACTCTTGACCCGCGTGTTTTCCCGCGGGTGATTTTTCGAATTCACAATTCGGAAGGAATAGGGGTTGATCCATGCTGTCCACTTCGCCTCGATGGCGAAAACTCGTGATCGGCGCACTGGCGGGCGTGCTCGCCGTCGGCGCGGTCACCTACCAGGGGTCGAGCACCGAGGCCTATGCCGACGTGCAGACCTTCACCGATGCCAAAACGGCTTCGGACGGCAAGCAGTACTGGGTGAAGAACCACCTGGTGGGCGGCCAGAAAACCGCGCGCGCCGAAGGTGAGCAGCGCAAGAAGTGGCTGCTCGTCTGGGCCGGTGACGAAAACATCGCCGACACGGTGGTCAAGGACGTGAAGAACCTGCCGGGTTCGCTCGCCGGTGGTCTCGGCAAGGTGACCAATGCCTTGCCCGGCCCCGATTTCCTGGCCGTGATCGACGCGACCGAAGGTTCGAGCACCTACGGAAAGGTGGTCAACACCGCCACCGTCGGGCCGCTGGTGGAGAACGAGCCGCACCACATGCAGTACGTGTGGCACAAGGGCGACACGATCTACGCGGGCGCGTTGTTCGCCGCGGCGACGTACGCATTCGACGTGAGTGCGTTGCCGGAACTGAAGCTCAAGGGCATCAGCCTGCCGACCAACACGCTCGGTGGATCGGTGCCCGACGCGTACTGGACGCTCAAGGACGGCACCGCCTACGGCACCTACATGGGCGGTCCGGTGGTGCCTGGCCCGTACGCCTACGCCAACGGGCAGGTCGCCGTCGGCAACGGGTTCGCCGGCAGTCCCGGCGCGCTGGTCCGGTTCGACCAGACCGGCAAGGTGCTGTCGCAGACGTCGGCGGCGACGCCGCAGGGTGACAACGCGAAGCTGTGCGCGAACCTGCCACAGCTCGGGAAACCGACCTGTGCCAACCCGCACGGCATCCAGGCCCGCGAGGACCTGAACACGCTGGTCACCAGTGACTACGCCGAACCACGCAACATCATTCTCGACCCGGTGAAGCAGCCGTCGCCGTACCTGCGGCGCCCGACCGTGCGGACCTGGGACATCACCGAGCGGGACAACCCGAAGCTGAAGGCGGTCTCCTACCTGCAGGACGGCCCCCGCGCCGATCCGGCGGACCCGCTGCACGCCGAGAGCCGCGCGGTGATGGAGACGACGGTGACCAACCTGCCCGGCCACAAGGGCGCGTTCGCCCAGACCATGCAGGGCGGCGCGGTGCACTACACGCCGGACATCACCGCCAAGGAACCGAAGTGGGTCGAGGTGTTCGACGACGGGGCCGCCAACAAGGCGATCCACGCCGGCAACGACTCCAACGGTGGTGGCTCGAACGGTGGCTGGATCCAGACCAGCCCCGACGACAAGTACCTGTACCGCGCGATTTCCGGGCGTGGCAAGGGTTCGCTGGGGCCGAACGATCCCGGCACCACCGGTGGTGTCTACGTGCTGGACATCCAGAAGCTGCTGGCCGCGGGCACCGACTTCAAGTGCAAGATCGACACGCTGGCCGAAGCGCAGACGGGTGGCGCGGAAAGCGACTGCCCGACCGTCGCGGGCGCCGCGCCGATCAATCCCGGCCAGCCGGCCGCGGGTCCGCACTGGGGTGCCTACGACAACTTCAAGCTCGGCGACGACGGTTTCTACCACGAGACCAAGTCGCCGGAGCGGATCGCGGTGTCGAACTACTTCGTCGCGCGGTCCGGTTTGGACGGTGACCACAAGGTCAACATGCTGAACCTCGGTCCGGACGGCAAGGTCAGCGTGGACAACGACTTCAAGGACGAGTTCTCCGGTCAGGTCGGCATCAACTTCAACCGGAAGGACTGGCCGCACGGGTCGTTCGGCAACGCCAAACCGCACTCGGAGTTGTTCGTGATCGCCGACGCGGATGTGAAGTAGGGCCATGGACCACTCGCACATCGGCGTCACCGGGTCGGCCGGGGCCGACACCGCCGCGCTGCTGCTCCGGCTGGTGCTGCTGCTCGGCACGGCCTTTGTCGCCGGAACCGGGCTGCTGCGCCCGCTGGCGGACCGGCTCCCGCTCCGCGTGACGGTGTTCACCTGGGTGCTCGCCGCGGTTTCGGCCGTGCTGGCCGCGGTTTCGGTGCCGGTGCTGGAGATCAACGTGGTGGGCGCCGCGGTGCACGTGGTCCTGGTGCTCGCGGTGCCGTCGGCACTGGGCAGGCCGGGTCCGGCCCGCTGGCTGTCGGCGGCACTGATCCTGTTGCTGGTGGTGGAAACCGCCGCCGGGCGGTCCGGAGTGGAATTCGCCGTCGACACCGTCTACGTGGCCGCCGCGGTCGCGTGGTTCGGGGTCACGGTGCTCTCCGTGGCCGTCCCGGCGGACCAGCTGCGCACCGATTCCCTGCGGCCGGGGCCGTTGTCGCTCGCGCTCGGCGGGCTGCTCGTGCTCGCCGGTGCGGTGCGCCTGGCCACCTCCGGCATCGGCTTCGACCGCCGTGTCCACGAGAGCGCGTTCGGCATCGCGTTGCTGGTGGTGGTGGTCTTGCCGTTGCTGGTCACGGTCGCGGCGGCGATCCGGCCCGGCCGGATCTACCGCTACGGCACGGTGGGCATCGTGGCGGGCTTTGTCGCCTTCAGCGCGCTGGCGGCGATTCCGCGGCCCGCCGAGCTGCCGATCCCCGGCGTGCCGGTGCTCGGTGAGGCGTCGCTCGGCGGGCAGCGGGTGCCGCTGCTGATCAGCCCGCAACGGCCGGGGCGCAACCTGGTGCACTTCCCGGCCGGCGCGGGGGATCAGCTCGACGTCCAGGTGCCCGGTGGCACGCCGGTCCGGGCGCTGCCCCGGGCCGGGGCCGAGGGGACCTGGGCGGAGATCGACCTGCCCGCCGGGCGCGGCGAGGTGCTGCTGCGCACCGGGTCGGCGGAAACCTCGGTGGACGTGGACACCGGCGATCAGCCGGGCCCGGCACTGGCCGCCGGGGTCGACGGCCCCGAATGCGCCAGTGCCGCGCTCGGCGGGTTGATCACCGGCCGCCGCGACGAGCTCGGCTCGTGTCCGGCCGACGCACTGTCCACGGAGGACGCTGACGCCCTGCGCAAACTGGTGACCTTCCTGGATTCCCGCGGTGCCAAGGGAATCACGCTGAAGGCCGACGACTCCCCGCGCGGGGTGGCGGCGGCCGGGGTGGTGCGGGAGGCGGCGGCCGCCGCGCAGCTGCGGATCGATGACGACCAGCAGCCGGAGAACGCGCTGGTCGCGGTCTCCGGCTGGGCCGAGGCGCACCGCGCGCTGACCACCGCCGGTGCGCAACAGGCGGAGAGCCCGGTCTACGCGCACGGGCTCTACCTCGCCCCGTGGCTGCTCAACACCCCGCTGGCGACCTCGGTGACCACCACCTCGGTGCCGCTGCGGTTCGACCCGCGGGAGCAGTTGCCGGTGAGCTACGCGGTCGCCGTCGGGAACGCCTTCGGCGGCGAAAGTCCCACCATGGCCGGGTTCCAGTCCTGGCTGGGCACGCAGTCCGTCGCGGGTGAGGTGCAGATCTACGCCGCCGCCCAGGTGACGGTGATGCCGATGGGACCCGGCGAGGCGCACGCGCCGGGCATGCCGATGACCGAAGAGCTGGCCGGGCAGTGGGTGCCGAAGGCAACCGTGGTCCCGGTGAGCCTGCCGCTGCTCACCTGAGCACGGCTTTTCCTTGGAGGAGAAATGAAAAAACTGGTTTCGCGAGTGCTGGTGACCGGCGCCGCCGTGGCGGCGTTCTCCGGTGCCGCGGGCGGGGTCGCCTCCGCCGCGGAGAGCACGCCGATCTGGGTGCTGCCGGGCGTGGACCTCGGTTCGGTGCTCGACCCCACCATCGGGATCCCCGGTGGGCTGGCCCCGGTGTTCGACCTGCTCAAGCTGGTCGGCGCCTGATCACAAGGAGGAAGTCATGAGGAAGTCCATCGCCCGCGGGGTGGCCGCGGCCGTGCTGTCCGGTATCGCGCTGGTCGGCGTCGCCGCGCCGGCACAGGCCGACCCGGTGATCGTCGACGAACCGGACACCAGCGAGCTGAACAACATCTGGACCTTCGCGCCGCTGGGCGTTCCGGTGCTCGGTCTGGTGCAGTCGGTGGTGAAGGCCCCGAACAACCTCATCCCGAACTGACCCCCGCGTCCCCGGGGTTCACGCCACCTTGCCGCGCTCGCGCAGGGCCAGCAGGGCGAGCGGGACCCCGGGGATGAGCAGTGCCACGCCGAACAACGTCATCAGCACGGTCGACCAGGTGCTCTCGTACATCGAGTACGGCCACATCGGTGCCACGGAGACCGCGATGGTGTCACCTTCCGCGGGCAACGGCCCGAACGCGAACCACCAGGACCGGTCGACGAAGACCCGGGTGCCGTCGAGCAGGTACTCGCCGCTGACCGTGCGGGGTGCGCCGTCCTCGAAGGCGCTGGTGTCCTCGGTGGCGGTGACCAGCAGATCGACGTTGTGATCGAGGCCGACGAGGCTGCACAGGCCGTTCAGGATGAGGTTGGCCGCCGGGATGCAGAAGGCCAGAGCGCCGATGGCGAGCAGTACCGCGGGCCAGATCGGGGCCAGGTTCTCGTCGCCCGCTCGGCGGCGGCGGGCCCGGCCGAGTACCTGGGACACGAAGATCACCGCGAACGGCAGCACCACGAAGATGGCCAGCACGGTGATGGTGCCGGTCAGCCCGGCGCCCGCGACCAGCCAGAACAGGCTGGTCGCGACCACCAGCATCCAGATCGCCACGGTGACCGGCTTTTGCCCGCGAAAGCCGATTCTGCCGCGGAGCCAGCCGAGCAGGCCGGCGAGCGCGTAGCCGGCGACCACGAAGGCGGGCAGGTAGTCCTTGAACGTCACGCCTTCGCCTTTCTGTTGAGATCGCCGCTCCACAACGAGAGCGGGCGCTCAAGATCGAGATCAGTGCTCTCGTTGTGGAGCGGTGGTGTCGAATCGGAGCAGGTGCTCACACTCGAGATCGCCGCACCGCGCCGACCACCGCGGCGAGCAGCGGCAGTCCGAAGAGGACGGCGCCGAGCAGGAAGCTCTGCGCGGCGGTGCCGAAGTCGGCGAACGGGCCGTACCACTGGCTGTCCAGGAACGGCAGCAACGGCGGCTCACCCCCGGCGAGCACCCGGCCGTCCGCGCCGAAGAAGTACGCGACCGAGTTCACGAACGCCACCGCGCCGATGACCACCAGCGTCGCCAGCAGCGGCAGGAACCCCAGCACCAGCAACACCAGCAGCACGCGCTCCAGCGCACCCGGCCGGATCGCCGCGCTCTCCGCCCCCGGCGCGGTCTGCCCGACCACACGCAGCGGCGGCATTCGGTGCGCCAGCTCGACCAGGATGTCGGCGTAGCGCAACACGTTCGAATCCAGCTCACCAGGCGTTTCACTGCTGAGCACCCCGTCGCCGAGCATGATCGGCGTGCTCAGCTTCCTGGCCAGCAGCCAGCGCAGGCTTTCGCGGGGTAAAGCAGCTTTGGCGAAGGCCTCGTCCTCGGCGAAGACCACGTACTTCTGGTCGAATTCGGCGACGCCCGTGGTGATCGGCCGGTCCCCGGTGCGGTCGCCGACCGGCGCCCAGTCCCGTTCGTTCTCCCGCGGCACGATGGAAACGCGCGGACTGGGCGGTGTCGCCAGCTGCACCACGCGGTACGGCTGCTTGTCCTGAACCGGGTCATCGCCCTGCATCCGCCGGGTGGTGACGGTGTGCCGGAAAGCGACGAACCGCTGCCCGCGATAACGGAATCCGGCCGTCTCCTCGGGCATCAAAAGATTTCCGGAGGTCCAGTACACAAACGAACCGAAGCTCGGTTCCTCCGCCCGGTCCCGCAGCACCCGGTCGAATTCGCGGCGTTTGCGGTTCTTCACCGCGCGTCCGTACAGCGGGGCGGAGGCGATGCCGACCACGAGGCCGCCACTGACCGCCGCCGCGAACAGGGTGCCCGAAATCAGCGCGTTCGCCATCGGCTCAGATGTCCAGCTTGTCGCTGGTCTCCTCGTGGCTCTGCTCGTCACCGATCGCGCCGGCGTCGCTCGCCTTCTTGCCCGACTTGGCGTGGCTGATGCCCTTGCCGAACAGGTCGTTGACGATCGCGCCCGGTTTGACGCCGTCGCCGGAGCCGTCCCCGAAGTTGCCCGGGTTGATGCCGACGGTGGCCTTCGGAATTTCCTTGAGGCCTTTCATCCCGGCTTCCTTGAGCCCGGTCAGCACGGACTTGCCGAGCGTCTCGCCGTAGCCCGCGCCCTTCTCCAGGCCGATCTTGCCGACCCGGTCGAGCGCGGCCTTGTTGTCCTTGATCGACTTGAGGAAGCCGTCCGCCTTGACCTTGGCCAGGCTGTCCTTGAGCTTCGCCCAGAACTCCTTGATCTTGTCGAGCAGCTTGCGCAGCATCTGCACGATCTTGTTGCCCTTGGACACGCTGCTCGCGCCCTTGGCGGCCGAGGCGGTGCTGGCGGCGGCGGTCGAGGCGCCGGCCGTGGGCACCGCGGCGGCCAGCGCCGGGATCCAGATGGTGATCAACCAGGTGACCAGCTCGGTGATGATGGCCATGATGACCTGCTTGACGATGGTCATCAGCATGCTCGACAGCTGCAGGATCTCGCTGACGTTGCCGGACTTCGCCGCGACGCCCTCGATGCCGCTGGCGAACTCGCCCAGCCGCTTCTTCGCCGCTTCGCTGGCGTCGCCGGTCCATTCCTGGAGCGTTTCGTCGGCATTCTTCACCAGGTCCTGGCTCATCCGGACCATGCTCTCGCCGATGGCCTTGAAGTTGCCCGCGCCCTGGCTCAGTCCTTCCGGATCCCCGCTGACCAGCTCGATCGCGTCCTCGAGCGGCTGGAAGATGCTGACCAGGAAGCTCAGCCCCTGCCCGACCAGCCAGCCGATCGGGTCGGTGGCGATCTCCTGCGCGGTGCTGCCGATGGACTGGATGAAGCCGGTGGTGTCGGTGATGACCGTGCCCGCGGCGAGCGCGATGTCACCGGCGTCCTTGCTCTCGAACGCGCCCTTGACGTCCTTGACCAGCGTGTAGCCCTTGCTGATCGGGGCCGGTGCGGCGCCCATCGCCTGGTCGAAGTTGTTCTCGCCGGTCTTGATCGACAGGCCCTTGTCGTACTCGCTGGTCTTCGTGGTCTCAGCCATTGCCGCCCCCCGACGCCGAACCGCCCGTGTTGATCTCGTTCAGCAGGTCGCTGAAGCCCTTCGCGAAGTCCTGGTCGGTCGACTGGTAGGCCTGCGACGCGCGCTCGAACTTGGTCGACAACGCCAGCACACCGTCGTTGAGCTGGCCGAGCAGGTCGTTCAGCTCGGCGAGCATGGTGGAGTAGTTGTCCTTGGTCATCAACCCGACCAGCCCCCAGGACTTGTCGGCGACGTCCGATTCGGTGACCTTGCTCTTGAGGTCGTTGCCCCAGCCCTCGTACTTGGTCAGGTCCGCGCTGAAGTCCTTCAGGCGCTCGTGCTTGGCGTTGAAGCCGCTTCCGTCCGGCATCAGCGGTCGTCCTCCTCGAACAGGTTCTTCAGGAACGCGTCACCCTGGGATCCGCCACCGGATTGCGACGGCCCCGGCCGCTGCGGCTCGTCGGTGGCGCTGAGGAACGTCTGCTCCGAGAAGTCCTCGTGCTCGTCACGCGGGCGCCGGGCCGGTGCGGGTTCTTCTTCCGCGAGCTTGGACCGCAGCGCCTCCGGTGTGGTTCCGAAAAGTTCGGCCTGGGTTTCCAGCACCCGTTCGGTGGCACCGAGTTCACCACCCATGTGGGCGTCGACGATTACCGCCTGCTTGCGCGCGGATTCGGCGACGGCGGCCTGGAGGGTCTGCATGAGCGCGGCCGAAAGGGCCTGTGGCCGCTGGCGCATGGCTTCTTCGGTGAGCCGGATTTCCTTCACCGAACCACCCGGTCCGGCGACCACGGTCACCGACCGGTCCGGCGAGCTGGCGGTGGCTTCGAGTTCGCCGATCTCGGCCTGCATGTCCCCGATGTTCGCCAGCCGGTCGTCCACGTTCTTGAGGCCTGCCTGGAACTCCTCGAACTTCGCGACGAGTTGGTCGAATTCCGCGGACATGGCCCCTCCAGCTGCTTCCGGGGTCTGGGGTCGTCCCCCAGATATTCTCAGCGCTGCCTGACGCGGCCGATTGTCGTACAAATGGAGCAGTGCCGCCCAGCGATCGACCGAATTGTGTCCACAGGTTCTAGGCTGCTGCGGTGAGCAGCGGATCCACCAAGGGACAGCCGATGATCGAGACCCGTCATCAGACCGAACTGCTGGCCCTGTTGCGGGACGAGGGCCCGATGTCCCGGGTGGAGCTGGGCGAGCGGCTGGAACTGCCGCGGGCGCGGGTCGCCGCCGAAGTGACCCGGCTGGGGGAGCTGGGGCTGGTCGAGGTGGCCGGTCCGTCGGCGAGCCGGGGCGGGCGGCGGTCGACACTGCTGCGGCTGGCGGGGGATCTCCGCATTCTCGGTGTGGACGTCGGCGCGACCTCGGTCGGCGTCGCGGTCACCGACGCGGCGTGCGAGGTGCTCGCGTACACGGTCGAGGACTGCGACATCCGGCAGGGCCCGCACGCGGTGCTGAGCCGCGTGGTCGAGTTGACGGAGAAAGTGCGCAATGAGGCGCCGGGCCGGTTGCTCGCCGCCGGGATCGGCCTGCCGGGACCGGTGAGCTTCGCCGAAGGCATGCCGGTGGCGCCGCCGATCATGCCCGGCTGGGACCGGTTCGCCGTGCGGGACCACCTCGGCGGGCTGTTGCACTGCCCGGTCGCGGTGGACAACGACGTGAACGCGATGGCGCTCGGCGAGCGGCACTCCGGGGTGGCGCGCTCGCTGGACGACCTGATCTTCGTGAAGGTCGGCACCGGGATCGGCTGCGGCATCGTGCTGGGCGGGAAGGTCTACCGCGGGGTGGCGGGCACGGCGGGGGACATCGGGCACATCCGGCTCGACGATTACGGACCGACGTGCGCCTGCGGTGAGGTCGGCTGCCTGGAGGCGTACTTCGGCGGCTCGGCACTCGCGCGCGACGCGCTCACGCTGGCGCGCAGCGGCCGGTCGGCGTTCCTGGCCGGGGTGCTCGCCGAGCGGGGTGAGGTGAACGCGCACGACGTGGGCCTCGCGGCCGCCTCGGGTGACTTCGGCGCGGTCAACCTGATCCGCGACGGCGGCCGTCGGCTGGGACAGGTGGTCGCCTCGCTGGTCAGCTTCATCAACCCGGGCATGGTGGTGATCGGCGGCGGGGTGGCGCAGCTGGGGCACCAGCTGCTGGCGGAGGTGCGGAGCGCGGTCTACCGGCGCTCGCTGCCGCTGGCCACCGGGAACCTGCCGATCGTGCTCTCCGAACTCGGCGACACCGCGGGCGTCATCGGCGCCGCCTGGTCCGCGGCGGACCGCGCCTTCGCCCTCTCCTCCTGACGAACCCCCTCCCGACCTGCCGCTCCTGACCTGGGGAACCTGCTTTTGCCCGCAGAAGCATGTTGTCCGGACTCGTCACGCCTGGTGATCGTTTGCGGGGTTCGGCGTGACCGTGGGTTAGTTTCCTGCTTCTTCTCGCAGAAGTGGGAAACGGCAGCGGCGTACATGCTTTTGAACGCTGTGAGCGAAAGTAGGTATGCGGGAGGCTGGTCTAAACGGGTGGATTGACAAAAGATGGCGTGTTCTTCACCTTGACGAGTGAACTTTGCCACCTTACTTTCGCTGGCGACACTACAAAGTGAAGGCAAGGTGGCCATGGGCGTGAGCGTGCAGGCTGAGCAGATCAGCCAGCGCACGGCGAACCTCGCCGGCCTTCTTCGCGCGCTCCGGCGCGGGCCGCGCTCGCGGTCGCAGCTGGCCGCCCACTCCGGTCTCTACAAGGCCACCGTCTCCAGCCTCGTCACCGAACTCGCCGACCGCGGCCTGGTCCGCCCGGCCGGGCTCCGCAACGGCGGGCACGGCAGGCCCAGTCAGCTGGTCGAACTCCGCGGCGAGGCCGCATACGGGCTCGCATTGCGGGTGGAGGCCGACGGCTTCTCCGCGATGAGCATGGACCTCGCCGGCGTGCCGCTGGCCAGCCGCGCGAGCGTCGCCGACGTGGCCCAGCTCGGGCTCGAACGCGGCATGGACGAACTCGCCGCCCTGGCCGAAGCCGTCTGCGCCGACCTCGACGGCCCGCCCATCGGGGTCGCGGTGTCGGTCCCCGGCCTGGTCGACACCGACTCCCAGGTCCTCCGGTTCGCCCCGGCGCTGCGCTGGCGCGACGCCGGGCTCGCCGACCTCATCGCCGCCCGCCTCGGCGTCGACCTCGCCGGGGTCGTCATCGAGAACGAAGCCAACCTCGGCGCGTTCGCCGAGGTCCTCGAAGGTCCCGGCGTGCGCGAGCTGTTCTACCTCAGCGGCGGCATCGGCGTCGGCGGCGGACTCGTCTCCGGCGGTGTGGTCCTGCGCGGGTCACGAGGTTTCGCGGGCGAAATCGGGCACATCACCATCGACGCCGTCGGGGACGCCTGCTCCTGCGGTCGCACCGGCTGCCTGGAGACCAAGGCGGGCTTTCCCGCTCTGCTGCGTGCCGCCGCCAGCCCGCCTGACCCGCTGCACGACCCCGCGCTCGGCGTCGACGCCAGGGTGACCGCGCTGCGCGACCGCATCCGCGGTGGCGACCAGCGCGCCGCGGCCGCCGTGCACGACCTCGGCACCGCGTTGAGCACCGCGCTCGCCACCGTGGTGGACCTGGTCGACCCCGAGGTGCTGGTGCTCGGCGGCTATTTCGCCGGACTCGCCGAATGGCTGGTCGAGCCGATCCGGGTGGCGCTCGGCTCGCGCTCCACCGGCCCCGGCACCCGCTGCCGGGTGGTCGCGTCCACGCTCGGCACCTCCGCCGCCCTGCTCGGCGCGGCGCACCTGGCCACCGAACGGCTCTTCGCCGACCCCACCCTCGCCCCGCTGACCGGTGACGGCTTCTGCGGGCAAAAGCAGGTTCGCCAGGTCGGTCCGGGCCAGGTCGACGCGGAGAAATCGGAGGTCTCCTGATGAACGACTCCCCGTTGCTCTCGGTGCGCGGCGTGGTCAAGGTCTTTCCCGGCGTGCGTGCGCTGGACGGCGTCGACCTGGAGGTGCTGCCCGGTGAGGTGCACTGCCTGCTCGGCCAGAACGGGGCGGGCAAGTCGACCCTGATCAAGGTGCTCGCCGCCGCGCACCAGCCCGACGAGGGTGAGCTGCACTGGCGTGGCGAGGTGGTTTCGCCGGCGAATCCGTCGGCCGCGCTGCGCCTCGGCATCGCCACCATGTACCAAGAGCTGGACCTGGTGCCGGGCCTCTCGGTCGCGGAGAACATCTTCCTCGGCCACGAGCGCCAGCGCTTCGGCTTCACCAGGGTCACCGAGCAGCGCGCGCAGGCGCAGCGGCTGATGACTCGCCTCGGCCACCCCGAGATCCACCCGGGCACCGAGGTCGGACGGCTGTCGGCCGCCGCGCAGCAGCTGGTCTCGATGGCCCGCGCGCTCGCGCACGACGCCCGCCTGCTGGTGATGGACGAGCCGACCGCCGCGCTCGCCGGGGAAGAGGTGGACAACCTCTTCCGGATCGTCGAGGAACTCACCGCCGACGGCGTCGCGATCGTCTACATCTCCCACCGCCTCGAGGAGCTGCGGCGCATCGGTCACCGCGTGACCGTGCTCAAGGACGGCCGGACCGTGGCCCAGAACCTCGATGCCCGCGACACACCGACCTCGGAGCTGGTCGCACTGATGGCGGGCCGTCGCGTCGAGACGGTCTTCGGGCCGACCAGGGAACCGCGTCCCGAAGGCACGCCCGAGGTGCTGCGCGTCGAAGGCCTCGCCCGCCGCGGAGAGTTCGAGGAGATCGGCCTTTCCGTGCACGCCGGGGAAGTGCTCGGCATCGCCGGTCTGGTCGGCGCCGGGCGCAGCGAACTGCTGGAAACCATCGCGGGCGCGCGGAAAGCCGATTCCGGCTCCGTGCACGTCGACGGCAAGAGCGTGCGCAACGGCAGCGTGCACGCCGCGGTCCGCGCGGGCATCGGCCTCGCGCCGGAGGAGCGCAAGAGCCAGGGCCTGCT
The DNA here is from genome assembly GCF_009429145.1 of Amycolatopsis sp. YIM 10. Classification (GTDB taxonomy): domain Bacteria; phylum Actinomycetota; class Actinomycetes; order Mycobacteriales; family Pseudonocardiaceae; genus Amycolatopsis. Next base: position 9,534,561 of record NZ_CP045480.1, on the reverse strand, counting down.
GCTCGACCTGCCGGTGTCGCACAACGTGACGCTCGCCAGCCTGTCGCGCTACGCCAAGTTCGGCTTCACCGACCGGGCCCGCGAACTGCGCGATGCCGGCGACACGCTGAAGCGGCTGGACCTTCGGCCCGCCGACCCGCGGCGCATCGCGCGCACGCTCTCCGGCGGCAACCAGCAGAAGGCGGTGCTCGCGCGCTGGCTGGTGCGCGGCTGCCGGGTGCTGCTGCTCGACGAACCGACCCGCGGGGTGGACGTCGGCGCGCGCGCCGAGCTCTACCAACTCATCACCGAACTGGCCGAGACCGGCGTGGCGATCGTGCTGGTCTCGAGCGAGATCCCGGAGGTACTCGGTCTGGCCGACCGGGTCCTCGTCCTCCGCGAAGGCCGGGTGCTGGCCGACCGGCAGGCGAACGAGCTCACCGAGGCCGGGGTGCTCGACCTGATCCTCGAGGGGAGTGCGGCATGACCGAACAGACCGAATCGCGGCCGATCAACACGGAGCCGGACCCGCCGCCGGCACCGCCGGTGGCCAAGAAGAACGGCTCCGGCTTCCCGCTGGACTTCCGGCTGATCGGGCTCACCGGGGTGCTGGTGGTGCTGTGCCTGGTCGGCTACTTCACCCGCCCCGAGGTGTTCTTCACCGAAGGCAACATCTCCACCATCCTGCGGCTGGCCGCGGCGATCGGCGTGGTCAGCGTCGGCATGACCTTCGTCATCATCAGCGGCGGCATCGACCTGTCCGTCGGCTCGATCGTCGCGCTCTCCAGCGTCTGGCTGACCACCCTGGCCACCCAGTCCTACGGCCCGGTGGTGATGGTGATCTGCGGCCTGGCGGTCGGCCTCGGCTGCGGTCTGGTCAACGGATTGCTGGTGTCGTACGGAAAAGTCGTGCCGTTCATCGCCACGCTGGCGATGTACGCCTCGGCCCGCGGACTCGCCGAGCGGCTCAGCGGCCGCAAGACCCAGGTCGTCGCCGAGACCTCCTTCCTCGACTTCTTCCGCGGCGACATCCTCGGCATCCCCGTGCTGATCTGGATGTTCGCGCTGGTCTTCGGCGCCGGCTGGGTGGTGCTCAACCGGACCACCTTCGGCCGCCGCACCTACGCCGTCGGCGGCAACGCCGAGGCCGCCCGTCTCGCCGGCATCAACGTCAAGCGGCACACCGCTTTGGTCTACGCGGTGGCCGGGCTGTGCTGCGGGGTCGCGGCGCTGATGGTGGTCGCCCGGACCACCGCCGGTGCCTCCACCAACGGCATGTTCTACGAGCTGGACGCGATCGCCGCGGTGGTCATCGGCGGCACGCTGCTCACCGGTGGCAAGGGCTCGCTGATCGGCACGCTGGTCGGGGTGCTGATCTTCACCGTGCTGTCCAACATCTTCACGCTCAACAACCTCGACACCGACATCCAGAACATCGCCAAGGGCGCGATCATCGTGCTGGCCGTCCTGCTGCGGTTCCGCGGTCGTGGGGAACGAAGCACCACTTAGTACTAACCAATGGAGGAGCAATGACGCAGTCCTTCCTGGCCCGCCGCGGGTTCCTGCTCGGCGCGGGTGCGGTCGGCGCCGGTGTGGTGCTGGCAGGCTGTACTTCGAACGAGCAGCCGCAGGCGCAGAACGGCACGCAGCCGGTGGCGCAGGGCGCCGGTGACAACGCCCAGCCGGGCAAGATGGTCACCGTCGGGTTCTCCGCGCCCGCCGCGGACCACGGCTGGATGGCCGCGATGACCACCAACGCCCGTGCCCAGGCGGAGAAGTTCTCCGACGTCACCTTCAAGCCCACCGAGGGCACGAACGACGTCAACCAGCAGATCGCCCAGGTGGAAACCCTGATCACGGCCAAGGTGGACGTGCTGGTGATCCTGCCCTTCGACGGCAAGGCGCTGACCGGCGTCGGCCAGCAGGCGATGGACGCGGGCATCCCGGTGATCAACGTGGACCGCGTGTTCGACACGCCGCTCGCCTACCGCCTGTGGATCGGCGGCGACAACTACCGCATGGGCGTCAACGCGGGCAACTACATCGCCCAGCAGATGAAGGCCAAGAACATCACCGCGCCGGTGATCGGCGAGGTGGCAGGCATCGACTCGCTGCCGCTGACCCAGGAACGCAGCCAGGGCTTCAAGGACGCGCTGACCCGCGCCGGTTTCGCCGTGGGCCCAAGGGTTTCCGCGCAGTTCACGCCGGAGTCCGGTGAGTCGCAGACGGCGAACCTGCTGCAGTCGGCATCGAAGCTCGACGCGCTGTGGAACCACGACGACGACCAGGGCGTCGGGGTGCTCGCGGCGATCGAGAACGCCAACCGCAGCGAGTTCATCATGGTCGGCGGCGCCGGCTCGAAGAACATGATGAACCACATCAAGTCCGACGCGAACCCGGTGAAGGCCACGGTGCTCTACAGCCCGTCGATGGCCTCCTCGGCGATCGCGCTGGCCAGGCTGCTCGGGCAGGCGAAGGGCGTCGGCGACCTCGCCGAGCACGAGATCCCCTCCGAGATCACCACCTACTCGGCCGTGGTGACCAAGGAGAACGTGGACCAGTACATGGACGTCGGCTTCGACTCGTAGCAGCGGTCGTCGGTCACAGCGCGGAGAACGGGGTAACAGCAATGAGTTCGGCAGGCGGGGAGCGCATCGGGGTCGGTTTGGTCGGGCATGCGTTCATGGGTGCGGTGCATTCGCACGCGTGGCGCAACGTGCACCGGTTCTTCGACACCCCACTGACCCCGGTGCTCGCCGCCTTGGGCGGGCGGGACGAGTTGAAAACGAAGGCCGCCGCGGCGAAGTACGGCTTCGCCGCGGTGGAAACGGACTGGCGCGACCTGGTCGCCCGAGACGACGTCGGCCTGGTCGACGTCTGCACCCCCGGTGACTCGCACGCGGACATCGCGATCGCGGCACTGGAGGCCGGAAAGCACGTGCTGTGCGAGAAACCACTCGCCAACACGGTGGAAGAGGCCGAGCGGATGGCCGCCGCGGCGCGGTCGGCGGCCACCCGCGGGGTGCGTTCGATGGTGGCCTTCAACTACCGCCGGGTGCCCGCGCTGGCACACGCCCGCAAGCTCGTCGGCGACGGCGCGCTGGGCGAGATCCGCCATGTGCGCGCGGTCTACCTGCAGGACTGGCTGTCCGACGCGCAGGCGCCGATGACCTGGCGGCTGCGCAAGGACAAGGCCGGTTCCGGTTCGCTGGGCGACCTCGGCGCGCACATCGTGGACGCGGCGCAGTTCGTCACCGGTGAGCTGATCACCGGGGTGTCCGCGCTGACGAACACCTTCGTCCGGCAGCGCCCGGACGGCTCCGGTTCGCTGGGCGAGGTGACCGTCGACGACGCCGCGCTGTTCCTCGCGCGGCTGTCCGGCGGCGCGGTCGCGACCTTCGAAGCCACCCGGTACGCCTTGGGGCGCAAGAACGCGATGCGCCTGGAGATCAACGGAACCAAGGCCAGCATGGCGTTCGACTTCGAGTCGATGAACGAACTGTGGTGGCACGACGGGTCCACTCCGGACACCGAGGCGGGCTTCCGCCGGATCCTGGTCACCGAGCCGGGCCACCGCTACATCGAGGGCTGGTGGCCGCCGGGGCACGGGCTCGGTTACGACCACACCTTCACGCACGAGGTCGCGGACTTCCTGACCGCGATCGGCGCGGGCACCGATCCCGTCCCCAGTTTCGACGACGGCCTGCGCGTTCAGCGGGTCCTGCACGCGGTCGAGACCAGCGCCGCCGACGAGGCGCGCTGGACTCCGGTGGCCGGCACCACCGTCAGCACCGCCACGGCCGGGGGGAGGTGACTCCAGCCCTTTTCGTTCGGTCTCCTCGCTCGTACCGCCGCCACCCAAGGAAGTGTGTGTATTCGTCATGCGCGGATTGAGAAAACTCCGATCGGAAAGTCCACCGAAGCCCAGCCGGACCGCCATCCGGTTAGGGGTGCTGGCCATCTCGGCGGCGACCGCCTTCAGCGGCAGCGCGCTCGCCACCGCGGCCCAGCCCGACGAAGTCGGTGCCCAGCACGAAGAAGCCAGTGTGCTGGTCTTCTCGAAGACCGCGGGGTTCCGGCACGACTCGATTCCCGCCGGGATCGCCGCCATCCAGCAGCTCGGCGCCGACAACCACTTCTCCGTCGAAGCCACCGAGGACGCCGCTGCCTTCACCGACACCAACCTGGCCCGCTTCGACGCGGTGATCTGGTTGTCCACCACCGGTGACGTGCTCAACCCCGAACAGCAGGGCGCGTTCGAGCGCTACATCAAGGCGGGCGGCGGTTACGCCGGCGTGCACGCCGCTTCCGACACCGAATACGACTGGCCGTTCTACGGCGACCTGGTCGGGGCGTACTTCAACTCGCACCCGCAGATCCAGCAGGCCACGGTCAACGTCGAGGACCGCCAGCATCCGTCCACTTCGGAGCTTCCGTACCAGTGGCCGCGGACGGACGAGTGGTACAACTACCGCGAAAACCCGCGCCAGGACGTGCATGTGCTCGCCTCGCTCGACGAGAAGAGCTACGACCCGGGCAACGGCGCGATGGGCGACCACCCGATCGCCTGGTGCCACACCAACTCCGGTGGCCGTTCCTGGTACACCGGCGGCGGGCACACCATCGCGTCCTACAGTGAGCCGGAGTTCCTCAACCACCTCAAGGGCGGCATCCTCTACGCCAGCGGGCTGGCCGAGGGCGACTGCTCCACAGAGGACCCGGGAACCGGTGAGCCGGGCGACGCCGACTTCGACCAGATCACCCTGGCCAAGGGCGAGGAGAAAACCGGCGAGCCGATCGCGCTGGCCGTGCTGCCCAACCGCGACGTGATCCACACTTCGCGCGACGGCCGCGTCTGGTACACGACTTCGGGCGCCACCACCTCGCTGGCCGCGCAGATCCCCGTCTACAACCACGACGAGGACGGCCTGCAGGGCGTGGCGGTCGATCCCGACTTCGCCGACAACCGCTGGGTGTACCTCTACTACGCGCCCACGCTGAACACGCCCGCCGGTGACGCGCCGGAGAACGGCACGGCCGCCGACTTCGAACCGTTCAAGGGCTACAACCAGCTTTCGCGGTTCAAGCTGAGCGAGGACAACACCCTCGACCTCGGCAGCGAGCAGCAGATCCTCCAGGTCCCCGCCGAACGCGGCATCTGCTGCCACGCCGGTGGTGAGATCGACTTCGACGCCGCGGGCAACCTGCTGCTGTCCACCGGTGACGACTCGAACCCGTTCGCCTCGGACGGCTACACCCCGATCGACGAGCGCGACACCAGGAACCCGGTCTTCGACGCGCAGCGCTCTTCGGCCAACACCAACGACCTTCGCGGCAAGCTGCTCCGCATCAAGGTCGGCGACGACGGCAAGTACACCGTGCCAGAGGGCAATCTGTTCGCGCCGGGCACGGACAAGACCAAGCCCGAGATCTACGCGATGGGCTTCCGCAACCCGTTCCGGTTCTCCGTGGACAAGGAGACCGGCTGGGTCTACCTCGGCGACTACGGTCCGGACGCCGGTGCGGCCAATCCCGCACGCGGTCCCGGCGGCACCGTCGAGTTCAACCTGATCAAGGGGCCGGGCAACTTCGGCTGGCCGTACTGCGTCGGGGACAACCAGCCGTTCATCGACTACGACTTCGCCACCGGCCAGTCGGGTCAGGCGTTCGACTGCGCGGCTCCGAAGAACAACAGCCCGCACAACACCGGCCTGGTCGACCTGCCGCCGGTGCAGCCGGCCTGGATCCCCTACGACGGGGGATCGGTGCCCGAGTTCGGCACCGGGCCCGAGTCGCCGATGGGCGGCCCGACCTACCGGTTCGACCCGGCGCTGGAGAGCACCACGAAGTTCCCCGAGTACTACGACGGCAAGAACTTCGCCTACGAGTGGGACCGCGGCTGGATCAAGGAAATCACCGTGGGCGCCAACGGCGAACGCGGCGAGATCAAGCCCTTCTTCGACTCGATGGACCTGGTCCGGCCGATGAACATCGAGTTCGGTCCGGACGGTTCGCTGTACGTGCTGGACTACGGCACCGGTTACTTCGGTGGTTCCGCGGAGTCGGCGGTCTACCGGATCGACTACACCAAGGGCAACCGCACCCCGCAGGTGAAGGTGACGCCGGACAAGACCTCCGGTCCCGCGCCGCTCACGGTGAGCTTCGACCCGGCCGGCACGACCGATCCGGACGGTGGCGACCTGACCTACGCCTGGGACTTCGACGGTGACGGCACCACCGACTCCACCGAGGAGGGCGTGGTTTCGCACACCTACGCCACCGCCGGGCAGTTCACCGCGAAGCTGTCGGTGACCGACCCGACCGGGCTGACCGGCGCAGCGAGCGTGGTGGTCACCGCGGGCAACACCGCGCCGACGGTGACGCTGGACGCGCCGGTGAACGGCGGCTTCTTCGGCTTCGGCGACAAGGTGCCGTTCAAGGTCACCGTCACCGATCCCGAGGACGGGCCGGTCGACTGCTCGAAGGTCAAGGTGGAGTACATCCTCGGCCACGACAACCACGGCCACCCGCTGAGCCAGGCCACGGGTTGTGAGGGTGTCATCGAAACGCCCGCCGACGAGGGCCACGGGCTCGACGCCGACGTCTTCGGCGTGATCAACGCCAGCTACACCGACAACGGTTCGGGCCAGGCGCCGCCGCTCACCGGTTCGGCGGAGAACGTCCTGCAGCCGAAGCTCAAGCAGGCCGAGTTCTTCACCGAGACCAACGGCACCCAGGTGGTCGCCGCGGCCGGGGCCAGCGGTGGCAAGCGCGTCGGCTACATCGACGCGGGTGACTGGATCCAGTTCACCCCGGTGAACCTGACCGGCGTCACCGGCATCGGTTACCGCGTCAGCTCCGGCGGCGCGGGCGGCACCATGGAGGTGCGCTCGGGCGCGGTGGACGGTCCTGTGGTCCAGACCGTGCAGGTGCCGAGCACCGGCGGCTGGGACACCTACGTCGACCTGCCGCCCGCACCGATCACCGATCCGGGCGGCACCAAGCCGCTGTTCCTGGTGTTCAGCGGGACCGGTACCGGTGGACTGTTCGATGTGGACGCGATCAACGTCCAGGGTCCCGGGGTCGCGCAGCCGGTGGTCACCGCCTGCGAGCCGGCCACGCCAGAGGCGGGGTACACCACCCTGCTCGACGGCACCGAGGCCAGCATGGCGAACTGGAAGATGGCCGGTCCCGGTTCCTTCGAGCTGCAGTCCGACTGCAGCTGGAAGACCGTCGGCGGCATGGGGCTGCTGTGGCACGAGGAGGAGTTCAACGCCTACAGCCTGAAGCTGGACTGGAAGCTGGCCGGTGACGACAACTCCGGTGTCTTCGTCGGCTTCCCCGACCCCGGCAACGACCCGTGGGTCGCGGTCAACCAGGGCCAGGAGATCCAGATCGACGCCACCGACGCCCCCGACCGCACCACCGGTGCGATCTACGGGTTCAAGGGCGCCGACATCGCCAAGCGGGACGCGGCGCTGAAGCCGCCGGGTGAGTGGAACTCGTACGAGCTGGTGCTGGCCGGGCAGACGATCAAGGTCGTGCTGAACGGCGTGGTGATCAACGAGTACACCGAGACCGACCCGGCCCGTGACCTCTCGCAGGGCTTCATCGGCCTGCAGAACCACGGCAACGGCGACGACGTGTTCTTCCGCAACGTGCAGGTCAAGGAGCTGGACGTCACGGCGCCGACGGTGGCGATCGGCGGGGCCGCGCAGGGCGCGGTCTACGGCGACGCGACCGACCTGGTGCTCGAGCTGGACGCGCAGGACGAGGTCGGGGTCACCGAGGTGACCGCGACCCTGGACGGCGCCCCGGTGCGCGACGGTGACCTGATCGCGCTGTACCGCCTGCCGCTGGGCTTCCACGCACTGGAGGTGTCCGCCGTGGACGCCGCCGGGAACCGGACCAGCCAGAAGGTGCAGTTCGTCACCATCACCTCCGGCCGGGACGTGCAGCAGCTGCTCGACCGGTTCCGGGCGACCAGCCGGTTGTCGCTGAACGCCTACAACGAGCTGGGCAAGCAGCTCAAGAAGGCCAGGCAGGCCGAGGCGAACGGCAACGACACCAAGGCGATCAAGGAATACCGCGCGTTCGCGGAGCTGGCGGCCAACCCGGCGCTGGTGAAGGACGCGGAGGTGCGGGGCGTATTGGTTAGGGACGGTAACGAGTTGGCCCAGCGAATCGAATGGTCTATCGCGATCGCGCCTTCGGGTGGTTCCATCCGAAAGGTTTGACCACTCAGGGCCAACCCTGATCAGGACGGTGTGGGTGGCGATCTGGATCGGTCGTCACCCACACCGGGCCGCCGTCTTTCGTGGAGAGGTGTTCTGTGATGTCCGAGCGAGCTATGCGCACCGGCTTGTGGCTGGTGGGGGCCAGAGGATCGGTAGCGACCACGGCCGCGGTCGGGCTGCTGGCGTTGCGCGCCGGGGTCGCCGGACCGACCGGGTGCGTCAGTGAGCTGCCAGCGTTCGCCTCGGTGCCGCTGCCCGCGTGGGACGACATCGTGCTCGGCGGACACGACATCGTGCACACCCCGCTGGAGAAGCGAGCGGAGCAACTCGCCGACGCCGGCGTCTTCAGCCACGCCGTGCTTTCCGCCGTCCGCCAGGGCCTCACCTCGGTAGACGCCGAAATCCGCGACGGCTACCACCCCGCCACCCACACCGGCTCGCAGGCTTCTGCGGGCAAAAGACTGTCCGAAGACATCCGATCCTTTGCGGCCAGGCACAACCTGGACCGTGTGGTGGTCGTCAACGTCTCGTCGACCGAGGCGCCGACCCCCGAACTCCCGGAGCACGCCGACCTCGGCCTGCTCGAAGCCGCCCTCGAGGACCCGGCACGCGCCGTGCTGCCCCCGAGTTCGCTGATGGCCTATGCCGCCCTGCGCGCCGGCAGCCCCTACGTCGAGTTCACGCCTTCTGCGGGCATAAGCATGCCCGCGCTCCGCGCGCTCGCCGCTGACCTGGGGCTTCCCTACGCGGGCAGCGACGGCAAGACCGGCGAGACCCTGCTGCGGACCGTGCTCGCCCCGATGTTCACCTCGCGGGCGCTGCGCGTGCGCTCGTGGTCGGGCACCAACCTGCTCGGCGGCGGCGACGGCGAAACCCTCGGCGACCCGACGAAGGTCAACAGCAAGCTCGAATCGAAGGCCCGCGGTCTGGCCGCGCTGCTCGGCGAGCAGGTCACCGCCCCGCTGCACATCGACAACGTGCCGGACCTCGGCGAAACCAAGACCGCGTGGGACAACGTGTCGTTCGAGGGCTTCCTCGGCGCGCGCATGAGCCTGCAGTTCACCTGGACGGGTTACGACTCGGCGCTGGCCGCGCCGCTGGTGCTGGACCTCGCCCGGTTCACCGCCGCCGCGCACGCCGCCGGCCAGTCGGGCGCGCTGACCGGCCTCGGCTTCTTCTTCAAGGACCCGATGGGCAGCGACGAGCACCGCTTCGCCGAGCAGACCCGCCTCCTGCACGAGTGGGCGGGCACCCTGTGAGCCGGATCCGCACCCTCGCCGAACTGGTCCGAGCCCCCGCCGCCCTCACCGTCCTGGGCGACACGGTGGCGGGTGCTTCTGCGGGGAAAAGCAGGTTGCGGGGACGCAGGTTGTTGCTGCCATTGGCATCCGCGTCTTTCTACTGGGCGGGAATGGCGCTGAACGACTGGGCGGACCGCGACCTCGACGCGGTCGAGCGCCCCGAGCGCCCCATCCCGTCCGGCCGGATCTCCGCCAACGAGGCGCTGGCCACCGGCGGCGCGCTGACCGTCGCCGGGCTGAGCCTCGCCGCGCTCGGTGGCGGCAAGCAGGCGCTCAAGGTCGCCGTGCCGCTGGCCGGTGCGGTCTGGGCCTACGACACCCTGCTCAAGCCCACCCCGGCAGGCCCGCTCGGCATGGCCGTGTGCCGCGCGCTCGACGTGCTGCTCGGCGCGGGCGGCAACACCCGCGCGGCGGCACCGGCGGCCGCGGCGATCGGCGTGCACACGCTCGGCGTCACCGCGCTGTCCACCGGTGAGGTGCACGGAGCCTCGCCGAACACCGCGAAAGCCGCCCTGGCCACCAGCAGTGCGGCCACCGCGCTCGCGGTCAGCGGCCCCGCGCACACCGGCTGGCACCGGCTCGCCTCGCTCACCGCGGGCTCCGGGTACGCCGGGTTCGTCGGCCGCGCGCAGGCCGCGGCGGTCGCCGACCCGTCGGCGAAAGTTGTGCGCAACGCCACAAAAACCGGCATCCACGGCATGGTGCCGCTGCAAGCCGCCATCGCCGCCCGCAGCTCGATCGTCGGGGCCGCGCTCGTCGCGTCCGCGCTGCCGATCGCGCGCAAGCTGTCGAGGAAGGTGAGCCCCACATGACCTTCTCGCTCGGCTACGGCACGAACGGCTTCGCCAACCACCGGCTGCTCGACGCGCTCGCCGTGATCGCCGATCTCGGGTACACCGGCGTCGCGCTCACGCTGGACCACGACCACCTCAATCCCTATGCCGACGACCTGCCCAAGCAGCTCGAACGCGTGGCCGCCCGGCTGTCGTCGCTCGGGCTGAACCGCGTGGTGATCGAGACCGGCGCGCGCTACCTGCTCGACCCGTGGCGCAAGCACCACCCGACGCTGCTCTCGGACGACCCCGCACCCCGGCTCGGCTTCCTGGAGAAGGCGATGCGGATCGCGGCCGAGCTGGACGCGGACTGCGTCTCCTTCTGGTCCGGCGTCAAACCCCCGGATCTCGACGACACCACCGCCGCATCCCGCCTGCGTGAGGGCCTCCAGAACCTGCTTTTGCCCGCAGAAGCATTGGGGGTCCGGGTGGGGATGGAGCCGGAGCCCGGGCACTTCGTCCAGCACCTCCAGCAGGTCCTGGACCTGCGCGAACAGCTCGGCAACCACGAGTTGTTCGGGGTGACGCTCGACGTGGGTCACTGCGTCGCGGTCGAGCCGGTCGACGCCGCCGAGTGCGTGCGCCAGGCCGGTCCGCTGCTGTTCAACGTGCAGCTCGACGACATGCTGCCCAAGGTCCACGAGCACCTGGAGTTCGGTGAGGGGCAGCTCGACCTGCCCGGGACGCTCGCCGCGCTCACCGAGATCGGCTACGAGGGGCTGGCCGCGGTCGAGCTGCCGCGCCACAGCCACGCCGCTCCCGAGGTCGCCGCGCGGGCCTTCCGCGCGTTGAACCTTGCTTTGCCCGCGAAAGCCGAACACCCCTGGGTCGCCGACGCCCTGGCCCAGGTCAGGGCGAAGCCCGCGGCGATCGGCAAGCTGTTCCCGGCGGCCGGTCGCGGGGTCGGCCGCACGCCGGTCGCCGCCGAGACCGATCCGCAGGGGCTCGTCCAGGGCACCCTCGACGACCAGGCCCGCGTCCGCCTCCTCACCGAGCTGAACCTGCTTTTGCCCGCAGAAGCATTCGCCGCGGAGTTGGCGGAGTTGTATCGGTATGGCGACGACGCGGAGCGCCGCGGCGTGCTGCGCGGGTTGAACGCGCTGGACAAGCCCGATGACAACGTCGTCGGCACCGGCCTGCAGCTGGTCGCCGACGCCCTGCGCACCAACGACATCCGGCTGGTCGCCGCCGCCATGGGCGAGTTCGCCGGACACCACCTCGACCCGCATTCCTGGCGTCACGGGGTGTTGAAGTGCCTGTTCACCGGGGTTCCCCTGGCGGCGGTCGCGGAGCTGGACCGCCGGGTCGACGATGAGCTGCGCCGCATGGTCTCGGACTACGCGGCGGAGCGGAGCGCGGCGGGCCGTGAAGTACCCGCGGACGCGCGCGCCATCTTGGAAAGGGGAGAGCACTGATGCGCATTTTCGACCCGCACATCCACATGACCTCACGCACCACCGACGACTACGAAGCGATGTACGCCGCGGGCGTGCGCGCGCTGGTCGAGCCCGCGTTCTGGCTGGGGCAGCCGCGCACCAGCGTCGGCTCGTTCACCGACTACTTCGACTCGCTGATCGGCTGGGAGCGGTTCCGCGCCGCGCAGTTCGGCATCCGCCACCACTGCACCATCGCGCTGAACCCCAAGGAGGCCAACGATCCCCGCTGCCGCGAGGTGCTCGACGTGCTGCCGCGCTACCTGGCCAAGGACGGGGTGGTCGCGGTCGGCGAGGTCGGCTACGACTCGATGACCCCCGAAGAGGACGACGTTTTCGCCCGCCAGCTGGAGCTGGCCAAGGAACACGAGTTGCCGGTCATGGTGCACACCCCGCACCGCGACAAGCTCGAAGGCACCAAGCGCACGCTCGACGTGGTGCGCGAGTCCGGCATCCCGATGGAGCACGTGCTGGTCGACCACCTCAACGAGGTGACCGTGGGCATCGTGGCCGAGTCCGGCGCGTGGATGGGCTTCTCCATCTATCCCGACACCAAGATGGACGAGCACCGGATGGTGGCGATCCTGCGGGAGTACGGGCTGGAGCGCAAGATCGTCAACTCGGCCGCCGACTGGGGCCGCTCGGACCCGCTGAAGACGCTCAAGACCGGCCAGGCGATGCTCGCCGACGGCTACGAGGAGTCCCATGTGGACACCGTGCTGTGGCAGAACCCGGTGGACTTCTACGCGCAGAGCGGCAGGCTGACGCTGGACCCGCTGCCGGGGTTCAGCGGCGAGGCGAGCGAGTTCCAGGGCAACTCGGTGCTCCGGGGTGGCCGCAAGTGATCTCGTACTGCACCAACGTGCATCCCGCCGAGGACCTCGGCGGGATCCTGGCGCAGCTCGACCGGTATTCCGTGCCCGTCCGCGATCAATACCTGTCGCGGAGCGACTCCGCCGAGGGCGGTGGTGGGCTGGCGGGCGGGCAGTACGGCGAGGATCGGCTCGGCGTCGGGCTCTGGCTGGCCGCGCCGGTCGCGCGCGGCCTGGCCGAGGACCCGTCCGAGCTGGCGAAGTTCCGTGCGGAGCTGGACGCGCGCGGTCTCGGCGTGTGCACGCTGAACGCCTTCCCGTACGGCGGTTTCCACGACGAGGTGGTCAAGCAGGCCGTCTACCATCCAAAGTGGACGGAACCGGCCCGGCTGCGGTACACGCTCGACTGCGTGACGGTGCTCGGCGGGCTGCTTGCCGACGACGCGGCGTACGGCAGCATCTCCACCCTGCCGCTCGCCTGGCGGGAGCCGTGGACCCCGGTCGACGACGCCGCTGCCACCGCCGCGCTGACCGAACTGACCGGCGTGCTGGCGCAAAGTGAGCGGCCGATCAGGTTGGCCGTCGAGCCGGAACCGGGCTGCGTGCTGGACACCGTCGCCGACGCGCTCGGCTGGTTGTCCGGTCGCGTCGACCCCGCGCACATCGGGCTCTGCCTGGACACCTGCCACCTCGCGGTGTCGTTCGCGGATCCGGTGGACACCCTGCGGCGGATCGCCGATGCCGGGCTCGACGTGGTGAAGGTGCAGGCCTCGGCCGCGCTGCACGTCGCCGACCCGGCCGCGGAGGACGCACAGGCCGCGCTCGCCGCCTTCGCCGAACCCCGCTACCTGCACCAGGTGCGCGAACTCGCCGAGGACGGCACCGTCCTGGCTTCGGACGACCTGCCGTCGGCCTCGGCCGAACTACCCGCGCACGGACCGTGGCGCGTCCACTTCCACATGCCGTTGCACGCCGCCCCGCCGGCGCCGCTGCGCAGCACCACCGACGTGCTGACCGCGGTGTTCGCCGAACTCGCCGGCGAACCGCACATCGAGGTCGAGACCTACACCTGGAGCGTGCTCCCGGGTGGCGGGGACGACCTCGCCGGCGGCATCGCCGCCGAGCTGCGCTGGGCGCGCGACCAGCTGAACTCCCGAAAGGCCTCTTCATGAAACCCCTCGTGGTGCTCGACGTCGTCGGGCTGACCCCCAAGGCGCTGCGGCACATGCCGCGGCTGTCCGCGCTGGCCACCGACGGCTGGCAGGCCGAACTCGGCACGGTACTGCCCGCGGTCACCTGCAGCGCCCAGTCCACCTTCCTCACCGGGCTGACCCCGGCCCAGCACGGCATCGTCGGCAACGGCTGGTACTTCCGCGACCTCGGCGAGATCTTCCTGTGGCGCCAGCACAACCGGCTGGTCCAGGGCGAGAAGCTGTGGGAGACCGCGCGGGCCGCGCACCCCGGCTACACCTCGGCCAACGTGTGCTGGTGGTACGCGATGGGCATGACCACCGACGTCACGGTGACGCCGCGGCCGATCTACCACGCCGACGGCCGCAAGTCGCCGGACGCCTACGTGCGCCCGGTCGAACTGCACGACCAGCTGACCGGTGAACTCGGCGAGTTCCCGCTGTTCCAGTACTGGGGCCCGACGGCCTCGCTGACCTCGAGCAAGTGGGTCATCGGCGCCACCCGCAAGCTTCTGCGGGAAAAAGCACCCGACCTGCTCCTGGCTTACGTGCCCCACCTGGACTACGACCACCAGCGCTTCGGGCCGGACCACCCGCAGGCCGCCGTCGCCGCGCGCGAGCTGGACAACGCGCTGGCCCCGCTCCTCGACGACGCCCGCAACCGCGGCGCGACCGTGGTGGCGCTCAGCGAGTACGGCATCACCAACGTCAGCCGCCCGGTCGACATCAACCGCGCGCTGCGCCGCGAGGGCCTGCTCGAGGTCTACACCCAGGCGGGCATGGAGTACCTCGACCCGTGGACCTCACGCGCCTTCGCCGTCGCCGACCACCAGGTCGCCCACGTCTACGTGCGGGACCCGGCCGACCTGGAGCGCGTCCGGTCCATCGTCGGCGAGCTGACCGGCGTCGACGAGGTGCTCGACCGCGAGGCGCAGGCCCGCTACGGCCTCGACCACGAACGAGCCGGCGAGCTGGTCGCGGTGGCCGATCCCGACTCGTGGTTCACCTACTACTACTGGACCGACGACAACCGCGCGCCCGACTTCGCGCGCGGCGTGGAGATCCACCGCAAGCCGGGTTACGACCCGGCCGAGCTGTTCTTCGACCCGGCCGACCGGTTCGCCAAGGCCAAGGCGGGGTTGAACCTGGCGAAGAAGTTCGCCGGGCTGCGGTACGCGATGAACGTGGTGCCGACCGATCCGCGCTGGGTGCGCGGCTCGCACGGCAGGCTGCCCGACTCGGCCGAGGACGGTCCGGTGCTGCTCTGCTCGGACAGCGCCTTCGAACCCGCGGGCCGGCTCTCCGCCACCGACGTGCACCCGCTGCTGCTGTCGCTGCAAGGACTCAAATAAGAAGGAGTAGCTCGCTATGAGTCGTCCGATCACGCTGTTCACCGGTCAGTGGGCGGACCTGCCGTTCACCGAGGTCTGCAAGCTCGCTTCAGAATGGGGTTACGACGGGCTGGAGATCGCGTGCTCGGGCGACCACTTCGAGGTCGACCGCGCACTGTCCGAACCGGACTACGTGCCGCAGCGGCTGGAGCTGCTGGAAAAGCACAACCTCAAGGTCTGGACCATCTCGAACCACCTGGTCGGCCAGGCCGTCTGCGACGACCCGATCGACGAGCGGCACCAGGCCATCGTGCCCAGCCGGGTCTGGGGTGACGGCGAGCCGGAGGGCGTGCGGCAGCGCGCGGCCGCCGAACTGGCCGACACCGCCAGGGCCGCGGCGAAGCTCGGCGTGGACACCGTCGTCGGCTTCACCGGTTCGAAGATCTGGAAGTACGTGGCGATGTTCCCGCCGGTCTCGCAGGCGGTGATCGACGACGGCTACGAGGACTTCGCGAACCGCTGGAACCCGATCCTGGACGTGTTCGACGCCGAGGGCGTGCGGTTCGCGCACGAGGTGCACCCCTCGGAGATCGCCTACGACTTCTGGACCACGAAGCGGGCGCTGGAAGCGGTGGGCAACCGTCCGGCCTTCGGGCTGAACTGGGACCCCTCGCACTTCGTCTGGCAGGACCTCGACCCGGTCGGCTTCATCCTCGACTTCGCCGACCGGATCTACCACGTGGACTGCAAGGACACCCGGAAGCGGTTCGACGGGCGGAACGGCCGCCTCGGCTCGCACCTGCCGTGGGCGGATCCGCGGCGCGGCTGGGACTTCGTCTCCACCGGGCACGGCGACGTGCCGTGGGAGGACTGCTTCCGCGCCCTGAACTCGATCGGCTACTCCGGGCCGATCTCGGTGGAGTGGGAGGACGCCGGCATGGACCGGCTGCGCGGGGCGGCCGAGGCCGTGACCTTCCTGCGCGGCCTGCTGTTCGACAAGCCCGCGGCGGCGTTCGACGCCGCGTTCAGCAACCAGAAGTGAGGTTCATCTGATGGTCGACAGAAACCTTTCCCGTCGTTCGATGCTGCGCGGCGCGGCCGGTGCCGCGGTGGCCGGCGGCGCGCTGCTGGCGCTGCCCGGGGTCGCCTCCGCCGGTGGCGGGCACGGTCACGGCCACGGCAGCATCCCGCTGCACCGGATCAGCGTGCAGCTCTACACCCTGCGGTCGCTGCTGGAGAAGGACCTCGACGGCACGCTCGGGGCGTTGTCCGACATCGGGTACCGCAACGTGGAGATGGCCGGGACGTACGGGCGCAGCGCGGCCGAGTTCCGCAAGATCCTGGACAAGCACCGCCTGCGCGCCACCTCCAGCCACATCGGCATCGACGGTGATGTGAACAAGCTCATCGAAGACGCCAAGACGCTGGGGCACCGGTACTCGGCGGTGCCGTGGGCCAAGTACGAGACGAAGGCCGAGTGGCAGGCGTTCGCCGAGCGGCTGGACAAGGCGTCCAGGGCCTTCGCCAAGGCGGGCATCCAGTTCGGCTACCACAACCACGACCACGAGTTCGCGCTGGTCGAGGGCGTGCGGCCGTTCGACATCCTGGCGAAGGGCACGAGCAGCCGCTACACCCACTTCGAGGTGGACCTGTACTGGGCGGTGGTGGCCGGGGTGGACCCGGTCAAGCTGTTCTGGCAGCAGCACGGGCGGGTGCTGCAGTACCACGTCAAGGACCGCGGTGCGGACGGCGGCTGGGCCGACGTGGGCACCGGGACTATCGACTTCCGGAAGATCTTCGACGGTACTCCCGGCATCCGGGAGTACATCGTGGAGCACGACAATCCGGCCGATCCGCTCAAAACCGCCAAGGTCGGCTTCGATTACCTCCGGAAAGTCCGGTTCTGAGTTCCATTCGGTGGCAGCGGCTCCGGGCGTCTCCTGGCGGCATGATCGGCGGGCGTAGCGTGGCGCGCGTTGCAGCAGGCGACACGAGGAGGGCGCTGTGAACACCGAGCAGAACGAATGGACCGAGCCGGTGCCGGAGACGACCGGCCGCCGCGCCGCCCCGGAGGGCGCGCCCCGGCACCCGCTGATCGACCTCAGCCGGGACCCGAACCCGGGCCGGCCGGACCACGCCAAGCCGGAGGACTGAACCTCGGCCCACGAGTGGGGCGCCACCGCACCGTCGGTGGCGCCCCACTCTTTTGCGTCCGCCCCCAAGATCAAATCCGGCCCACCCCCGGCGACCTGCTTCTGCGGGCAGAATCAGGCAGGCTCGCCTCTTGACCTGCGCAAACGCGCGAATCCCGGATTTGGAAACCTGCTTTTGCCCGCAGAAGCCGTCGCCCTGGGGGTGGGTGGGCGCGGGGTGACGCGGCCGGTGGGAATCCGCCGCGCTCCGCCTCGAAGGCGCTAGACTGGGTGGTCCGTCCCCGGATTCGACCCCCCGATTGGGAGCTGCCCATCGGGCCGGGTATCTTTGATGACCGTGCCCGGCACATGTCGGGCCGCTCCGTGTGCCGTCAGGCGCCGGGCGGGACGCGTGCAGCGCTCGCCGGGCCGTTCAGGCGGGCTGGCGAGCACAAGCAGTTCCACGGAAACCCCGATGGGAAGTCAGTTGGGTCGTAAGACCCTGACGCGGGCCGACACGCCCGACCGCGGGGGCCGGGGAGAAACAAGCAAGATCGCGACAGAAAGCTGGTCCATTGCCCACGATCCAGCAGCTGGTCCGCAAGGGCCGCCAGGACAAGGCTGCCAAGCAGAAGACCGCGGCCCTCAAGGGGAGCCCGCAGCGGCGTGGCGTGTGCACCCGCGTGTACACCACGACCCCCAAGAAGCCGAACTCGGCGCTGCGCAAGGTCGCTCGTGTGAAGCTGACCAGCGGCATCGAGGTCACCGCCTACATCCCCGGTGAAGGCCACAACCTGCAGGAGCACTCGATGGTGCTCGTGCGCGGCGGCCGTGTGAAGGACCTGCCGGGGGTCCGCTACAAGATCATCCGCGGTTCGCTCGACACCCAGGGTGTGAAGAACCGCAAGCAGGCGCGCAGCCGGTACGGCGCGAAGAAGGAGAAGAGCTGATATGCCCCGCAAGGGTCCGGCCCCGAAGCGGCCATTGATCTCCGACCCCGTCTACGCCTCGCCGCTGGTCACCCAGCTGGTGAACAAGGTGCTCAAGGACGGGAAGCGGTCCCTGGCCGAGCGCATCGTCTACGGCGCGCTCGAAGGCGCTCGCGAGAAGACCGGCACCGACCCGGTCGTCACGCTGAAGCGCGCGCTCGACAACGTGAAGCCCACCATCGAGGTGAAGAGCCGCCGCGTCGGTGGCGCCACCTACCAGGTGCCGATCGAGGTCAAGCCCGGCCGCTCGACCACCCTTGCGCTGCGCTGGCTGGTCTCGTTCTCGCAGGCTCGTCGTGAGAAGACCATGATCGAGCGCCTGCAGAACGAGCTCCTCGACGCGAGCAACGGCCTCGGGGCCAGCGTCAAGCGCCGCGAGGACACGCACAAGATGGCCGAGTCCAACAAGGCGTTCGCCCACTACCGCTGGTGACGTCCGCCCGGCTGTCGATCCAAGCCAGCCCGGGCCCCAAGCTTGAGACAGGGGAACACTGCAGTGGCACGTGACGTGCTGACCGACCTGAACCAGGTCCGCAACATCGGCATCATGGCCCACATCGACGCCGGTAAGACCACCACGACCGAGCGGATCCTGTTCTACACCGGGATCAACTACAAGATCGGCGAGGTCCACGACGGCGCCGCGACCATGGACTGGATGGAGGAGGAGCAGAAGCGGGGTATCACCATCACCTCGGCTGCCACCACCACCTTCTGGGCCGACCACCAGATCAACATCATCGACACCCCCGGCCACGTCGACTTCACCGTCGAGGTGGAGCGTTCGCTGCGGGTGCTCGACGGTGCGGTCGCCGTCTTCGACGGCAAGGAAGGTGTCGAGCCGCAGTCCGAGCAGGTCTGGCGCCAGGCCGACAAGTACGAAGTCCCGCGCATCTGCTTCGTCAACAAGATGGACAAGCTCGGTGCGGACTTCTACTTCACCGTGAAGACCATCGAGGACCGCCTCGGGGCCCGGCCGCTGGTCATCCAGCTGCCGATCGGCGCCGAGAACGACTTCGAGGGCGTCATCGACCTGGTCCGCATGAAGGCGCTGACCTGGCGTGGCGAGGTCAAGAAGGGTGAGGACTACGCGGTCGAGGACATCCCCGCCGCGCTCGCCGACAAGGCCGCCGAGTACCGCGAGAAGCTGGTCGAGGCGATCGCCGAGACCGACGACGCGCTGATGGAGAAGTTCTTCGGTGGCGAGGAGCTGACCGAGGCCGAGATCAAGGCGGGCATCCGCAAGCTGACGATCGCGCGTGAGGCGTACCCGGTGCTCACCGGTTCCGCCTTCAAGAACAAGGGCGTGCAGCCCATGCTCGACGCGGTGATCGACTACCTGCCCTCGCCGCTGGACGTCCCGCCCGTGGAAGGCATCCTCACCGACGGTGAGACCAAGGCCGTCCGCGAGCCGTCCATCTCGGAGCCGTTCTCCGCACTGGCCTTCAAGATCGCCGCGCACCCGTTCTTCGGCAAGCTGACCTACATCCGGGTGTACTCGGGCAAGGTCGCCAAGGGCTCCCAGGTCGTGAACGCGACCAAGGAGCGCAAGGAACGCATCGGCGGCCTCTTCCAGATGCACTCCAACAAGGAGAACCCGGTCGAAGAGGGCCAGGCCGGCCACATCTACGCGGTGCAGGGCCTGAAGGACACCACCACCGGCGACACGCTGGCCGACCCGCAGAACCCGGTCGTGCTGGAGTCGATGACCTTCCCGGAGCCGGTCATCCGGGTGGCCATCGAGCCGAAGACCAAGGCCGACCAGGAGAAGCTCTCGCTGGCCATCCAGCGTCTCGCCGAAGAGGACCCGACCTTCCAGGTCAACCTCGACGAGGAGACCGGTCAGACGATCATCGCCGGCATGGGTGAGCTGCACCTCGAGGTGCTGGTGAACCGGATGAAGTCCGACTACAAGGTCGAGGCGAACATCGGCAAGCCGCAGGTCGCCTACCGCGAGACGATCAAGAAGACCGTCGAGAAGCTCGACTACGTGCACAAGAAGCAGACCGGTGGCTCCGGTCAGTTCGCCAAGGTGATCGTCAAGCTGGAGCCGCTCGCGACGACCGACGGTGCGCTGTACGAGTTCGACAACAAGGTCACCGGCGGCCGCATCCCCCGGGAGTACATCCCGTCGGTGGACGCGGGCGCGCAGGACGCCATGCAGTACGGCGTGCTGGCCGGTTACCCGCTGGTGGGGTTGAAGCTGACCCTGCTGGACGGTGCGTACCACGAGGTCGACTCTTCGGAGATGGCGTTCAAGATCGCCGGTTCGATGGCGATGAAGGAAGCCGCGAAGAAGGCCGGCCCGGTGATCCTCGAGCCGCTGATGGCGGTCGAGGTCACCACGCCCGAGGACTACATGGGTGACGTGATCGGTGACCTGAACTCCCGCCGTGGCCAGATCCAGGCCATGGAGGAGCGCGCAGGGACCCGTGTCGTGAAGGCACTGGTTCCGCTGTCGGAGATGTTCGGCTATGTCGGTGACCTGCGGTCGCGTACCCAGGGCCGGGCGAACTACTCCATGCAGTTCGACTCCTACGCGGAGGTTCCCGCGAACGTCGCGAAGGAGATCGTCGCCAAGGCGACGGGGGAGTAACACCCCAAGCCCGCGGCCGAGCGGGTCCCGATCCGGGGCCCGCCCGGCCGACCAGATGATTCGCCGTCGACAGCCACGTCGTTCGGTGAGCAAGCTCAAAAAGTCCAGGAGGACATTCCAGTGGCGAAGGCGAAGTTCGAGCGGAGCAAGCCGCACGTCAACATCGGAACCATCGGTCACGTCGACCACGGGAAGACCACTCTGACCGCGGCGATCACCAAGGTTCTGCACGACAAGTACCCGGAGCTCAACGAGTCGCGGGCGTTCGACCAGATCGACAACGCGCCGGAAGAGAAGCAGCGCGGTATCACGATCAACATCTCGCACGTCGAGTACCAGACCGAGAAGCGTCACTACGCCCACGTGGACGCCCCCGGTCACGCGGACTACATCAAGAACATGATCACCGGTGCCGCGCAGATGGACGGCGCGATCCTGGTGGTCGCCGCGACCGACGGCCCGATGCCGCAGACCCGCGAGCACGTGCTGCTGGCCCGTCAGGTCGGCGTGCCCTACATCGTGGTGGCGCTGAACAAGGCCGACATGGTCGACGACGAGGAGATCCTCGAGCTGGTCGAGCTGGAGGTCCGCGAGCTGCTGTCCTCCCAGGAGTTCCCCGGCGACGACGCCCCCGTGGTGCGCGTTTCCGGCCTGAAGGCCCTCGAGGGCGACGAGAAGTGGGCCGAGGCCGTTCTCGAGCTGATGACCGCCGTCGACGACAGCGTGCCGGACCCGGTGCGTGACCTCGACAAGCCGTTCCTGATGCCGATCGAGGACGTCTTCACCATCACCGGTCGTGGCACCGTGGTGACCGGTCGCGTGGAGCGCGGCCAGGTCAACGTGAACGAAGAGGTCGAGATCGTCGGCATCCGCGAGAAGTCGACCAAGACCACCGTCACCGGTGTCGAGATGTTCCGCAAGCTGCTCGACTCGGGCCAGGCAGGCGACAACGTCGGCCTCCTGCTGCGCGGCATCAAGCGCGAGGACGTCGAGCGCGGCCAGGTCATCGTGAAGCCGGGCACCACCACCCCGCACACGGAGTTCGAGGGCTCGGTCTACATCCTGTCGAAGGACGAGGGCGGTCGCCACACCCCGTTCTTCAACAACTACCGCCCGCAGTTCTACTTCCGCACCACCGACGTCACCGGCGTGGTCACCCTCGCCGAGGGCACCGAGATGGTGATGCCGGGCGACAACACCAACATCAGCGTTCAGCTCATCCAGCCGATCGCGATGGACGAGGGTCTGCGGTTCGCCATCCGTGAGGGTGGCCGTACCGTCGGCGCCGGCCAGGTCACCAAGATCAACAAGTGATTTCCACCTGAACCCGGGGGGCTGTTGACCCCGGGTTCAGGCCGTGAAATCGCCTGTGCGACACTATTCAGGTTGCTTCGTGATGGGGCGGCCGAACCCGATCCGGGTTGCGGCCGCCCTGTCACGAGAGCCGAGGTCCGCCGAGCTCTTCCTTCGGGTGAGGGTTGCGGGCAAGGGACGCCGATTCGGCGGCCCCCTCACGTTGAGGAAGACCAGGCAGGACGACGATCCCGAGGGATCCGTCTGTGCAGCGGGCGCGACACGCCCGACCGCGTGGACCGGAGACAGGGCCGTTGAACTGCGGAAACCGGGGCCCAGGCCCGGGTTGAACAGATAGCGGCACGAGACGACAAGGAACGCAGCCACCATGGCGGGACAGAAGATCCGCATTCGGCTCAAGGCCTACGACCACGAGGCGATCGACGCCAGCGCGCGCAAGATCGTCGAGACGGTCACGCGCACCGGTGCCTCAGTCGTGGGCCCGGTGCCGCTGCCCACCGAGAAGAACGTTTATTGCGTCATCCGCTCGCCGCACAAGTACAAGGACTCGCGCGAGCACTTCGAGATGCGCACGCACAAGCGGCTGATCGACATCCTCGACCCGACGCCGAAGACGGTGGACGCGCTCATGCGCATCGACCTGCCGGCCAGCGTCGACGTCAACATCCAGTAAGCGTTTGGCGAGCGGCGGAGATAAGAGACTCATGTCTGACAGGCAAGTGAAGGGCATCCTGGGCACCAAGCTCGGCATGACCCAGGTCTTCGACGAGAACAACCGGATGGTTCCGGTGACCGTCGTGCAGGCCGGGCCGAACGTGGTCACCCAGGTCCGTACCCAGGACAAAGACGGCTACAGCGCCGTGCAGCTGGCCTTCGGCGCCGTGGACCCGCGCCGGGTCAACAAGCCGCGCACGGGCCACTTCGACAAGGCCGGGGTGACCCCGCGCCGGCACCTCGCCGAGCTGCGCACCACCGACGCCGACGGCTACGAGGTCGGGCAGGAGATCACCGCCGAGGTGTTCCCCGCCGGCTCGGTCGTCGACATCACCGGCACCACCAAGGGCAAGGGCTACGCCGGTGTGATGAAGCGTCACGGCTTCAAGGGCCAGGGCGCCAGCCACGGTGCGCAGGCCGTGCACCGCAAGCCCGGCTCGATCGGTGGCTGCGCCACCCCGGGCCGCGTTTTCAAGGGGCTCCGCATGGCGGGCCGGATGGGTTCCGCGCGGGTCACCACGCAGGGCCTGACCGTGCACGACGTGCGCGCCGACGAGGGCCTGCTGCTGATCAAGGGCGCGGTCCCCGGGAACAAGGGCGGTCTGGTTTTCGTCAGGACCGCCGCGAAGGGTGGTAACACCGAATGACCAGCGTCGAGCTGAAGACCCCGGCCGGTAAAGCCGACGGCACGATCGAGCTCCCCGCGGAGATCTTCGACGTGCAGGCCAACGTGCCGCTGATGCACCAGGTCGTGACGGCCCAGCTGGCCGCCGCGCGACAGGGCACGCACGACACCAAGACCCGCGGCGAGGTCGCGGGTGGTGGCAAGAAGCCGTACCGCCAGAAGGGCACCGGTCGCGCCCGCCAGGGTTCGATCCGCGCCCCGCAGTTCACCGGTGGTGGCGTCGTCCACGGCCCCACGCCGCGCGACTACACCCAGCGCACCCCGAAGAAGATGAAGGCCGCCGCCCTGCGTGGCGCCCTCTCCGACCGGGCGCGCGCCGGCCAGCTGCACGTGGTCACCGAGCTGGTCAGCGGCGAGAAGCCGTCGACGAAGGCCGCGAAGACCGCGCTGCGCGCGCTGACCGAGGCCAAGCGGGTGCTCGTGGTGCTGCACCGCGACGACGAGCTGACCTGGCGCTCGGTGCGCAACCTCACCGACGTGCACCTGATCACGCCGGACCAGCTCAACACCTACGACGTGCTGGTCAACGACGACGTGGTGTTCACCAAGTCCGCGTACGACGTCTTCGTCGCCGGTCCCGCCAAGGGCAAGAGCGTCAAGGCCACCGCGCGGTCGAGCGAAGTTGCCGAAGGGAGTGACGAGCAGTGAGTTCCGTCGCCATTCCTGACCCCCGCGACATCGTGCTCGCGCCGGTGATCTCCGAGAAGTCCTACGGGCTGCTCGAGGACCACAAGTACACGTTCGTGGTTCGCCCGGACGCCAACAAGACCCAGATCAAGATCGCCATCGAGCAGATCTTCGGGGTCAAGGTCGTCAGCGTGAACACGCTGAACCGCCAGGGCAAGCGCAAGCGCACCCGCTACGGCTTCGGCAAGCGCAAGGACATCAAGCGCGCCGTCGTGACCCTGTCCGCTGAGAGCAAGCCGATCGAGATCTTCGGCGGACCCGCCGCGTAAGGGACTGAGCAGACATGGGTATTCGCAAGTACAAGCCGACCACTCCCGGTCGCCGTGGTTCCAGCGTCTCCGACTTCTCGGAGATCACGCGGTCCACCCCGGAGAAGTCGCTGCTGCGTCCGCTGCACGGCCGTGGCGGCCGCAACGCCTCCGGCAAGATCACCACCCGGCACAAGGGTGGCGGCCACAAGCGGGCGTACCGGCTGATCGACTTCCGCCGGCACGACAAGGACGGCATCCCGGCCAAGGTCGCGCACATCGAGTACGACCCCAACCGGTCGGCCCGCATCGCGCTGCTGCACTACGCGGACGGCGAGAAGCGCTACATCATCGCGCCGGAGAAGCTCCGCCAGGGCGACACCGTGGAGAACGGCCCCCGCGCCGACATCAAGCCCGGTAACAACCTGCCGCTGCGCAACATCCCGGTCGGCACGGTGATCCACGCGATCGAGCTCCGCCCCGGTGGCGGCGCCAAGATCGCCCGGTCCGCCGGTGCCAAGGTCCAGCTGGTGGCCAAGGACGGTCCGTACGCCCAGCTGCGGATGCCTTCGGGCGAGATCCGCAACGTGGACGTGCGCAACCGCGCCACGGTCGGCGAGGTCGGCAACTCCGAGCACGCCAACATCAACTGGGGCAAGGCCGGTCGTAACCGCTGGCGGGGCAAGCGCCCCACCGTCCGCGGTGTGGTGATGAACCCGGTCGACCACCCGCACGGTGGTGGTGAGGGGAAGACCTCCGGTGGTCGCCACCCGGTCAACCCGAACGGCAAGCCGGAGGGTCGCACCCGCCGCAACAAGCCGAGTGACAAGCTGATCGTCCGCCGCCGGCGTACCGGCAAGAAGCGCTGAGCAGGGAGGTAGAAGACTATGCCGCGCAGCCTGAAGAAGGGCCCGTTCGTGGATGACCACCTGCTCAAGAAGGTGGACGCGCTGAACGAGGCGAACAAGAAGACGGTGATCAAGACCTGGTCCCGCCGCTCCACGATCATCCCCGATTTCCTGGGGCACACGATCGCGGTGCACGACGGCCGCAAGCACGTCCCGGTGTTCGTCACCGAGGCGATGGTGGGTCACAAGCTGGGCGAGTTCGCCCCGACGCGGACCTTCAAGGGTCACATCAAGGACGACCGCAAGTCCCGCCGCCGCTGAGCGGTGCGACAGACAGCAAAGAGGTAGCAAGCGATGAACGCCAAGGATGCGACGGTCGAGGCAGAACTGCCGACGGCCTTCGCGCGGGCTCGCTTCGTCCGGGACTCGCCGACCAAGGTGCGCCGGGTGATCGAGCTCATCAAGGGCCGCAGCGCCGCCGACGCCCTCGCCGTGCTGCGGTTCGCACCGCAGGCGGCCAGTGAGCCGGTGGCGAAGGTGCTCGCCAGCGCCATGGCCAACGCCGAGAACAACCTCGACCTCGACCCGGACACCCTCTGGGTCAAGAACGCGTACGCCGACGAGGGTCCGACCCTCAAGCGCATCCGCCCGCGGGCCCAGGGCCGCGCGTACCGGATCCGCAAGCGCACGAGCCACATCACCGTCGAGGTGGAGTCGCGGCCGAAGGCCGACAAGAAGGCGAAGAGCAAGAAGGCAGGTGGCCGGTAGTGGGCCAGAAGATCAACCCGCACGGCTTCCGGCTGGGCATCACCACGGACTGGAAGTCCCGCTGGTACGCCGACAAGCAGTACGCCGAGTACGTGGCGGAGGACGTCAAGATCCGCAAGCTCCTGTCCACGGGCATGGAGCGGGCCGGCATCTCGAAGGTGGAGATCGAGCGCACCCGTGACCGGGTTCGCGTGGACATCCACACCGCCCGCCCCGGCATCGTCATCGGCCGCCGCGGCGCCGAGGCCGACCGGATCCGCGGTGCGCTGGAGAAGCTGACCAAGAAGCAGGTCCAGCTGAACATCCTCGAGGTGAAGAACCCCGAGGCGGACGCCCAGCTGGTCGCGCAGGGTGTGGCGGAGCAGCTGTCCAACCGCGTGGCGTTCCGCCGCGCGATGCGGAAGGCGATCCAGAGCTCCATGCGCTCGCCCCAGGTCAAGGGCATCCGCGTGCAGTGCGGTGGCCGCCTCGGCGGTGCCGAGATGTCGCGCTCGGAGCACTACCGCGACGGCCGCGTGCCGCTGCACACGCTGCGCGCCGACATCGACTACGGCTTCTTCGAGGCCCGCACCACCTTCGGCCGCATCGGCGTGAAGGTGTGGATCTACAAGGGTGACGTGGTCGGTGGGCTCAAGGCCAAGGAGGCGCGTGACGCCGCCGCGGCCGCCGAGCGCGCCCCGCGTCGCGACCGTGGCGACCGTCCGTCCCGCCCGCGCCGGTCCGGCGCGTCGGGCACCACGGCCACCTCCACGGAAGCGGGCCGGGCCGCCGCGGCGACCAAGAACGACACCGCCGCCGAGTCGGCGACCCCGGCTGCCGAGGGCACCACCCCGGCCGCCGCAGAGAAGACGGAGGGCTGACGTGCTCATCCCGCGCAAGGTCAAGCACCGGAAGCAGCACTCGCCGAAGCGCGCCGGTGCCGCCAAGGGCGGTACCAAGGTCAGCTTCGGTGACCTGGGGATCCAGGCACTCGAGCACAGCTACGTGACGAACCGGCAGATCGAGGCGGCCCGTATCGCCATGACCCGCCACATCAAGCGTGGCGGCAAGGTGTGGACCACGATCTACCCGGACCGCCCGCTGACCAAGAAGCCGGCCGAGACCCGCATGGGTTCCGGTAAGGGTTCGCCCGAGTGGTGGATCGCCAACGTAAAGCCGGGCCGGGTGATGTTCGAACTGAGCTTCCCCAACGAGGCCACGGCTCGCGAGGCGCTCCGCCGCGCGATCCACAAGCTGCCCATGAAGTGCCGAATCGTGACCCGTGAAGGTGGTGAGTTCTGATGGCGAAGGCCGGAGCCGCTGCGGCATCGGAGCTGCGCGAACTCACTGCGGAGGAGCTCGTCCTGCGCCTCAAGGAGGCCAAGGAGGAGCTGTTCAACCTCCGCTTCCAGATGGCCACCGGGCAGCTGGACAACAACCGCAGGCTGCGGGCCGTCCGGTCGGACATCGCCCGCATCTACACGGTGATGCGCGAGCGCGAGCTCGGGCTGTCCGTCTCCCCAGATGACGCCGAAAACGAAGAAGGTGCCGCATGAGCGAGCCGATCGCGGCGCAGGACAAGGCGTCCGGCCGCAACTACCGCAAGGTCCGGGAGGGCCTGGTCGTCTCCGACAAGATGGACAAGACCATCGTCGTCGAGCTCGAGGACCGCAAGAAGCACGCCCTCTACGGCAAGGTCATGCGGTCCACCACCAAGGTGAAGGCGCACGACGAGGAGAACACCGCCGGCAAGGGCGACCGCGTTCTGCTCATGGAGACCCGACCGCTGTCGGCCACGAAGCGCTGGCGGCTCGTCGAGATCCGCGAGAAGGCCAAGTAAGCCGGGGGACTTTCTCAAGTTCCCTATCCGTTCCGCCAGGCTCACCCCGGTCCACGGGGTGAGAACCGGCGAGACATACAGGAGTTGACGTGATCCAGCAGGAGTCGCGACTGCGAGTCGCCGACAACACGGGTGCCAAGGAGATCCTCTGCATCCGCGTGCTCGGCGGTTCGGGGCGGCGCTACGCGGGTATCGGCGACATCATCGTCGCCACCGTTAAGGACGCCATCCCGGCTGCCGGGGTGAAGAAGGGCGACGTGGTCAAGGCCGTCATCGTCCGCACGGTGAAGGAGCGGCGTCGTCCGGACGGCTCCTACATCCGGTTCGACGAGAACGCCGCGGTGCTCATCAAGAACGACAACGAGCCGCGTGGCACCCGCATCTTCGGCCCGGTCGGCCGTGAGCTGCGCGATCGGAAGTTCATGAAGATCATCTCGCTCGCGCCGGAGGTGTTGTAAGTGAAGGTGAAGAAGGGCGACACGGTCGTCGTCATCGCCGGCAAGGACAAGGGCGCCAAGGGCAAGGTCATCCAGGCCTACCCGGAGCGGTCGCGGGTGCTGGTCGAGGGCGTGAACCGGATCAAGAAGCACACGCGGATCAGCCAGACGCAGCGCGGTGCGCAGTCCGGCGGCATCGTGACCCAGGAAGCCCCCATCCACGTGTCGAACGTGATGGTCGTCGACTCCGACGGCAAGCCGACCCGGGTGGGCTACCGCATCGGCGAGGACGGCAAGAAGGTCCGGATCTCGCGCAGGAACGGCAAGGACATCTGATGACCACCGCTGAGAAGATCGTGCCGCGTCTCAAGACGCGCTACCGCGAGAACATCGCGGGCGAGCTCCAGAAGGAGTTCGAGTACGCGAACGTGCACCAGATCCCCGGTGTGGTCAAGGTCGTGGTGAACATGGGCGTCGGCGACGCCGCCCGTGACAGCAAGCTGATCGAAGGCGCCATCCGCGACCTGGCCACCATCACCGGCCAGAAGCCCGAGGTGCGCAAGGCCAGGAAGTCGATCGCGCAGTTCAAGCTGCGCGAGGGCCAGCCGATCGGCGCGCGGGTCACCCTGCGCAACGACCGCATGTGGGAGTTCCTGGACCGGCTGCTGAACATCGCGCTGCCGCGTATCCGCGACTTCCGCGGGCTGTCGCCGAAGCAGTTCGACGGCAACGGCAACTACACCTTCGGTCTCAACGAGCAGTCCATGTTCCACGAGATCGACCCCGACTCCATCGACCGCCCGCGCGGCATGGACGTCACCGTTGTCACCACCGCCACCACCGACGACGAGGGCCGCGCGCTGCTTCGCAAGCTCGGCTTCCCGTTCAAGGAGAACTGAGCCGATGGCCAAGAAAGCACTGGTCCACAAGGCCGCGAAGAAGCCGAAGTTCAAGGTGCGCGGCTACACCCGCTGCCAGCGGTGCGGGCGTCCGCACTCGGTCTTCCGCAAGTTCGGGCTGTGCCGTATCTGCCTTCGCGAGATGGCGCATGCGGGCGAGCTGCCCGGCGTGAGCAAGTCCAGCTGGTAAGGCTTCCTTCAAGACTCCCAAGTTCGCCACAGGCCCCGCCACGATGGTGGCGGGGAACCAGGGCGAGAAAGGTTGACAGGTCACCATGACGATGACCGACCCGATCGCAGACTTCTTGACCCGTCTGCGTAACGCGAACTCCGCGTACCACGACGAGGTCGTGCTGCCCCACTCGAAGCTCAAGGCGAACATCGCCGAGATCCTCAAGCGCGAGGGTTACATCTCGGCGTTCCGCGACGAGCCGGGCGAGAAGCACAAGAACCTCGTGGTGCAGCTCAAGTACGGCCCGAACCGTGAGCGCAGCATCGCCGGCCTCCGGCGCGTGTCGAAGCCCGGTCTGCGCGTGTACGCCAAGTCCACCGAACTGCCCAGCGTGCTGGGTGGCCTCGGGGTCGCCATCATCTCGACGTCCTCCGGTCTGCAGACCGACCGGCAGGCCAAGCGCAACGGCGTGGGCGGCGAAGTCCTCGCCTACGTCTGGTAAGGGAGGGGATCAGCTATGTCACGCATCGGAAAGCTGCCGATCACCGTCCCCGCCGGGGTCGAGGTGAAGATCGACGGGCAGCACATCTCGGTCAAGGGACCGAAGGGCACGCTCGAGCACACCATCGCCGAGCCCATCACCGCGGAGCTCAACGACGGGGTCATCGAGGTCAAGCGCCCGGATGACGAGCGCAGCAGCCGTGCCCTGCACGGGCTGTCCCGCACCCTGGTGAACAACCTGGTGGTCGGCGTCACCGAGGGCTACGAGAAGAAGCTCGAGATCCACGGCGTCGGTTACCGCGTGCAGGCCAAGGGCTCGGACCTCGAGTTCGCCCTCGGCTTCTCGCACCCGGTGCACATCCCGGCGCCGGAGGGCATCACCTTCAAGGTGGAGACCCCGACCCGGTTCTCGGTGTCCGGCATCGACAAGCAGAAGGTCGGCGAGACGGCCGCGGTGATCCGCAAGCTGCGCCGCCCGGACCCGTACAAGGGCAAGGGCCTGCGGTACGAGGGTGAGCGCATCCGCCGCAAGGTCGGAAAGACGGGTAAGTGATCATGAGCGACACGACTACGACGAAGCGCAAGCCGGTCGGCAAGGACGTCTCGACCCGCCGTCGCGTGGCGAAGACCCGTCGGCACTTCCGGCTCCGCAAGAAGATCAGCGGGACTCCCGAACGGCCTCGTCTGGCCGTCAAGAAGTCCTCGCGGCACCTGTCCGTCCAGCTGATCGACGACCTGGCCGGGCACACCCTGGCCGCGGCGTCGACCATGGAGGCGGACGTGCGCGCGGCCGACGGCGACAAGAAGGCCAAGGCCGCCAAGGTGGGCGAGCTGCTGGCCGCCCGCGCCAAGAACGCCGGGGTGACCAGCGTGGTGTTCGACCGGGGTGGCAACGCCTACCACGGCCGCATCGCCGCGCTCGCGGACGCCGCTCGCGAAGCGGGCCTGGAGTTCTGATGACTGAGCAGTACATGCTGGTGAATGGAAGGAAAGCCTGATGCCGGGACGTACACGGCAATTCGGCGGTGGCCAGGGCGGTCCCGGCGGGCAGGGCGGCAACGACCGCAATGACCGCCGCGAGCGCCGGGATCGCCGCGACGGCGGCCGTGGCGGGGCGGCCCAGGAGAAGACCCCGCACCTCGAGCGCGTGGTGGCCATCAACCGCGTGGCCAAGGTCGTGAAGGGTGGTCGTCGCTTCAGCTTCACCGCCCTGGTCGTGGTCGGTGACGGCGACGGTCAGGTCGGCGTCGGCTACGGCAAGGCCAAGGAAGTTCCCGCGGCCATCGCCAAGGGTGTCGAGGAGGCGAAGAAGAACTTCTTCCGCGTGCCTCGCATCGCCGGCACCATCCCGCACCCGATCCAGGGTGAGGACGCCGCCGGTGTGGTGCTGCTGCGCCCGGCGAGCGCCGGTACCGGTGTCATCGCCGGTGGTTCGGTGCGGGCCGTGCTGGAGTGCGCCGGGGTGCACGACGTGCTCTCGAAGTCGCTCGGCAGCGACAACGCGATCAACATCGTGCACGCCACCGTGGCGGCCCTGAAGGGTCTGCAGCGTCCGGAGGAGGTGGCGGCCCGCCGTGGCCTGCCGCTCGAGGACGTCGCTCCGGCCCGGATGCTGCGCCAGCGTGCTGGTCAGGGGGTCTGAGATGGCTGAGCTCAAGGTCACCCAGGTCAAGAGCAAGATCGGCACGAAGCACAACCACCGCGAGTCGCTGCGCACCCTCGGGTTGCGCAAGATCCGGCAGTCGGTGGTGCGTGAGGACACTCCCGAGGTGCGCGGCCTGATCAACGCGGTCCGCCACCTGGTGGAGGTCGAGGAGGTCAAGTCATGACGGCCATCAAGATCCACCACCTGCGCCCGGCGCCCGGCGCCAAGTCGGAGAAGATCCGCGTCGGCCGTGGTGAGGGTTCGAAGGGCAAGACGGCCGGTCGCGGTACGAAGGGTACGAAGGCGCGGAAGAACGTGCCCGTGCGCTTCGAGGGTGGGCAGATGCCCATCCACATGCGCCTGCCGAAGCTGCGTGGCTTCAAGAACCGGTTCCGCACCGAGTACCAGCCGGTGAACGTGGGCGACATCGCCCGCGTCTTCGCCGACGGTGGCAAGGTCGGCCCGGAGGAGCTGGCGGCCCGCGGCCTGGTCCGCAAGGGCAAGCTGGTCAAGGTCCTCGGCAACGGCGACATCAACGGCGTCAAGCTCGATGTCACCGCCGACGCCTTCTCCGGCTCCGCCAAGGAGAAGCTCGAAGCCGCCGGTGGCTCCGCCACCACGAACTGACGCGCTTCTTCCCGCAAAAGGCCCGCCAGGTCCCTCCGGACCAGGCGGGCCTTTTCACGTCCACCCCCGCCTTAGCCCGCAGGGCAACCTGCTTAGCCCGCAGAAGCCGACAGCCTGCTTCTGCCCGCAAAGCCGCGATCTTCCTCCCGCAAAGCCGCGCACCTGCTTTCGCCCGCAGAAGTCGACGACCTGCTTTAGCCCGCGAAAGCCGATCCTCCTGCTTCGCCCGCCAGGGCACCAACCTGCTTCTGCCCGCAGAAGTCGGCCGCCTGCTTTTGCCCGCAGAAGCCTGCCAGTGCCAGGATCGCGCCATGACGGATCAGCCGCCTCCACCTGAACCGGCCCCTGTCCGAGACCAGCGTCGCGGCCTGAGCGTGCTCCTCACCTTGGCCGCGCTCCTCCTCACCGTCGCGGGCTCCTTCCTGCCGCTGTTCGTCAGCGTCCTGCCCGGTGACGACGCCTCAGACGGAGTCAGGATGACCGTCAGCGGCTGGACCGGGGAGTCGGACACGTCCGGGTTCCCGCCGCTCGAGGCAGGTAGCGCCCTCGCGCCCTTCGCTCGGAACGGTGCCATGCTGGTCGTCGCCGCGCTGATCCTGGCTGCCGCGGCCGCGCTCACCGCCCGTTCCATCAAGACGGGCTCACTGGCTCCGGCCCGCTCCGCCTCCGTCGCGGCGGCGGCCTTCCTGCTCGCGATCGCCGGCTCGATCGGCATGCAGGCGACCGGCTGGACCGACCTGTTCTCCGCCGGCGGCGCACCCGCCGGTCCCGGCTTCGGCTTCTGGATGGTCGCCGCGGGCGCCGTCCTCGCCATCGTCGCTGCGATCCTGGTCAACCTCGAGCCTCAGCGCGCACCGCGCCAGGACCCACCCACCGACACCGCCGTCCACGACGTCTCGACCCCGCGCTACGGCTTCCCGGTCCCCGAAAACCCTTCCCCACCAGCCCAACCCTGATCCCCCGAACCTGCTTTTGCCCGCAGAAGCATGACGCCGGAATTCGGGCGCGCTCCCGAGTGCGGCGGCGGTATCGTCTCGCCCGATCGGAAGGGGTGGGACATGAGCTGGCTGCTCGTCTTCTTCGGGGCTTCGACCCTCATCGCGCTGACCCCGGGCGCCAACAACCTGCTCGGCCTGCACCACGGCATGGGCCACGGCCTCACCAGGGCGCTGGTCGGTCTGCTCGGCAGGCTCGCCGCGTTCGTGCTACTCATCGCGGCCGTCGCCGCCGGGCTCGGTCAGCTGCTCGCCGCCTGGGCGCCGGCGCTCACCATCGTCAAGTGGATCGGCGTCGCCTACCTCGTCTACCTCGGCGTGCGCATCCTCATCGAAGCCAGGCGTCTTTTGCCCGCAGAAGCCGCTCCGGTGCCGGGGCGGAGTGCGGTGGGGGTCGCGCGCAAGGAGTTCCTGGTCGCCATCACCAATCCGAAGGCGGTGCTCATCTTCACCGCCTTCGTGCCCCAGTTCATCGACCCGGCCCACGGCCCGGTCCCCGCTCAGGTCGCGCTCCTCGGCGCCGTCTACCTGCTCGCCGAGTTCCTCGCCGGAACGGTCTACATCGTCGCGGGCACGCTGGTGAAGGCCGCCCGGATGAGCCTGCGCGCCTGCCGCAACCTCGACCGGGGCACCGGCGTCGTACTACTCGGCATGGCGGGGTTGCTGGCCGGCTCCAGAACGTGAGTACTAGGCCACCCGGGTGGTTCCGGCGGACATCGCTGTCCGCTCACAGCGGACAGAATCTCCCTCACCACAGTCCTTTCCTGGCGTTGTGACCGCCCTCACCGGTAAAGATCACCCGCCACGAACGGGTGACCAGCGCCTCTCGTGAGCAACCTCCGGATCCGCCTCGGCACGAATAAGCCGCACACGGTGCCGCGCTCGATCCGGGTGCTGTTAGAGTCGGCGACACGCTTTGGGGCAAGTGTGCCCTGATGCGTTCCTGGCTTGCCTGCCAGTGAGTTGTGTTCCCGCCGGTCACCGTGCCGGCCAAGCCGTTCATCGGTCCGATGGCCGATGACGTCGAGGAGGTCCCCCGCGTGCTCAGCGCCTTCCGCTCGGCTCTCGCGACGCCGGACCTGCGCAAGAAGATCCTGTTCACGCTGATGATCGTGGCCGTGTACCGGCTCGGCGCGATCACCCCAGCTCCTGGGGTTTCCTACCCCAACGTCCAGGCATGTCAGGCGCAGACCGATCAAGAGGGCATTTACTCGCTGCTGAACCTCTTCAGCGGTGGGGCTCTCCTGCAGTTGTCGATCTTCTCGACGGGCATCATGCCGTACATCACGGCGAGCATCATCGTCCAGCTCCTCACCGTGGTCATCCCGCGGTTCGAGGAGCTGAAGAAGGAAGGCCAGTCCGGTCAGAGCAAGCTGACCCAGTACACCCGCTACCTGACGATCGCGCTGGCGATCCTGCAGGCGACCGGCGTGATCGCGCTGGCCGACCGCGGCCAGCTGTTCCAGGACTGCGACCAGCCGGTCATCCCGGACAACAGCATCTACTCGCTGGCGCTGATCGTGGTCACCATGACCGCCGGCACCGCGGTGATGATGTGGCTGGGTGAGCTGATCACCGAGCGCGGCGTCGGCAACGGCATGTCCGTGCTGATCTTCCTGAACATCGCGGCCCAGTTGCCGACCGAGGGCGCGAACATCCTCGAGCGCAACAACGCCGTGGTCTTCGCCTTCGTCTGCGTGCTCGGCCTGGCGATCATCGCCTCGGTCATCTTCGTCGAGCAGGGCCAGCGCCGGATCCCGGTGCAGTACGCCAAGCGCATGGTCGGCCGCCGGATGTACGGCGGTACCTCGACCTACCTGCCGATCAAGGTGAACCAGGCCGGTGTCATCCCGGTCATCTTCGGTTCCTCGCTGCTGTACCTGCCGGACCTGATCAGCCGCCTGATCGGTGACCCGAACAGCAGCTCGGGCTGGCAGGTTTTCCTGCAGAACTACGTGGTGAACCAGTCCAGCTGGGTGCACATCCTGCTGTACTTCGCGCTGATCATCTTCTTCACCTACTTCTACATCACGATCACGTTCAACGTGGACGAGCGTGCGGAGGAGATGAAGAAGTTCGGTGGCTTCATCCCGGGCATCCGCCCGGGGCGGCCGACCGCCGAGTACCTGAGCTTCGTGCTCGGCCGGATCACCCTCCCCGGCTCCATCTACCTTGGTCTGGTAGCGATCCTGCCGAACTTCTTCCTGTCCATCACCGGTGACGGCAACAACCAGAACTTCCCGTTCGGTGGCACCGCCGTGCTGATCATGGTGGGTGTCGGCCTCGACACCGTGAAGCAGATCGAAAGCCAGCTCATGCAGCGCAACTACGAAGGGTTCCTCCGATGACGAGGCTGGTTCTGGTCGGGCCTCCCGGAGCAGGTAAGGGTACGCAGGCAGTCGCGTTGTCCGAAAAGCTCAGGGTGCCGCACATCTCCACCGGCGACCTGTTCCGCGCGCACGTCGGCGAGCAGACCCCGCTGGGCCGCGAGGCGCAGCGCTACATGGACTCGGGTGAGCTGGTGCCGGACACCGTCACCAACGAGATGGTCCGCGAGCGCCTGGCCGAGCCGGACGCCAAGGCGGGCTTCCTGCTCGACGGCTTCCCCCGCAACACCAAGCAGGCGGACGTGCTCGGCCAGATGCTGGCCGACGCCGACACCAGCCTGGACGCGGTGATCCAGCTCGAGGTGCCCGAGGACGTCGTGGTCGCCAGGCTGCTTTCGCGGGGTCGTTCCGACGACACCGAGGAGGTCGTCCGGCGCCGGCAGCAGATCTACCGGTCGGAGACCGCGCCGCTGCTCGAGTACTACGGCGACATCCTGGTGACCGTGGACGGCGTCGGCAGTGTCGACGAGGTCTCGGCCAGGGTGCTGGCCGCCCTGCCCGACCGCGGGTGACTGTGGGCGGACTGAGTGTTCCGAAGTTTCTCCGCCGAGGTCGCATGATCGAGCTGAAGTCCCGGGGCGAGCTGGAAGCGATGCGCGCCGCCGGACTGGTGGTGGCACGCACGCTCGAGCTGATCACCGAGGCCGCGCGGCCGGGCGTCTCGACGAAGGAACTCGACGAACTCGCCGAGCAGACCATCCGCGACGCCGGTGCGGTGCCTTCGTTCAAGGGCTACCACGGGTTCCCGGCGTCGATCTGCGCTTCGGTGAACGAGCAGATCGTGCACGGCATCCCGGCGACTTCGCAGGTGCTGGCCGACGGGGACCTGATCTCGGTGGACTGCGGCGCCATCCTGGAGGGGTGGCACGGCGACTCCGCGGTGACCATCGCCGTCGGCCCGTCCGTCTCGGCGAAGGACCTCGCGCTTTCGGACGCGACGCGGGTGGCGATGTGGGCGGGCGTCGAGGCCGTCCAGCCGGGTGCCCGGCTCACGGACATCTCGTACGCCGTGCAGACCGCCGCGGAACGCGCCGGCGAGGCCGATGGTGTCGAGTACGGCATGATCCTGGAGTACGGCGGCCACGGCATCGGCACGCAGATGCACATGGAGCCGTTCCTGCCGAACGTCGGGAAGCCGGGCAAGGGGCCGCGGCTGAAGCCGGGCATGGCGCTGGCCGTCGAGCCGATGCTGACCGGCGGCGGTGGCGAGACCCTCGAGCTGGACGACGGCTGGACCGTGGTCACCGCCGACGGCTCGCGAGCCGCCCACTGGGAGCACACCGTCGCCATCACCGACGATGGCCCCTGGGTCCTCACCGCCCCCGCCTGACCCACCCCCCACATGCTTCTGCGGGCAGAAGCATGTCCGCACCTGCTTTTGCCCGCAGAAGCATGTCGGCCGGCGGCGGTACCCCTGTTCGGGTCGATCCAGGTCACCTGACCTGGTGTTTTTCACGTGGTGGCGATGCGCCCCGCCGCCGTCTACCCTGGAGCTGGCCCGGCGGCCTCGGCCTGCCGGAAGCACCCGACCACGATGTGACCTAACACAGTCAACCCCCGGTTGGGTGTCGCGACACGGCTTGCGTACACTGTCAAGTCGGCGTACTCATCTCGCCGGTTCCAGCGCGCGTGTTTACCTGCGGCATCGGAGTCGGGGCGGCGCGTGCGCCGGGCACGAAGCAAGCACTCACCGCTCAACCAATCACGAAACGCGGAGGACATGGGCAAGAAGGACGGGGCCATCGAGGTCGAAGGCCGCGTAATCGAGCCGCTTCCCAACGCGATGTTCCGCGTCGAGTTGGAGAACGGCCACAAGGTCCTTGCACACATCAGCGGCAAGATGCGGCAGCACTACATCCGCATCCTGCCTGAGGACAGGGTTGTCGTGGAGCTCTCGCCCTACGACTTGTCCCGTGGTCGCATCGTCTACCGCTACAAGTGATCACGGCGCAACGAGTACAAGCAGGAAAGCAGGAGACGTGAAGGTCCAGCCGAGCGTCAAGAAGATCTGCGACAAGTGCAAGGTGATCCGCCGCCACGGCCGGATCATGGTGATCTGCGAGAACCTGCGGCACAAGCAGCGGCAGGGCTGATCACCCACTCGTCGAAGAGTGGATTGACGGCACAACAACTCTCCCCGCACCTGCCGGGCCGCCCAGCGGCCTGGTTCACCCCCGGACTTCAGGCCGGGGCCGGGACACCGGTGGCGCGAGCCGCCGGATCGACAGCGAGTCGGTCCCGGGACCGGGCGGGGAGCAGACCTGGAGAGACGAATTCAGACAAGGAGCACCAGCGCCAATGGCACGACTCGCTGGCGTAGACCTCCCCCGCGAAAAGCGGCTGGAGATCGCGCTGACCTACATCTACGGCATCGGCCGTACCCGCTCCAAGCAGATGATCGCCGCCGCCGAGCTGAACGCGGACACCCGCGTGAAGGACCTCAGCGACGACGACCTGCTGAAGCTGCGGGACTACATGGACGAGAACTTCAAGGTCGAGGGTGACCTTCGCCGCGAGGTGAACGCCGACATCCGTCGGAAGATCGAGATCGGGTGCTACGAGGGTCTGCGGTGGCGCCGCGGGCTTCCCGTCCGTGGGCAGCGGACCAAGACCAACGCCCGCACCCGCAAGGGTCCGAAGAAGACGGTCGCCGGCAAGAAGAAGGCTGGCAAGAAGTGAGCATTCGGGGCAAGAAGGTCGTGCGCATCGGTGGCGCCCAGCGCCGCGGCACGGGTTCGTGCGTTTCGCCGTCTGCTCTGTACGCCCGCCCGATGGCGCTCCGCCAGCTGTACACCGACGCCGGTTCCGTGATCCGGCGCGGGCAGCGTGAAGCGGCCGCCGCTCACCAAGAGAACTCGCGCTAACCGAGGAGAATCACCCAGACATGCCACCGAAGTCTCGTACCGCCGGGGCCAAGAAGGTCCGGCGCAAGGAAAAGAAGAACGTGGCCCACGGCCACGCCCACATCAAGAGCACCTTCAACAACACCATCGTGTCGATCACCGACCCGACCGGTGCGGTGATCTCGTGGGCGTCCTCCGGCCACGTCGGCTTCAAGGGTTCCCGCAAGTCGACCCCGTTCGCCGCGCAGATGGCCGCTGAGAACGCGGCCCGCAAGGCCGCCGAGCACGGCATGAAGAAGGTCGACGTGTTCGTGAAGGGCCCGGGTTCGGGCCGGGAGACCGCGATCCGCTCGCTGCAGGCTGCGGGTCTCGAGGTCGGCACCATCCAGGACGTGACCCCGCAGCCTCACAACGGCTGCCGCCCGCCCAAGCGGCGCCGGGTCTGAGGAACGGGGAGGAGTAAGCAGAAATGGCTCGTTACACCGGCCCGGCGACGCGTATTTCCCGTCGCCTCAAGGTTGACCTCATCGGCGGCGACCAGGCTTTCGAGCGCCGCCCGTACCCGCCCGGCCAGCACGGCCGCGGCCGCATCAAGGAGAGCGAGTACCTGCTTCAGCTTCAGGAGAAGCAGAAGGCTCGCTACACCTACGGCGTTCTCGAGCGCCAGTTCGTCCGCTACTACAAGGACGCTGTGCGCCGCACCGGCAAGACCGGTGAGAACCTGCTCCAGATCCTGGAGTCCCGGCTCGACAACGTGATCTACCGCGCTGGCATCGCCAGGACGCGCCGTCAGGCCCGCCAGCTGGTGAGCCACGGCCACTTCCTGGTCAACGGCAAGAAGGTCAACGTGCCGAGCTTCCAGGTCTCGAAGTTCGACATCATCGACGTGAAGCCGAAGTCGATGGGCACCCTGCCGTTCGTGGCGGCGAAGGAGTCCTTCGGCGAGCGCCCCATCCCGGCGTGGCTGCAGGTCGTCCAGTCGAACCTGCGGGTGCTGGTCCACCAGCTGCCCGAGCGTGCGCAGATCGACGTTCCGGTTCAGGAACAGCTGATCGTCGAGCTCTACTCGAAGTGATCCCGGCCGGGCTCAGGCCCGGCGGTGATCGGGCGGCGGCGCCCCGAGTGCGCCGCCGCCACGCCACCCCTTTCGGCGTCATATGGCGGGCGTCGGCAGGACAAGGAGAAGGAAAGTGCTGATTTCCCAGCGGCCGGCTCTCGGCGAAGAGACGGTCAACGAAACCAGGTCCCGGTTCACCATCGAGCCGCTCGAGCCCGGTTTCGGTTACACGCTCGGCAACTCGCTGCGGCGCACGCTGCTGTCGTCCATTCCGGGCGCGGCGGTCACCAGCATCCGCATCGACGGGGTGCTGCACGAGTTCACCACCGTTCCCGGGGTGAAGGAAGACGTCACCGACATCATCCTGAACCTGAAGGAGCTCGTGGTGAGCTCCGAGGAGGACGAGCCGGTCACCATGTACCTGCGCAAGCAGGGCCCTGGTGAGGTCACCGCCGCGGACATCGTGCCGCCGGCCGGGGTCACCGTGCACAACCCGGATCTGCACATCGCCTCGCTGAACGGCAAGGGCAAGCTGGAGATCGAGCTGGTCGTCGAGCGTGGCCGCGGCTACGTGCCCGCCCTGCAGAACAAGCAGGCCGGCGCCGAGATCGGCCGGATTCCGGTCGACTCGATCTACTCGCCGGTGCTGAAGGTGACCTACAAGGTCGAGGCCACCCGTGTCGAGCAGCGCACCGACTTCGACAAGCTCATCCTGGACGTCGAGACCAAGCCGTCCATCACCCCCCGCGACGCCGTGGCTTCTGCGGGCAAAACACTGGTCGAGCTGTTCGGCCTGGCGCGTGAGCTCAACGTCGACGCCGAGGGCATCGAGATCGGGCCGTCGCCGCAGGAGGCGGACACCATCGCCGCCTACGCGATGCCGATCGAGGACCTCGACCTGACCGTGCGGTCCTACAACTGCCTCAAGCGCGAGGGGATCCACACGGTCGGCGAGCTGGTTTCGCGGTCAGAAGCAGACCTGCTCGACATCCGCAACTTCGGTGCGAAGTCCATCGACGAGGTCAAGCTGAAGCTCGTCGGCCTGGGCCTCGCGCTCAAGGACAGCCCGCCCGGGTTCGACCCGACCGCGGCCGCGACCAGCTACGACGGCGAGGGCTGGTCCGAGGGCGTTGGCGGGATCACCGACGGTATTTCGGACAACGGCCACGACGATGGCCAGGACTACGCAGAGACGGAGCAGCTGTAGGACCGGTGGTCGCTCCGATGTGGTGACGCATCGGAGCGACCTGGTTCTGTGGCTGAGAAGCTGAACTAGGAGAACCGATGCCCACCCCCACCAAGGGAGCCCGTCTCGGCGGGTCGGCCGCCCACCAGCGGCACCTGCTGGCCAACCTGGCCACGTCGCTGTTCGAGCACGGCCGGATCACCACCACCGAGGCGAAGGCCCGGCGGGTGCGTCCGC
Source organism: Amycolatopsis sp. YIM 10 (assembly GCF_009429145.1). GTDB lineage: Bacteria > Actinomycetota > Actinomycetes > Mycobacteriales > Pseudonocardiaceae > Amycolatopsis. The sequence goes on along the minus strand of NZ_CP045480.1, from coordinate 9,493,659 downwards.
TGGCCGAGAAGCTGATCACCAAGGCGAAGCGGGGCGACCTGCACAACCGTCGCCAGATCCAGCAGGTCATCCGTGACAAGTCGGTCGTGCACAAGCTGATCGCCGAGATCGGTCCCGGCTTCGCGGACCGTGCGGGCGGCTACATCCGCATCACCAAGACGATGCCGCGCAAGGGCGACAACGCCCCGATGGCGGTCATCGAACTGGTGGCGGAGAAGACCGTGACCGCCGAGGCGCAGGCCGCGCGCAAGACCAAGTTCGCCAAGGACGAGGCCCCGAAGACCGCGGAGGCCCCGGCCGAGGAGACCAAGGCCGACGGCGCGGAGACCGACCAGGACGCGGACGCGCCCGAGTCGGCCACCAAGGACGCCACCGACGCCCCCGCCGACGTCACCGACGAGGCCAACGCTTCTGCGGGCGAAAGCACTGCCAAGAAGGACGAGTCCTGACGGCTGCGAACACCCCGGACGAGCCCGCCACCCCCACCGGGGAGGGCGGGCTCGTTCGTCTGCGCCTGGAAGTGTCTTATGACGGCACAAACTTCTCTGGTTGGGCCAAACAACCAGGTCGGCGCACTGTCCAAGGCGTTCTCGAGGACACCCTCGCCAAGCAGCCGCCCGGCGTAGCCGTCCCTCGTTCCGTGGTCGTCGCAGGCCGCACAGACGCCGGCGTCCACGCCTCCGCCCAAGTCCTCCACCTCGACGCCCAGCCTTTTGCGGGCAAAAGCGTGAACACGCGGATTCCGGTGGATGAGCGGGGCATTCCTGATCTTGAGCGCATGCGTTACCGCTGGAATCGGCACCTGCCGGCGGACGTACGAGTGCTGGCCGCGACGGTTGCTCCGCCCGGCTTCGATGCGCGGTTCTCCGCGGTCCGCAGGCACTACCTTTACCGCGTCTCAGATGCCCCCTGGGGCGTCGATCCGCTGCGCAGATACGACACGCTCGCCTGGGGCCGTCCGTTGTCCGTGGACCGCCTCAACGAGGCTTCGGCCGAACTGCTCGGCCTCCACGACTTCGCCGCCTTCTGCAAGCAACGCGAGGGCGGCACCACCATCCGAGAGCTGCAGCGGTTGGTCTGGCGTCGTACGGCTGAGTATGCGGTTGAGGTCGAGGTTTCGGCGGACGCGTTCTGTCACTCGATGGTCCGCAGCCTCGTTGGCGCGCTGCTTCAGGTCGGTGACGGCCGCAAAACCACCGGCTGGCCAGGGCAGCAGCTGGAGTCCCGCGTTCGCGACAGCGCGGTCGCACCGGCTCATGGGCTGACGCTGGTGGGCGTCGACTACCCGCCGGACGCCGAGTTGGCCAAACGAGCCGAGCAGACCCGCAACGTCCGCACGCCTGATTCCGTTTCGTAGTTCAGGCGCGAGCTCCAGCCAGCTGGATTCGTTTCAGGATCGTCCGGTAGTCGGAGGCGAGATCCTCCGCCCGCACAATCACAAACTTCCAACCTGCCTTCGCCAACCTTTGTCGTCGCTTCTTGTCGCGGAGTTGCTGCGCTGCGGTTTCATGCACCCTCCCGTCGTATTCGACCGCTGTTTTCTTCCCTTCGATGGCGAGGTCCAGGCGGCCGATGAACTCGCCGTTCTCGTGCACGTTCAGTTGGGTCGTGGGACGCAGGCCGCCGCATTGCATGACGACGCGCAGTTCGGACTCCGGGTGAGATTCCGCTTTCGTGTCAACGAACTCAAGGGCTATGCGGCCTAGTCGCACGCCCCAGTTTCTTCGGTGCCTGCACTCGACCTTGAGCTTGTCGATCTTGATCTTTTTGCGTCGGAGAAACATGTCCAGGTCGGGTACCGCCGTGCGCAGGCGGCGGACGGTGCCTCGCAAGCGAGGCGTATGACGGAAGATGAGGTCGAGGGCGATGCGAATTGGGCGCGCCATTCGTGCGTTCGCCCAGGGTTTTGACTCACCTGGCTTGATATTTGTGCGTCGTATGCGCATCCCAGCGACCGGCCCGAAGCGAGACGTCTCGGGGACGACGAATTCGACCGGGTCGTAGGGTTTGGCGAGCTTAACGCCGTGGACGGTTGCCGCCGACCGGCCGGTCAGCACCGCTTCCGGCGGTACTCGCAGGGTTGCGCCGCGGCATCTGAGTGCATGCGTGACTTTGACGTCCGAGCGAACGTAGACGTCTTGGAACAGCCGCCTGAACCGAGGGCCCTGGAGCTGCGCCTTGGTGACGAAGCCAGCTGCGACGGCAGCCGAACCGCGGAAGACGTCGTTCAGACGTGGATTGAGGACAATTTTCTTGACCATGATCGGAGCGTGAGAGGCGGCACCGACAGAACCGTCCCAGTCACGCCGAACGCGCCAGACTTGTCCACAACGCACTAAGTCATCCACAGCCCCGCACGAGACGTGCTACGCAGCGATGACGCGCCTTCAGCGGGCAAAAGCCGGGCGGGGCATGCTTCTGCCCGCAGAAGCATGCCCCGCCCGGTGTCGTGTGGTTAGTCGCCTCGGCGGACTGGGCCGAGGAGTTGTTGTTCCTTCGGGGTGGTGACCAGGCGCAGGGGGCGCCACAGGTTGCGGCCCAGTGCGACCACCTGGTCGTCCTTCAGCGTGGTCAGCTGCCGCATCATCTGCGGGGGCAGGTTCCAGATGCGCGCCGCCAGCTCGGCCTGGCCGATCGGGAGGCGTTGCATGAGCACCAGGTCCGCGGCGTTCGCGGTGGCCCCGGCCTGCGGGTGCAGGTACGGCAGCACGTAGACCGTCGTCTGCCACGGCGAACGCGGCGGGAAGAGGTCCTGCGGAGTCGGGCCGCCGTCGGTGATCACCAGCAGCGGGGCGTCTTCCGAAGGCCGCGGAAGCTCGACCGGCGACAGACGTCGGATCTGCACCAGCGGCGACGGACGCCCGTTCGGCTGGTTCCCGGCCGCTTTCGCGAGCAGTTGCCAGGCCGTGGGCCGACCGGTGGCGACCACGACCCACGCACCGACCGCCATCGCCCGTAGCGCGACCTGCCGGGCCAGGTAGAGCCCGCCCACCAGCACGATCCTGGTCGGCGTGGAGCGGAGCGCCGAAATGGTCAGCGGCTCGTCCTTGAGACCGGAGCCCAGGACGATGCCGCCGCGGTCACCGGACGGGCTGACCGCGTCCAGCATCGCCGGGTCCACCGAGAACTCTGGAGCCACGCCGATGTTCTGGCCGGCGTCGCGCATTCGCGTGCTCATGCCGTGCCTCCCATCGGCATCGTGGCGGCCAGGCCGGACACCTGACGGCCGCGCAGCAGCGTGAGGTCGATGTTGAGCCGGTCCGAAATGGCCTTCATCCGGTCAGAGGCGACGTCCAGCTCGCGCGGGTTTCGCGCGCTCAAGCGCACCACGCCGCGGAGGCCGATCCTGCCTTCGTCCGCAGAAGGCGAGATGGACATTGCGATGGTCGAGGACAGGGCGCGCACGCTGCTGAGCGCGTTGAGCGTGCCGGTGATCTTGCCCTTCGGCCAGCCGCTGATCGCGTAGCTCGCATGGCCTATGCCCGCGGAAGTCACGCTGTCCTTGCGCTCTTGCAGCGCGACTCGGGTGCCGGAGCCTGCGACGGAGGTGAGTTCTGCGGCCGAAAGCCCGGCGCGGAGGAGTTCGTCCGGGTCCAGGGGGCGGGTGGGGACGCCTTGCGACTCGAGGGCGTTCCTAACCCGCGAAAGCGCGCCGATCAGGGCGCGGTGCGCGCCAACGACGCCGCCACCACGTTCCCGCACGGCCGTCGGGCAGCGTCGCGGGTCCAGCCGGATAGCGACCCACGTCGTACGCCGCGCGGCTGCCTGCAGCGGACCCAGGACCTCCATGTACGAGCTGAGCGCCGGCGAGTCCGACGGCAGGGCCGCGCTCCCCGGGTAGCAGTGCCAGATCACCTGGATCGAGTCGAGCACCACACCGCGGTCCTCGAGGCACGGCGCCAGCGCGGAAAGCGGAAGGCTCGGCGCCCCGCCGGCCTGGCTGATCAGCGCGGGAGCCGGCTCAACCAGGAGCACCGCGGTCCACGTTCCGTCGTTCCAGGCGAGACCGACCTGCTGCCGCTCGTGGTCGACACCGTGCGCCACCACCAGATCGGGGACGACCAACCGCAGCAGGTTCACCCGCGCGTCGTCCGGACCGGTCACCGCGTCCTCGGCCGCCGCGATCGATTCGATGCTGCTCGGCGGAGTGGGATTCGCCACTCGACTGTGCGACCGCATCGAATACCGCAGGCTGAGACCAACCCATTGGGTGAACCATTGCCCGCCCCAACGCAGAAAAGCGATCACCAGGGCGACGGCCGTCACACCGATAGCGACGTACAGCAGCTTTTCGTTGATCGCGAGCAGCACGAGCCCGATAGCCAGCCCGACCTCGAGCACGACCAGGTTCATCACCGGCAGCGGACCGAGGTTGATCCCCATCGCGCGACGCCGGGCCGCACCGATCCGGACCGGAGCGGCGGGCGGAGGACCACCAGCGGGACGCGGTGGCGGGCCGGGCGGCGGACCGCCACCAGGTCCACCCGGGCCCCCGGGCCCTCCAGGGCCGCCCGGACCCCGCGGCCCACCCGGCCCACCAGGTCCGCCGGGACCACCAGGACCTCCCGGTCCACCTGGGCCTCCGGCCCCACCGGGTCCGCCAGGCCCACCGGGACCACGCGGTCCCGCGGGACCACCAGGTCCACCGGCAGGGCCTCCCGGACGCCTCGGCGGCGGGCCGGGCGGACGGCCGCCGGGCGGAGGTGGTGGCGAACCCGGAGGCGGCCCCGGAGGTCCAGGTGGACGTGGAGGAGTGGTGACCGACATCCGCTCGTTCTCTTCCCCTCGTGCTTGCAACTGCGCCGGAAAGCCAGTCCGGAGTGTCGAACACTAGCCGGAGTTGGTAGAAACCAACCACCAGCCGTCCCCGTGCGGCTATCCTGCGGAACCGTACCGCGAGTGGGAGAGCTGTAGGTCGAGAATGCCGTCAACACCGACAACAAAGTCTCAGGTCCAGGCATATCAGTTCGTGCTGCGCAGGATGCAGTCCGCGTTGGTCCGCAAGGACGCCGTCATGCTCCACGACCCCATGCGGACGCACTCGCGCGCCACGATCGTGGGCGTCGTGCTGGCAGTGATCGGCATGCTCGGGTTCATCATTTTCGGCTTCATCAAGCCGGCGCCGAAGCCACCTTCCGCGGGCATAGTCATCGGCGAGCAGTCCGGTCAGATCTACGTGAAGACCGAGAATCCGACCAAGCTGATCCCGACCTTCAACCTCGCCTCCGCGCGGCTGATGCTGCTCGGCCAGCAACAGCAGGCGCCGGCGGACGGCCAGCAGGCCGGTCAGCAACAGCCGGGCGCCGCACCCAAGCTCGTCGAGCCCGCGGTGGTGCCGGACGAGCAACTGAAGGACATCCCCCGCGGACGGCAGCAGGGCATCATCAACGCGCCTCAACTTCTGCCGAATAAAGACCAGCGCATCTCCGACAACTGGGCGGTGTGCGACTTCCTCCGCATCGACCCGAACCAGCCGGAGAGCGTGGGCCTGCAGCAGGCTTCCCGCGAAACCAGCGTGCTCGCCGGCGTCTCGAACCTCGGCACCGACGGCATGGGCCGTGAACTCGGCGACCGTGAAGCGCTGCTCGTCACCGGTGACAACGCGGCCACCTACCTCGTCTACCGGCTCGCGAACCACGCGAACCAGCCGAACGCCAGCGTGGTCAAGGCGCGCCTCGCGCCGGGCAACATCGTCAAGGCGGCGCTGGGCGTGACGGTCAACGGCCGCAAGATCTCGACCGGTCTGCTCAACGCCATTCCCGAGGTCGACCAGCTGAACGAGCAGCGGGTGCAGAACGCGGGGGCGCCGACGAGCGGCTTCAACATCGACAACCTGCCCATCGGCGCGGTGTTCAAGACACAGCTTTCCGGCGGCTCACCCCAGTTCTGGGTGATCCACCAGACCGGGATCCAGGAGATCTCCGAGGTGGCCGGCGACATCATCCGGACCACGAACACCTCGGTCCCGCAGAACAAGGAGGTTCGCACAGTGAACCTCGACCAGATCGCCAACGTCCGAAAGGTCACGGCCGGCATGCCGGAGGCGCTGAAGGTGGACACCTACCCGAGGCTGAAGCCGGAGATCCTGGACCCGATCAAGAGCGGCACACCGGCGACCTGCCTCGGCTGGCGGACCCAGGGCGACGGGGCCACCAAGGACGAGCGCACCGCCGTCTACGTCAGCAACGAGGTGCCCTTCCCGAAGGACGCCAACGGTGTGCGGCGGACGCCGGTCGCGGTGGGCCAGGCGACGCCGGACGGCATGAAGATCGACAGCTTCTACATGCAGCCGGGCCGGGCCGCGGTGGTGCGGGCGGCGCAGTCGAAGGACTCGTTCACCTCGGGGCCGATCTCGCTGGTTTCCGATCTCGGGTTGCGGTACGGCGTGCCTGACCTGCCGACGGCGCAGGCGCTGTTCGGTCCGGACCCGCAGGCCCCGGCGCCGGAGAACATCCTCAAGCTGCTTCCGGCGGCCGCGACGACGTTGAACGTGAACGACGCGAAGCGGACCTATGACTCGGTGCCGGTGGACCCGAACGCGGGTTCGTTCCCGAGCGCGGCTCCGCAGGCCGAAGGCGCGGGAGGCTGACGGAACCGTCGACCGGGGGCCGTCGTCACACCGCAGAAGTGGGCACTCGAGTCCGGAGGTGTGGTTGTGTCGGGTTTCAAGGTCGATGCCGAGGTCGTCGCCGAATACGCGAGATCGGTGGAGGACGCCGCGGCCGACCTGGACACGGCGCACGGCGCGCTGACCGGCCAGGCGCTGGGCGGTGAGGAGTTCGGCGTCCTGGGACGCGAGGCGGGGGCTGCGGACGCGTACGCGCGAGCCGCAGCCGCCCTACGCACCCAACTCGCCGACGGCCGCGACGCCCTGCTTTCGGCCGCAGAAGCCTTGCGGGAGGTCGCGGGCCAACACGGTGGCGGCGAAGAAGACGCGGTGTCGACGCTCAAGAAGGCGGTGGAGTCCTGATGGGCATCCCGAACTCCGAGCCCGACGTCTTCCAGGGCCTGCGGGCCACACCCACCCCACCCGCCGCGGCTGCAGGCTTTAGCGGGCAAAAGCAGGATCTCCCTGGGCCGGTGCAGGCGGAAAATGTGCCGCAGCGGTTGGTGGAGCCGCCGGCTGCTCCTCCAGAAGCCGAAGGCAAGGGCGGGCACCTCGAGTTCCTGTCCGAGCTGTCGAGGCAGTTGGGCGTCACCGACGTCGTCGAGGCGCATCTGGTGCCCGTTGTCGGTCAGTGGACGGAAATGCGGGCAGAGGCGGAGCGCTGGCGTGCGGCGGCGGCTTCTGCGGGCGAAATCTCGAAGGAGCTCGCGGAGCCGCTCGGCAAGGTGGACGCGGGTTGGGAGGGCGAGAACGCCGACGCCTTCGTGGCCTACATGGGCAAGATCAACTCGGCCAGCGAAGCCGCGCAGGAGGCCATGAACACCATGGCCGACGCTCTCGACGAGACCGCTGACGCCATCGAGCGGATCACCGGCACGATGATCGACGTCGTGCTTGATGCCGCAGAAGTCGCTTCCGAGTCCGCGATGTTGCCGGTTGGCGGGGCGGAGCGGGCGAGGAATCACCTCGTCGACGTGCAGCAGTCCACGCAGGCCCTCCACGACTCCGTGCGTGACGTGCTCGAAGAGTTCGCTCGTTTGTGTGACGGTGTCGAGGGGAAGGACGCCGAAGAGCGCAGCGTCACGATGGAGAATCAGTTCCCCGGCGAGAAGTTCGCGTTGAAGGACGACTCAGCCCCGCCCGCTGCCGCCGTGGCCGGTGGGACTGCGGTGAAGGCCGAGGAGGCCGCCGAGAAGACCGATGTGCCCGCTGAGAAGGCGACTGGGGCACCAGGTGGGAGTGGCGGCGGTAGCGGCAAGGAGCACGCGGCCAGCGGCGGCGCTGGGGCGGTAGGAACCGACACCGCTGTGCCGTCGCCTCCGCAACCTGGGAACCAGGTCGCCGCGGGAGCGCCGCCGGCTGGTGAGCCAGTGGCCGCGAGTTCGGGCGCCGCCGCTGCGTCGAGGGGTGCTGCGGGCGCCGCCGGGTCTCCGATGATGGGCGGCATGATGCCCATGGGTATGGGTGGCATGGGTGGCGGCGGCCAGGGCGGCAATCAGGAGCACCGGGTGAAGACCCGGGCGACTACCGACCCGGTGGACCTGTTCGGGAAGCCGGAGCAGGTCGCGCCCCCGGTCCTCGGCGAGGACCCGGTCCGGAAATCCCCCGAGAAGGGCGCCTGACACTTCTGCGGGCAAAAGCAGGTCCACCCGGGCTGGGTGGCCTGTTTTTGCCCGCAGAAGCAGGTTGGCTGGGGCGTCAGGCGGGTTTGTTGGGGGTGGCGGGGCGGTTGCGGCGCACGGTGTGCACCACGAACAGGGTGATCAGCAGGGCCACCACGCCGCCGGCCGCGCCGGAGAGGGCCACGATCATCGGGGCCTGGTCACCGTCATTTGCGGGCGGAAGATCCGAGGGCAGGGAGGCGGGGACCGGGAGTTTCTGCTGCAGCGGGGTCGACAGGGCGATCTTGTCCTCGCCCGGGATGACCGCGGTGAGCGCCGCCATCGGGTTGATCACGCCATAGCCGACGAACTGGTCCCGTCCGGTGCGCGAGCCGGGGTGCTGCGCGGTGGTGGTGATCCGGTTCATCACCTGCCGCGCGTTCAGGTTCGGGAACTTCGCCCTGATCAGCGTCGCCAGCCCGGCCACGTAGGGCGAAGCGAAGCTGGTCCCCTGGATCGGCAGGACCTGGTCGCCTTCCACGGTCTGGTTCGCGAAGTCGCCCATCCGCGCGTTCTTCGACGGGTCCAGCGAGATGATCTTGGTTCCTGGCGCGGCCACGGTCACCCACGGCCCGTTCACGCTGAAGCTCGCCACGCCGCCGGTTTCGTCGATGGCCGCCACCGAGATCACGTCGTCGGTGAACCACGGCGGGCTGACGATGTTGATCGGTTTGCTCGGGTCCGGCTGGTTGTTCTGCTTGCACGCCTCGGAGGTGTTGCCCGCCGCGGCGACCACCACGATGTCCTTGTTCACCGCATACCGGACGGCGGCCTGCAGCGCCTGCTCCTCCGGCGTGATTCCGCCGCCAGAAGCAGGTCGGCAGTTGTCGACGGACATGTTGATGACGCGGACACCCTCGGTGTCGGCCGCGGTGCGGACCGCCTGGGCCAGCGTGGTCAGGTTGCCCGCGCCCTGGCCGCCCTGCTGCCGGCCCTGGTTCCCCTGGCCGGGCACGGTGTCCGAAGCGGAGGCACCGGCGGTGCCGCTCGACTCGGCGGGCTCTTCGGTGCCGGACTCCTCGCCCGCACCGCCCGATGGCGGGGGCTGCTCACCGGACGGCTGCCCCGACTCGCTGTTCGGCGGCGCCGCCGGGGTGGCCGGCTTGTCGTCGACCTGGTAGTTCTGGCTGGACTGCCGGATGGAGACGATCTGCGCGTCCGGGGCCACACCCATGAACCCGATGTTGTCCTGCTTGCGGGCGCCGATGATGCCCGCCACCTCGGTGCCGTGGCCGTCGCAGTCCTCGAGGCCCCGGCCCTCGCTCTTGACGTAGTCCCCGCCCGACTGCACCGGCTGGCCGAACGCCGGGTGCTCGGTCACCCCGGTGTCGATCACCGCGACCCGGATGGTCTCCCCGGTCGGCGTCCTGCCGACGTGCCCGTTGGTCGCCGCCCGCATGTGGTCGTGCACCTTGTCGAGCTGGAGGTACTTCTGCGCCCAGGGGATGTCGGGCAGCGGGATGTTGTTGTTGAGGTCGCGCGTGACGCAGTCGATCTTCTTGACGTAGGCCTTGTCCGGTTTGTTCGTCGCGGCCGGGACCTTGCCCAGATCCACCGGCGGCGGCACCAGCGGGGCCGTGCCCGGCGGGGTGCCAGGGGGCGGCGAGCCCTGCTGCGCACTCGCGGTCAGCGGGCTCAGGCCGGGGGCCAGGATCGCGACTGTCGCGGTGAGCAGCACCGTCGCCACCCGAGACGGTGTTCCGAACGAACGCACTTCTTCCCCCTAAAGGTTCCCGCGGTCAGCGCGGGAAGTCGATGTGGCGCAGCGTCGAGTACAGGTCCATCACCGCGAGCGCGAGCGGCAGCACCGTCGCGATGCAGATCGCTTCGATGATCTCGACCGTGCGGCGAAGTGGCGGTGAGAAGCGCTGGCCGGGGAAGATCACCCCGACCACCAGCGCGCCCGCCGCGACCAGCACCAGGGTGCCCGCCACGAAAATCAGCCTGCCCATGCCGTCCTCGGTCCAGAGCCAGCCCAGCAGGATTCCGCCCGCGGAAGCTATGCCGGTGGCGAGCAGGGCGACGGCCTGGCTGCCGTTGGCGTATGCCCTTCCCCGCAGAAGCAGCACGAGGGTGGCGACCACGGCCATGATCACGCCGAAGATGCTCGGCGAGGTGGCGGTGATGATCGCGGCCAGTGCCGCGGTGGCGCCGCAGCCGATCAGCAGGCCGGTCATGTAGTTGTGCGCGACGGCGGTGCGGCGCTCGATGGCCGTGTAGTCGGGGAAGCCCGAGTCCTCCTTCAGCTCCTCCGCGCTGCCCGGCACGTGCGGCAGCGGCAGTTTCGCCAGTTGGAGGGTGATCCTCGGCAACATCGAGATGAAGGCCAGCGAGACCGCGGCGGTGCCGGCGGCGATGCCGGGCATCGGGTGCGCGACGAAGGTGGCGACCAGGAAGGCGACCGACCACAGCGCGGCGGCCGTGGCCGCGGCGATGAACGTGGTGATGCCGGCGCCGATCACCATGATCGCCACCGACGCGACGATCAGCACCAGCGCCGACGCGAGCAGCAGGTTGGCCCGGATCCCCAGCCCGGGCACGATGTAGAACCCGCTGACGAAGGCGAGTGGCAGCCCACCGGCCGCGGCGATCAGCACCCCGGTCGACTCCGCCTGGTAGGCCTTGACCAGCGTGGCGCCTAGCGCGATGCAGGCGATCGAGCCGACCCCACCGGCGATCGCGGCCGCCAGCGCGCTGCCACCGAACAGGCTTCCGCCCGCAAAAAGCGCGACAGCAGCGAAGAACAGGGCGAGGCCGCCGGCGATGTGGCCGATGCGCTGGGCGGTCTCCTTGGTCCACGGCCGGAAGCTGTCCGGATCGGACTCCGCGATCGCGTCCACCACGTCGTCGTACAGCGGCGGCGGCGGGTTCTCGTTGCGCTTGCGCAGCTGCAGCAGCTCACCGTCGATCACGCCGAGCGAGGCCAGTGTCCGGCTCGGGTCCAGCGGGGCGTCACCCAGCTTGGCCAGCGCCCAGCCGCCGTGGCGGGCACCGCCGTCGGGGGTGGTCTCCTTGGCCATGTCGAGCAGCATCGGCAGCAGATCGGCCACCGCGACGTCAGCCGGCAAGGCCACGTCGATGCGGGTGCGCGGCGCGACCACCGTCACCCTGCTGAATACCGTCGTGCCCGTTGCCACTGGATGCCCCCTGCCTAGAGAGAATGCTGCGGGCAACTTATACCCAATGCCCGCGTCACCGTCTTCGCCCGCCCGTGGCCGAACGGATCGGCCCGGTCGGCGAGCGGCTCTAGTATTAACGCACTTCCGGTGGTCGTGGGGGTAGTTCGCGCGATCCCGGCCAGGTTGGGCGGTCTTCACCCGGAGGGCCGTCCGGTTCGCTACCGTGTGGACCGGCCGTGTCTGCCTCGCGGCCGGATTCGCCGAGTTGAAGAGGGGTCCTTCGGTGAGCACGCTGCAGTTCAAACGGTCGCCGCGGCTGGCCGCGCCGCGCCCACCCGGTGGCGAGGTTCACCTGGAGCCGCCACCCGAGGTGCCCCGGACGATCCCCGGCAACATCGTGATGAAGCTGCTGCCGGTGGTGATGATCGTCGCCTCCATCGGGATGATGATCTTCATGTTCACCCTCGGTGGACGCAACCCGATGATGCTGATGATGGGCGCCATGATGGTGATGGGCACCGTCGGCATGATGGCGGGCGGTGGCGGTCGCGGTGGCGGTCAGAAGAAGGCCGAGATGAACGAGGACCGCAAGGACTACCTGCGGTACCTCGGGCAGATGCGGGAACGGGCCCGCGAGGCGATGGTCGACCAGCGCGCCGCGCTCGAGTGGGTACACCCGGATCCGCAGGCGCTGTGGTCGCTGGCCACCAGCCGCCGCATGTGGGAGCGCCGGCAGAACGACCAGGACTTCCTGCACCTGCGCGTCGGTCGCAGCTCGCACCGGCTCGCCACCCGGCTGGTGCCGCCGCAGACCGGCCCGGTCGACGAGCTGGAGCCGATCGCCACGCTCGCGCTGCGCCGGTTCGTGCGCGCGCACTCGATCGTTCCCGACCTGCCCACGCAGATCACCCTGCGAGGTTTTGCGGCCGTAAGCATGCAGGGGGACAAGGAGCTGACCCGTGGGCTGACGCGGGCGGCGCTGGCCCAGATGGTGACCTTCCACTCGCCGGACGACGTGCTGATCGCGATCGCCACGGCCGGGCGGGCGAAGGAGGAGTGGGAGTGGGCCAAGTGGCTGCCCCACGTCCAGCACCCCGCGCTGTCCGACGGCATCGGCCAGCTGCGCATGATGGCCGGTTCGCTGGCGCAGATCGAAGCCTGGCTCGACGAGGAACTGCGGGACCGGCAGCGCTTCTCGCGCAACGCGACGCCGCCGCCGGACCAGCCGCACGTCGTGATCGTGATCGATGACGCCGACGTGACCCGTGAAGAGCAGATCATCCTGGAAGAGGGCCTGGTCGGCGTCACGCTGATCGACCTGTCCGACTCCATCGGCAACCTGGCCGCCCGTCGCGGGCTCCGGCTGGTCGTCGAGGAGGAGCGGCTGGGTGCGCGCAGCGCGGGCGGGGTCGAGTGGTTCGGCCGCCCGGACACCCTCAGCCTGGTCGAGGCGGAGGCTTTAGCCCGCAAACTCTCGCCCTACCGGATCGGGACCGCGGCTCAGGAGGCCGACGAGGACGAGCCGCTGCTGTCCAACCCGTCGCTGCTCGAGCTGCTCGGCATCCCCGGCGACCCGATGACCTTCGACGTGCAGCAGGCCTGGCGCCCGCGGCCGATCCGCGACCGCTACCGCGTGCCGTTCGGTGTCGGCGAGTACGGCCAGCCGGTCGAGCTGGACATCAAGGAAGCCGCGATGGAGGGCATGGGCCCGCACGGCCTGTGCATCGGGGCGACCGGTTCCGGTAAGTCCGAGTTCCTGCGCACGCTGGTGCTCGGCATGCTGGCCACGCACTCGTCCACCACGCTCAACTTCGTGCTGGTCGACTTCAAGGGTGGTGCGACCTTCCTCGGGCTCGACAGCGCGCCGCACGTTTCCGCGGTCATCACCAACCTCGCGGACGAGGTCACGCTGGTCGACCGTATGAAGGACGCGCTGGCCGGTGAGATGAACCGGCGCCAGGAGGCGCTGAAGAACGGCGGCAACTTCAAGAACGTGTGGGAGTACGAGAAGGCCCGTGAGAACGGCGCCGACCTCGACCCGCTGCCCGCGCTGTTCATCGTGGTCGACGAGTTCTCCGAGCTTTTGTCCGCGAAACCCGACTTCATCGATCTCTTCGTGGCGATCGGTCGTCTGGGTCGTTCGCTCCAGATGCACATGCTGCTCGCCTCGCAGCGACTCGAGGAGGGCAAGCTCCGCGGTCTCGACTCGCACCTCTCCTACCGCATCGGCCTGAAGACGTTTTCGGCCGCGGAATCTCGTGCGGCGATCGGTGTGCCGGACGCGTTCGAGCTGCCGTCGGTGCCCGGTGGTGGGTACCTGAAGTACGACACCTCGACGATGGTGCGCTTCAAGGCGTCCTACGTCTCCGGTCCGTACCGCCCGGCCGGCATCAAGATGGCCGCGCCCGGTGCGACCGTGGTCCGCGCGGACAAGCGGCCGCAGCTGTTCGTGCCCGACTTCGTCGAACTGCCGAAGGAACCCGAGCCCGAGCCGGAGCTCGTGATTGAGCAGCCAAAAGCCGAATCGGACGAAGCGGTCGAACCGAGCGAGCTCGACGTCATCGTCAACCGCCTGATCGGGCAGGGGCCGCCTGCCCACGAGGTGTGGCTGCCGCCGCTGAAGGAGCCGAGCTCCCTCGACACGCTGCTCCCGAACCTCAACCCCACCGAGGATCGCGGCCTCTCGCCGGTCGGCTTCTTCGGCAACGGGCGCCTGCAGGTCCCGCTCGGCATCGTCGACCGCCCGTACGAGCAGCGGCGCGACCCGCTGTGGGCCGACTTCTCCGGTGCCGCCGGGCACGGCGTGCTGGTCGGCGGCCCGCAGTCGGGCAAGTCGACCATGCTCCGCACGCTGATCATGTCCATGGCGCTCACCCACACCCCCGAGGAAGTGCAGTTCTACTGCGTCGACCTCGGTGGTGGCACGCTCGCCGGGCTCGCCGGCCTGCCGCACGTCGGTGGCGTCGCGGTGGCCCGCCGTGAACCGGACAAGGCGCGCCGCATCATCGCCGAGCTGACCACGCTGGTGAACGAGCGTGAAGGCCGGTTCGGCGCGATGGGCATCGACTCGATGAACGAGTTCCGCAACCGGCAGCGCCGCGGTGAGATCAAGCCGGAGCAGGACCCGTTCGGTGACGCCTTCCTGATCGTCGACGGCTGGAAGGCCCTGCGCGACGACTTCGACGAGCTCGAACCGCAGATCACCAAGCTGGCCACGCAGGGTCTGTCCTACGGCGTGCACGTGGTCATCGCCTCGAACCGCTGGGCGGACATCCGCCCGGCGATCAAGGACATGCTCGGCACCCGGTTCGAGCTCCGCCTCGGTGACCCGAGCGAGTCCGACATCGACCGCCGCGTCGCGGTGAACGTGCCGGCCGGGCGTCCCGGCCGCGGGCTCACCCGCGAGAAGCTGCACATGCTGACCGGCCTGCCGAGGGTCGACGGGTCGAGCGATCCGGAGAGCATCGGTGCGGGCGTGTCCGACGCGGTGGCGAAGATCAAGGCCGCGTGGAAGGGGCGCCCGGCTCCGCAGGTGCGGCTGCTGCCCGAGATGTTCCCGTACGAGCAGTTGCTCGCGCAGGACACGAAGCGGAACACCAAGCTGGTGCCGATCGGCCTCAACGAGGAGGACCTCTCGCCGGTCTACCTCGACTTCGACGCCGACCCGCACTTCATGGCGTTCGCCGACGGCGAGTCGGGCAAGACGAACCTGCTGCGCACGATCGCCAAGGGCATCACCGACCGGTACTCGGCCAAGGAGGCCGTGGTCATCCTGGTCGACTACCGGCGCACGATGCTCGGCTTCATCGAGGGCGACCAGCTGGCCGGCTACGCGGTGTCGTCGAACCAGCTGGACGGCATGATGAAGGACGTCGCGGGCTCGATGAAGAAGCGGCTGCCCGGTCCGGACGTCACGCCGGACCAGCTGCGGAACCGCTCGTGGTGGAACGGTCCGGAGCTGTTCGTCCTGGTCGACGACTACGACCTGGTGGTGACGCAGACCAACAACCCGCTCAAGCCGCTGTCGGAGTTCCTGGCCCAGGCGAAGGACGTCGGCCTGCACCTGATCGTGGCCCGGCGCACCGGTGGTGCCGCGAAGTCGACCTACGACCCGGTGATCGGCAAGCTCAAGGAAATCGCCATGCCGGGCATCATCATGAACGGCTCCAAGGACGAGGGGCAGCTGCTCGGCAACGTCAAGCCGTCGCAGATGCCGCCGGGCCGAGGCACGCTGGTCAGCCGTAAGGTCGGCAAGCAACTGATGCACGTCGCCTTCCTGCAGGGCGAGTGATCGGCTGGCCCGGGGCCGGTGGGATGAGTACGGGAGCGGTTTGTGACCTTGCGGGTCGCGGTGGACTTCGGCACCTCGAGCACGTGTGTCGTGGCGTCGATCAACGGCCGCGAACCGCAGGTCGTGGTGGTCGACGGGCAGCCGTTGATGTCCTCGGCGGTCTACGCGGCGCCGGACGGCACGCTGTTCGTCGGCCAGGAGGCCGAGCGGCAGGCGGCGGTCGACCCGTCGCGGTTCGAGCCCAACCCGAAGCGGCGCGTCGACGAGGGTGAGCTGCTGCTCGGCGACACCGTGCTCCGCGTGCTCGACGCGGTGAACGCGGTGCTCCGCCGGGCGGTCGACGAGGCCCGGCGGGTGGCCGGTGGGGCCGAGGTGGGTCTGCTGGTACTGACCCACCCGGCGGACTGGGGCGCGATCCGCACGCGGCTTCTGCGGCAAGCAGCAGGTCGGCTGGCGCACGAGGTGGCGCTGGTGCCGGAGCCGGTGGCGGCCGCGGTGTTCCACGCCGCGACCTTCGCCGCGACCGAGGTCAACCAGGAGCGGACGGTCGAGTTCAGCGGGCGTCCCGGTGAGACGATCGCCGTGCTGGATCTTGGTGGCGGGACCGTGGACGTGAGCGTGGTCCGGCGGATGCCGCGCGGACCGGCCGACCGGCGCGGCGGGTTCCAGGTGCTGGCGACGCGGGGTGATCCCAGTTTCGGCGGTGCCGATGTCGACCAGGCGCTGCTGGAGCACGTCGGGAGCCTGGTGTCGGGTTCGGACCCGGCGGCTTGGCGGCAGCTGGTCGAGGGCCGCGAGCTGGCGGACCGCCGGCGGCGACGGGTTTTGCGGCAAGATGTGCGAGGCGCCAAGGAGACGCTCTCGCGGCACACGTACACCGATGTGCCGATGCCGCCGCCGTTCGCCGACGCGCACGTGACGCGGGAGGACCTGGAGAAGCTGATCGCGGCGCCGCTGGGGCGGGCAGTCGAACTCACCGCGGCGGCGATCGACGAGGCGGGGCTGCGGCCGAAGCAGCTGACCGCGATCTTCCTGGTCGGCGGCTCGAGCCGGATCCCGATGGTGTCGCGGCTGGTGCACGAACGGACAGGGGTGGTGCCGACCACGCTGGACCAGCCGGAGACGGTGGTCGCGCGGGGCGCGCTGCGCGCGGTGCTGATCGACCCGGACCGCACGGGCGCCCTCCCAGGCGGCACCCCCGCACGCCCTCCGGCCTTACGCCCGCTCGGCGAACAACGCACCGAAATCGTCCGCCCCGGCGACCGCCCCCGTCCGCAGGCTTCTGCGGGCAAAAGCATGTTGCCGGGACCTGGGCCGGGGCACCCTCCGCCGGTGCGGGTGCCGCAGCCGGTGCACCAGTCGCCGTCCCCGCCGTTCGGGCAGCCTGTGCTTTCGCAGGCAGAAGCAGGTCCGCGGGGGAAGTGGAAGCGCAGGGCGCCGTGGCTGATCGGCGGGGTGGTGGTGCTCATCGCGGCTCTGGTGGCGACGCTGCTCCTGCTCAACCAGGGTGAGGACGGCCGGACGATCGCGCAGTACAACTACCAGTTCGTCGCGCCCTCGGACTGGACTCAGACCGGGGGTGTGGTCGAGGAGCGCAAGGTCGAGCTTCACCCGTCCGAGGCGCAGTCCGGTCTGGACCTGGTGGTCGTGCAGGAGTACTCGAACAACTACGACGCCTCGGCTGATCCGGGCAGGCTGACCAGCGAACTCGAGTCCGCCGTGCGCGCCCGTGCCAGCGAGTACCCCACCTTCGAACCCCGGCAGGCTTTTGCGGGCAAAAGCCTGATCTACTATCGCCAGCTCAAGACCGATGGGGTTCGTACCTGGTATGTCGACTGGTACGTGGAGGCGAAGGGGGATGTGCGCATTCACGTCGGCTGCCAGTACGCGGACAGCTTCCAGGACCGCGTCCGTCCCGCCTGTGAGCAGATCGTGCGCACCCTGGTGCTGACCAACCAGGTCCCGGGGCGCTGAACCGTGGAGGACAACGCCGCGGCGCGGTTCCGGGCGACCGTGCAGAACGCCGTCACCCATTCGGAGCGGGTCGCCGGGGAGGCGAAGGCTCGTAGCGATCGCCACCGGGCGGAGAACGCCGCGCTCGCCCAGCAGTTCCGGGCCCGCCGCCTGGCCGGGAGCGACCCCACCCCGACCAGTCCGGCGCTGCGCGCGGCGGCGAGCGGCTTTCGCGTTCGCAACGCGCTTCCGGTCGAAAATCTGCCTTCGGCCGCGGAATTGGTTCCAATTCGCAAGAGGGAACGGCCGAAGCCGGCTCGTGTGGGTGACGAAGACGAGGACTTTTCGCAAGAGCGAATCATGCGCCGAGTGGACGGAACCCGTCCCGGGGAGCCTCGCAAGTAGTCGGAAACCGTTGTGCCGCAACGAATTCAGTCCGCCCTGCCGGTCATCGGAAACCCCCGGTTCCGCCCGGTTCCCAGATCCTGCGTTAACGCAAGCAACTACTTGGGAACAGATGGCGACAAGGGGAACCAACCATGGCAAGGTCTGCGTCGTAGGTCCGTACAAACAAACAAGCTTGGTACGGACATCCACTAACGAAGGGGGCCACTCACATGGCTGGCAGCGGTTACACCGGAGACCCGGCACTGTTCGCTGAGGCGCACAAGAACGTCTCGCAGACCAAGGCCGACATGGACTCCAACCTCGCCACGCTGAAGGCGAACATCGAGAACACCCGCGAAGGCTGGCAGGGTGAAGCCGCCACGATCTTCAACCAGGTCATGGAAGCCTTCGACGAGAAGTCGCGCAAGATCAACGAGGCGCTGCAGCACATCGCCGACATGCTGCAGCAGTCCGGTGTCAAGTACGACACCCAGGACGCCGACGTCAAGGACCAGGTCTCCAAGCTCGGTTCGATCCTCAACGGCTGATCTCAGTTCTCGTAATCCACAGACTTTCACTAAAAACGGAGGGTAAGAAATGTCGATCGTTGTTAATTACGAGACGATCCGCACCGCGGCGGAGGACTGCAACAAGACCGGTGGCGAGCTCGAGCAGCGCTTCGAGGACCTGAAGCAGCAGCTGGCTCCGCTGGTCGACACCTGGACCGGTGAGGCCATGGAGGCGTGGAACCAGCGCCAGGACGAGTGGAACCGCTCCCTGGAGGAGATGAAGGCCCTGCTGGCCCGCATCGCCACCGCGCTGCCGCAGATCGCCGACGGCTACCAGGACACCGACAAGGGTGTCGGGAACATGTTCGCCTGAGCATGATCTCGTAGCAAAGGGCCCCGACTTCGGTCGGGGCCCTTTGCGTTGTCCACAGTTCTACTTCGGTGCGCCGACTTCGAATTCGGGCTTGTCGTTGAGCACCCGGATGGTGACCTTCTTCGGCTGGCCCGCCACGTTCACGTCGCAGTCGAAGGTGTGCCCGGTTTTGATCTCCTGGCTGTCCGGGCATTTCGCGTTCTGCACGTCCTGCTCGCCGTAGCTGTCCTTCAGCACCGTGGTGATGCCGCTCTGGACGGAGCTCGGGTCGAGCACATCCCCGCTGAAGAGGCCGCCGAACCAGGCGGCCGCGCCGCCCGCGGCCAGTACCACTACCGCGACGCCACCGATGATCAGCGGCTTCTTCTTCGACTTCTTCTTGTTCTCGCCCCCGTCACCGAACGCACCGAGCCCGCCGTACTGGCTTGCCGACGGCTGGAAACCGCCGCCGTACTGCTGCTGTTGCTCCTGCGCTGGCGGCTGTTGCTGCTGTGCCGGGTAGCCCTGGTGCTGCTGTCCCCACTGCTGCGGCTGCGGCGGTTGCTGCTGAGCGGGCTGCGGTCCGCTGGGCGGGTAGCCAGGCTGCTGCTGCGGGTAGCCGCCGTACTGCGGTGGCGCGGGCTGCTGCTGCGGCCACTGGCCTTGCTGCCCCCACTGCTGTTGCTGGGGATCCGGCTGTGGCGCGCCGGGCTGCCACCACTGGCCCGGCTGGTTCGGGGGCTGGGTCATGAGCGGTCACCTCGTGCGACGGTCGGGTTGTTCTCAGTCATGGTCACTCCTGGTCACCGGCCCTGCGCCTCGCCCTTGCGGCGGTTGAAGTCGTCCACCGCGGCCTGGTCCGGCAATGCGGTCACCTGGGCGGCATCCGGAATCGCCGGGATGTCCTTCTCCGTGGCGCCCTCGATGATCTGGAAGAGGTAGTGGACGTCGATCTGCACGTCCTTGTCGATTTTGGACTTCCCGTTGAACTTGCTGGTCATCTCGATCTGCCTGGCCTTCATCTGCGGCGTCAGCGAGATCTTGGTCTTGACCAGGTTGTTCATCATCTCGTCGGTGAACTTCGCGATCAGCTCGTCCGGGAACTGCTCGATCTTGAATTCCAGGAACGTGCGGAAGGTGATGTCGACTTCGAGTTCGACGCTGCCGTCGGCGAGCCGTTTCGCGACCTTCGCGGCTTTGTAGTTCTTGGTGGCGTTGACCATCGCGTTGACCATTTTGCAGGCGGCGATGTATGTGCCCGTGGCACAGGCACCCAGCTCACCGGTGGCGAATTCGGCGGGCATGGAGACCCACGGCGTGGGAGCCAGGCTCGTGTACATCGGCCCGAGCAGCGCGTAGGTGATCTTCTCGCCCGCCGGGTGCAGGTAATCGATGGAGTCGTTGAGATTGTCCTTGGCGTGGTTGCGCACCAGCTCCGCCGGCGGACTCCCGATCTGGACCGTGCTGATCTGAGTGCTGACGCCCTCACCGTTGATCAGGAAGGTTTTGTCCAGTGTCGCCTTACGTGGTGGCATGCCCTGGAAATCGTCGTGGAGCTTTTCCAGGGTGTCGGTGAACTTGGCGCTGACGTAGCCCGCGGCCTCGTCGCCGTCCGGGATGGGGGTGCCGGCTTTGCCTTGCGCGCAGCCTGCGACGAGGAGTGCGGTGGCGGCGACGGCCGCGAGCAGTCGTCTGGTCATCGGCCCTGGATTTCCGCGCGCCTGCGGTTGAAGTCGTCGACCGCGCCCTGGTCGGGCAGCACGGTCACCTGCGACGCGTCGGGGATCGCGGGGATGTCCTTCTCCGTCGCGCCCTCGGTGATCTGGAAGAGGTAGTTGATGTCGATCTTGGCGTCGTTGCCGGTTTTCGACTTGCCCGAGAAAGTGCCGTTCATCTCGATTTTCGACGCGGTGTTCTGCGGCGTCAGGGTGATTTTCGTGGCGATGACCGTGTTCATCATCTCGTCGGTGAACTTCGCGATCAAATCGTCCGGGAAAAGCTCGATCTTGAATTCGACGAAAGTGCGGAGCGTGATGTCGACAGCCAGCTCGACGCTGCCGTCCGGCAGCCGTTTCGCCGATTTCGCCGCCTTGTTCTCCTTGGTCGACTTGACCATCGCGTTGACCATTTTGCACGGCGTCAGGTACATGCCGGTCGCGCACGCGCCGATCTCCCCGACGGCGAAGTTGCGCGGCATCGACACCCACGGCGTCGGCGCCAGGCCGGCGTACATCGGGCCGAGGAGCGTGTAGTTCGTCGTACCGGTCGCCGGGTAGAGGGCGTCGGTGTAGTCGTTGAGGTCGACCTTCGAGTGGTTGCGCACCAGCTCGGCGGGCGGTTTGCCCACCTGGACGGTGCTGATCTGCACGTCCACGCCCTCGCCGTTGACGTGGAAGACCCGGTCCAGCGTGGCCTTGCGCGGCTTCATCGCCTGGAAGTCGTCGTGGAGCTTTTCCAGGGTGTCGGTGAACTTGGCGCTGACGTAGCCCGCGGCCTCGTCACCGTCGGGGATGGCGGTGCCCGCTCGGCCCTGGGCGCAGCCCGCGAGCAGCAGCAGGCTCGCGGCCAGCGCCGCGGCCCTCCGCGCGTTCCCCGTCATCTCCTCGTTCCCCCTCGTCGGCCCGGGTCAGTTGCCCTGGATCTCGCCCATCCGGTCGTAGAAGTCGTTGACCTCGGCGTCGGTCTTGAGCGCGGTGACCTCCGCCTCGGGCGGCACCTCGGGCAGATCGCGCTCGGTCGGCTCGCCCTGGTGCTGGTAGTGCATGCGGATCTCGACCTCGTGGCCGTCCTTGGCGATCTTCGCGTTCATCTCGATCGCCTTGATCGTCCCCTGCGCGTCGATGGTGATCTTGGTCGGGATGGGTTCCTCCTGCATCGACTCGCTCATCAGGTCGATCAGGTTCTGCGGGAAGACGACGACGCGGTGCTTGAGGAACAGGCGCAGGGTGATGTCCGCGTTGAGCTCGACGGTGCCGTCGTCGAGGCGCTTGGCGCTCTTCGCGGCCCGCGCCTTCGGGCTCTGGGTGGCCTCGGTCACCGCGCTGACCATCTTGCAGACGTCCTGCTGGCCGCCCCAGAAGCACTCGTCGTACTGGTCGCCGTTGTAGGGCATGGACACCCACGGCGTCGGCGCGAGACTGGCATAGACCGGTCCGAGCTTCAGGTACTCGACGGTGCTGCCGGCCGGGTGGAACGAGTCCAGGTACTCCTCCGGGGTCTCCTTCGACCGGTTCGTCGACAGCCGCGCCGGCGGCTTGCCGAGCTGGATCCCGGTGATGGTCGAGTCGGAGTCCTTGTCGTCGACCCTGGCGTAGCGGTCGAGCGTGCTCTTGCGCGGCCGGTCGCCGGTGAACTGGTCGCCGAGCTTGCCGAGCTGCTCGGCGAACTTCTCGCTGACGTAGGTGGCCGCGTCGTCACCGTCGGCGATCGCGGTGCCCGCCTTGCCCTGACCGCACGCGGTGAGCAGCAGCGCGGCCCCGGTCAGCAGTGCGGCCAGCCGTCGCGCGCGGGTGCTCCGAAACGAGCCGCTCACCTCGCTCACCCCCGGGTTGTAGTGCGGTCTCCTCGTCGAGACCCTAGTATCGAGCACGGCCGGACACCCCCGCTTTGACCCTCTCCGAAGGCGCCGGGTATCTTCAGATGTCGTTGTGCGCTGCGGCGCGTAAGCGCTAGGCCCGCACAGAACCCACACGCAATGTTGACGACGAGGTAGACCCTTGCCCACGTACAGCCCCAAGCCCGGCGACGTCACTCGTGCCTGGCACGTGATCGATGCCGAGGATGTCGTGCTCGGCCGGCTCGCGACCGAGGTCGCCACGCTGCTGCGCGGCAAGCACAAGCCGACCTACGCCCCGCACGTGGACACCGGTGACTTCGTCATCATCGTCAACGCCGAGAAGGTCGCTCTCACCGGTAACAAGCGCGAGCAGAAGTTCGCGTACCGCCACAGTGGCTACCCCGGTGGTCTGCGGAAGCGGTCCTTCGGCGAACTGCTCGACACCAGGCCTGAGCGCCTGCTCGAGAAGGTCGTCAAGGGCATGCTGCCGAAGAACAAGCTCGGCCGCGCCCAGGCGAAGAAGCTCAAGGTCTACGCCGGCCCGGAGCACCCGCACTCGGCGCAGCAGCCCCAGACGCGCGAGATCACCAAGATCGCGCAGGTCGCCCAGTGAGTGAGGAACAGTCTGTGACCAGCCCCGAGACCGACGTCGTCGCCGAAGAGGGCGCCACCGAGGCCTTCGCGACCAGCGAGACCCCGGCCGCCCCGAAGCCCTCGCGTGCCGCCGGCGGCAACGCGCAGACCGTCGGCCGCCGCAAGGAGGCCGTCGTCCGCGTCCGCCTCGTGCCCGGTACCGGCGAGTTCAAGCTGAACGGCCGCAGCCTCGAGGAGTACTTCCCGAACAAGGTGCACCAGCAGCTCATCCGTGAGCCGCTGGTGACCGTCGAGAAGCCGGACTCGTTCGACATCTTCGGCAACCTGCACGGTGGCGGCATCTCCGGTCAGGCGGGCGCGCTGCGCCTGGCGATCGCCCGCGCGCTGGTCGAGGTTGACGCCGATGACCGTCCCGCGCTGAAGAAGGCCGGCTTCCTGACCCGTGACGCGCGCGCCACGGAGCGGAAGAAGTACGGCCTCAAGAAGGCCCGCAAGGCGCCGCAGTACAGCAAGCGCTGATCTGCCCAAGGGCAGCAAGCAACCCACGGAAGCGCTCATCCGTCATGCGGGTGGGCGCTTCCGTGTTTTTCCGAGCCCACCGCCCTCCCGACCTGCTTCTGCGGGCTAAAGCAGGTCCGCGTGCTTTTGCGGGCAAAAGCAGGTTCCGGGGCGTGGCGGGGTGGATCCCCAGGGCCAGTAGGGTGTCGGGGTTGTTCGTTCAAGGAGGATCGATGGCTCGCCTTTTCGGCACGGATGGGGTGCGTGGCCTCGCCAACGCGGAGCTCACACCCGAACTCGCGATGTCGATCGCCGCCAGCGCCGCCAGGGTGCTCGCCGCGCACGATCACTCACACCGCCCGGTCGCCGTGGTCGGCCGTGACCCCCGCGCCAGCGGCGAGATGCTGGAGGCCGCCGTCGTGGCCGGTCTCGCGTCCGCCGGCGCCGACGTGCGCCGCCTCGGCGTGCTGCCCACGCCCGCGGTCGCCTACCTGGTCGGCGCGCTCGGCGCGGACCTGGGCGTGATGATCTCCGCCTCGCACAACCCCATGCCCGACAACGGCATCAA
This sequence comes from Amycolatopsis sp. YIM 10, assembly GCF_009429145.1. GTDB lineage: Bacteria > Actinomycetota > Actinomycetes > Mycobacteriales > Pseudonocardiaceae > Amycolatopsis. Next base: position 9,469,564 of record NZ_CP045480.1, on the reverse strand, counting down.
GCTCTTCGCCGCGGGCGGGCACAAGCTCCCCGACGGCATCGAGGACGAGATCGAGGCCGGGCTCGGCCACGGTGGCGTCCGGCCCACCGGCGCCGAGGTCGGTCGTGTCACCGACGTCGAGGACGCGCTCAGCCGCTACGTCCAGCACCTCCTCGCCTCCACCCCGCACTCGCTCGCCGGGGTGCGCGTGGTCGTCGACTGCGCCAACGGCGCCGCCTCGGCCGCCGCCCCCGAGGTCTACCGCAAGGCGGGCGCCGAGGTCATCGCGATCCACGCCGATCCGGACGGCATCAACATCAACGACGACTGCGGCTCCACCCACATGGACCGGGTCAGCGCCGCGGTGCGCGAGCACAACGCCGACCTGGGCATCGCCCACGACGGCGACGCCGACCGCTGCCTCGCCGTGGACGCCAACGGCGAACTGGTCGACGGCGACCAGATCATGGCCGTGCTCGCACTGGCTATGGCGGAGTCCGGCGAGCTGACCGACGAGACCCTGGTCGCCACCGTGATGAGCAACCTGGGCCTGCACCTGGCCATGCGTGAGCACGGCGTCCAGATCCGCACCACCGGCGTCGGTGACCGGTACGTGCTCGAGGAGCTGCGCGCGGGCGGGTTCGCGCTCGGCGGCGAGCAGTCCGGTCACGTGGTGCTGCCCGCGCACGCCACCACCGGTGACGGTCTGCTGACGGCCCTTCGTGTGATGAGCCGCATGGCCTCGACCGGCAAGTCGCTGGCCGACCTCGCCGGCGTCATGCGGCGGCTGCCGCAGGTGCTGATCAACGTGCGGGTCGCGGACAAGGCCGCGGTCGCCGATTCGGACGCGGTGCGCAAGGCGGTCGACGCGGTCGAAGCCGAGCTGGGTGACGAAGGTCGCGTGCTGCTGCGGCCGTCGGGCACCGAGCAACTGGTGCGCGTGATGGTCGAAGCGGCCGAGCAGGAAACCGCGCAGGCGGCCGCCGATCGCCTCGCCGGAGTGGTCTCCACCGCCTCCTGAGCTTCACCCCGCAAAACGGTCAACTTGCTGCACCACGGTCACCGGCCCGGTACATTCCGTGTGCATGACGCGGTGATCACACGATTGAGGGGGAGTTGTGCCAGAAGGTGGGTACCGGGCTGATTCGGAGGCAATGGCGGTAGCGCAGACGCGGCTCAAGGAGCAGGTCGGCAAACCGGCCGCGCAAGCTGATCGCCTCACCCCGCCGAAGGTCAAGCCCGAGGAGTTCGGGCGCGTTCACACGCACCATTTCGACAGTTACAGCGCGGGCGCGGAGCAGGTGGGCGCCGCGTTGAAAGGGCTGACCGCCGAACTGACCGCACTCGCCGGCGGGATCGGCACAGCCGGGCAGAGTTACGCGAGCGCGGACCAGGCGAATGCCGCGCAGGTCAACCAGCAGGCTGCGTACTGATGGCCGAAGATGACACCGAACTGCTGAACAGTCCCCACGTTTCCGACGCGACCAAGAGAAAGCTGGAGCAAACGGGAGCCGACCCGTTGAGCGGGCTGTCCGGCGGGGCCACTTACAAAGAGGTCCGCGAACACGCTGTCCGGGAAATGAACAACGGGCGGAAGGTCGAGGAAAGCACCGCCAAGGCCCACAGTGACTTGTCCGCGCAACAGCCGCCGGGCGCCAACGGCGCCGGGGTCGCGAAGTCCGACGACGTGCTCGATCTGGCCAAACCGGCCCTCGATTTCTTCTCCACCTGGATAGACCAGGTCTGGAACAACGTGCCCGGCGTGAGCCGACTCGAATACATGCCGGAAATCTGGGATCTCTTCCACCAGAACCGCGGCATCGACTTCCGCAAGTTCACCGACGAGGCCGAGGAGTACGGCAAGGCGCGGGAAGTGGTCGAGCAGACCATGGAGGGGGCCCGTGCGGAGCTGAACACCTTGTTCGGTGACTGGGAGGGTGCGGGCGCGGCGGCCGCGCGGACGAAGTACGAAGAAGGCATCGTCCCGGATTCGCAAAAACTGCTGGATCAGCTGGAAGGCGCGGCCACGCTCATTCCGGAAACCATCACGGCGATTTACGAAACGCTGAAGCAGCAGGTCGACGAGGTCTTGTTGCTGAGCAGGGCGACCATCGCCGGTGCCGATGTCGAAACCGCCGCGAAGATCGCCAGGGTGGCGCCGGGCGGATCGGACAGCAATGAGGCGGACCGGCTGGACGCGGTGCGGTTCTTCGACCGCCAGTGGGGCAGCAACCTGGAAGCGGGGCTGAGCGAACTCAGCATGACCTATGTGGTCGCCGAAGAGCTCATCCCGCAATTTTGTGAAGGCTGGCTGACCTCGTTCAAGGCGGAATTCGAGCCCCTGCTCCAGGCTTTCAAAGACCTTTGCGGGCAAACGAACAAAACTGTCGATGGTCAATGGTACGCGCTCGCGGAATTCATGAGCGATTACACCAATGAATTCACCGACGCGGCGGCTCCGGCGGCCGCACCGCAGCAGCCGTCCGGCCCGCCGCCGGGCGGGACGGGCCCGGCGATGACCGGGGGCGGACCGCCTGCCATGCCCGCCGGTGGGACCGGTGGGGCCCCGTCGATGCCCAGCCCACCGCCGCCTCCTGCCCCGCCGCCGATGCCGGCCGCACCGGAAGCGGCGGCCGCGCCGGGGACCGATGCGGCTTCCGGGATGGCGTCCGATGCGGCGGAGAAGAACCCGGTCACCGGCGGTGAACTCGAACTCGACCCGGAAACCGGCGAGGCCTACCCGATCGATCCGCTCACCGGCGAGGCGGTGAAGGAGCCCAGCGGCGCGGCGCTGACCGTGGAGAAGGGCGAGAACAAGCTGTCCCTCTCCGAGCCGGACGCCGACGGGAACATGGCGATCACGGTCGAGGGGCCGTCGGGCGAACCGAAGGACTACCAGCTGGCCTTCGACGGTGAGGGAACCGAAGGGGACGAGATCTTCCGGCCGGGTGAGGACGGGAAGATCCTCGTCGAGGACGGCCCGCTGAAGATCACCGCCGAACGACCGGACGGGCCGGACGGGCAGACCGTGGTCGAGGTCGACGACGGTTCGGGTGAGCCGACCAGGTACGTCCTCGGCGAGCAACACGAGGAAGCCGCAGCTCAACCGGCCGCGGCCGCTCCCGTCACAGCTGCTCCCGCCGCAGCCCCACCCGCGCCTGCGGCAGAACCCGCAGCAGCGACTCCTTCCCCCGCCGCCCCTGCTCCAGAGCCGGCCCTCGACCCCGGCGACCTGCTTTTGCCCGCAGAAGCAGGTGGGCAGCCGGAGGCGGGTGGGCAGTCGACCGCGCCGCAGTCCGTCGATGCCGGTGACTTCCTGTCCAGCGGCGCGGCCGCGGTCGGCCTCGGCGAACCGGCGCTCGGTGACACCGCCTCGGTCCCCGGTGCGGCTCCCAGCGGCATCGGTCTCGGCTCGGCGCCGGGCGGTGCCGCGCCCCAGCAGCCCGCCGCGTCGCCGCCGGGGTCGTCGCAGGACAGCGCGGTCGCGGCGGGCATGGGCATGATGGGTGGCATGGGCGGCGGCGCCGGCGGCGGCAACGCCGGTGAGGTCGAGCGCGCGCCCAACCAGTACCGGCATTCCGGCAACCTTTTTGATACGCCGGCGCCGGCGAACCGCATCAGCGGCTCGCTGGACGATGACGATGACGGCCTGATCGGATTCGGCCGTTGAGCGGGAGGACCCGGTGAGCGTCGAAGATCGGCTGCGCGCCGCCAGAGCGGCTTTGTCCGCTTTGTCGCGGGAGCGGGAGGAGCAGCGCGCGCTGCGTGAGCAGCGGTTGGTGATCGCGCAGGGCAAGTCCGCGGCGGCACTCGGCGAGCGGATGCACGAGCTCACGGAGATCGCACGGCAGCAGGTCGAGCTGAAGCGGCGGGAGGACAAGGCAGGCGGCTGGGCGACTTCGTCGACACTCTCCGACGGCAGCGAGAAGGACGAGAACTACGAGTTCCTGCAGTTCGACGAGCCGAAGGCGCCCGCGCAGACGTGGACGCCCCCGCCCTCCGCGGTCCCGCCGCCACCGCCGCCGCCGCCTCCACCTGCTCCCGAGCCGCCCGCGGCCCCCGCGCCCCGGCGGCGCGCGGCTGCCGCGGATGAGGAGGAGGACTTCGCCGAGCACAAGTGGTGGGCGGGTTGAGCGGTGCGCCGGAGCGGCCACTGATCGAATACCTGCTGGACCGCGCCGAGTCGACCGAGGTCGCGTTCACCTATCTCGACTGCACCGGCGGGCGTGATGCGGAGCCGCGTGACCTGACCTGGGCGGAGCTGGTGCGGCAGGTGCGGGCGGTCGCGACGAGGCTGCGGCAGGTCGCGGCGCCGGGCGATCGGGTCGCGCTGGTCACGCCGCAGGACCTGACCTACGTGGTCGGCTTCCTCGGTGCGCTGTACGCCGGGGTGGTCGCGGTGCCGCTGTTCGCGCCGGAGGTCCGGTCGCACCGGCAGCGCCTGATCGGCGCCCTGAACGACTGCGAAGCCCGGGTCTGGCTGACCTCCCGCTCGGCCGTGGACAAGCTCACCGACTTCACCACCTCCGCCCCCGTCACCCCACCCGCCCACCTCCTCTGCGTCGACGACCTGCTTTTGCCCGCAGAAGACGCTGACCTGCTTTTGCCCGCAGAAGCAGGTCAGCGGGTCGCGTATCTGCAGTACACGTCGGGGTCGACGCGGGAGCCGGCTGGGGCGGTGATCACGCATCGTGCGCTGACCGCGAGCGCCTGGCAGGTGGCGGGCGCCTATCAGGTCGACCACCGCACCACCTGTGCCGGCTGGATCCCGTTCTTCCACGACATGGGGCTCATCCAGCTGATGTGCGTACCGGTGTTCACCGGCGCCCGGGCGGTGTTCATGCAGCCGCTCGAATTCATCCGCCGGCCGGTCCGCTGGCTGCGGCAGCTGTCCGACTACCCGGCGGTCTTCACCGCCGCCCCCAACTTCGCCTTCGACTACGCGGTCACCGCCGTACCTGCTTCTGCCCGCAAAAGCCTGGACCTGGGGGATGTGCGGGTGGCGCTCAACGGGAGCGAGCCGGTTCGGCCGGCGACGGTGCGGGCGTTCGCCGAGGCGTTCGCGCCGTGCGGCTTCCGTCCCGAGGCGCACCGGCCGTCGTACGGGCTCGCCGAAGCGACGGTCTACGTCTCCAGCGCGGGTGACGAAGGTCCCACTATCACCACCTTCGACCGGGACGCGCTCGCGACCGGGTCGGCCGTCGTGGCGGAGACCGGCACCGAGCTGGTCTCGGTCGGGCGTCCGTTCGGCCAGGAGGTGCGCATCGTGGACAACGAGTCCGGCGAGGTCTGTCCCGACGGCCAGGTCGGTGAGATCCAGGTGCGCGGGCCGCACCTCGCGCTCGGTTACTGGCGGCAACCGGAACGCTCTGCCGAGACGTTCACCGACGGGTGGCTGCGCACGGGCGACCTCGGCGTCGTGCACGACGGGCAGCTCTACATCACCGGCCGGATCAAGGACCTGATCATCGTCGACGGCCGGAACCTCTACCCGCAGGACATCGAGGAGACCGCCGCCGACGCGCACCCGGGGATCCGGCGCGACCGCGTCGCCGCCTTCGGGATCGCCGACGACCGGGGGGAGGGTGTGGTCGTGCTGGCCGAGCCGGTCCGTGACCAGGCGGTTGACTTCGCCGAGGTCAGCAAGGCCGTGCGCGCCGCCGTGTCCGCCCAGCACGAGGTCGCCCTCCGCGACTTCATGCTTTTGCCCGCAGAAGACGGTGGCGTGCCGCGGACGTCCAGTGGGAAGGTGGCGCGTTCGGCCGCGAAAGCGCGGTATGAGGCACGATGAGCTGGTGACCACCGAAGACGCCAGCCAGTACCACGCCCAGGTCAAGCAGCTGGTCTGCGATTCGTTCCACCTGTCCCCGGACGCGCTCGACGTGACCACGCCGTTCGACGAGCTCGGCCTCGATTCGAAGCAGCGCGTTCAGCTGCTCGCCACCATCGAGGTCTTCTTCGAAGTGACCATCGACCTCGACGAACGCGACCGCCTGACCGACATCGCCGGCACCGCCGAGGTGCTCGCCGACGCGCTCCGTGCCAAGTCCGGCGCCGCCGGTTCCGGCCAGTGACGCGTTCGGGTATGCAAACAGGCGAATCCTGTGCGTCCGGTCAGCCGCATGAGTACATTCTGTGTGCATCTGCGACGGCACCGTTCGCCGTTCGGGTGCGTCAGAGTTCCTGACTCGCATTAGGAGAACCTCGGACCAAGGGGGAGCTGACCGGTGGGTGGGCACAAGGTCGATGCCGACGCGATGGCGTCCGCCTCGAAGAAGATGACCGAGTTCGCAGAGGACGTGACCGACGGCACCAAGGAACTGGAGAAGTCCAAGATCACCGCGAAGGAGTTCGGCGAGGCGCACGCCACGCACGCGGAGACCTACACGACTTCGGTCGCCACGCTGTCCGCCGCGGTGAAGGGGTACACCACGGCGCTGACCGGTTTCGCCGCGAACATCGCCGCCGGTGGCCAGTCCTACACCGCCAACGACCAGTCCCAGTCGTCCGCGATGAACAACGCCGGGAGCAACTGATGGCCAAGACGTGGGAAGAGGTCAAGGCCGTACTCGACGATCCGGCCGTTTCGCCGGACAAGAAGCAGGCCCTGCTGCAGTCCTGGTCGAGCAGCAGCAGCGAAGCGTGGGGTGCTGACGACGCCAAGCGCGACGAGATCTCCAAGTACCAGGAGGCGTACAACGGCTACCCGATCGGGTTCGGCGCCTTCAGCGAGGAATTCACCGACGAGCTGTACAACGACGCCAAGAAGGAAGGCTCGGAGAACAGCTACAACGAGCGCGAGCACCAGAAGGACGTAGACGCCGGCCGGACCGGGCTGGACAGCGCGCGGCCCCCCGCCCCCGGCGGCGGGGGCACGAAGATGTCCGACGACCTGCTCAAGCACGGTGAACCCAGCCTGAAGGTGTTCAAGGACTTCGGCCCGCTGCTCGGCAAGCTCCCGGATGACTGCCGCGGCCGCACGCGCCCGCTCGACTACAACACCGACATCAAGAAGCGGTACGAGGAGCAGAAGGGCATCAACTTCGCGGAGTTCCTGACCGACTCCTCGGACTTCTCCATCGCCGCCGGTCAGGTCCGCCAGGCGCTCAAGGACACGCGCGGTCAGCTCGACGGCCTGTCCGACAGCTGGACCGGGCCCGCCGCCGACAAGGCGAACGAGCACTACAACGAGAAGATCAACACCCCGGGTGACGAGCTGGTGGGCTTCCTCGAGGGTTCCTCGGCCGCCACGGCGACCGCGGTGGACGCGGTCTACCAGCTGGTCAAGGGCAAGGTCGACGCGGTCATCGACATGTACACCACGACGGTCGGCAAGGCCGATCTCGACATGGCGACCACCGTGATCAACATCGCGAACGACTCCGCGGCCGGCAAGGACGAGATGGAGAAGGTCGCCGGCTGGATGGACGTCAACTTCGGCACGAACATGCGTGAGAAGTTGAACGACGACGGCTGCTGCGATGACGACGACATCAAAAAAGAGGGCATCCGCCTCGCCAAGCAGTGGATCCAGAACCAGTTCAACGTCGAGATGTGGGACGGGCTCTGGACCAAGTTCGACACGCTGTGCACCGACACGAAGGAATTCGTCGACGAGGCCTACACCCAGCTCAACGAGGTGATGGGCAAGGCGGAGAACGGATTCGCCAACGCCGCGGCGGAGAACCCGCCGCCGCCGAAGAAGAACGACAACGGCGGCGGTGGCGACACCGGCGGTGGTGGCGGTGGCACCGGTGGTGGCGGCTCCGGTTCCGGCGGTGGGGGCACCGGTTCCGGTGGTGGCGGGGGCACGCCCGGCGCCGTGGAGCCGCCGTCCGCGGAGGACGACAAGGGCACCAACCCGATCACCGGCAAGCCGCTCGAGGTCGACCCGGAGACGGGCAAGCCGTACCCGATCGACCCGGAAACCGGCGAGGCCATCAAGGACGCCGGTGACGACGACGACACGATGACCGTCAAGCAGGGCGACAACGAGATCACCATGTCCGAGCCGGGCAAGGACGGCAAGATGGACATCTCGCTCGACGACGGCACCCCGCCGCCGAAGGAGTACAAGCTCGACTTCGGCAACGGCGAACTCGGTCCGGACGGCAAGCCCGTCGAGGGTGCCGAAGGCGCGGGGGGTGCCGAGGGCGAGCAGGTCTACAAGCCCGGTCCCGACGGCAAGATCGTCATCGAGGACAACGGCGTCAAGATCACCGCCGAGCAGCCGCAGGGGCCGAAGGGCCCGACCGTGGTCACCGTCGACGACGGCAAGGGCGAGCCGGTCACCTACACGCTCGGTGCGGACAACAAGGGTGAGAAGGACGCGCTGAACGGCCTCGACGACACCGATCCGACCGGTGGCGCGGGCAAGCCCGACGAGCTGGCTTCCGTGGCCGGTGGCGCCGGTGGTGCGGCCGGTGCGGGCGGCGACGAGGGCTTCAGCTCGCCCGGCGGCCTCGACCTGCCCGAAGACGGCGACGTCGAGACCAAGCCGGCCGCCGACGGCGGTGCCGGTGGTTCGGGCGGTGGCGGTGCCGGTGGTGACAGCGGTGGGTCCGCTGGTGGATCCGGTGGCAGCGGCGGCAGCGCGGGCGGGGTGTCCGGCAGTGCCGGCGGCGACCTCGGCAACACCGGTTCGCTGTCCGCCGGTGCGCAGGTGGGCGCGGCTTCGCCGGAACCGGCCGCGGCGGGCCTCGGCTCGGCGCCGGGTGGTGCCGGGGTCGGCGCCGCGCCGGCTGCCGCTGGTGCCGCGGCGGGTGCCGGTGGCATGGGTGGCGGCATGGGCATGATGGGCGGCATGGGGGCCATGGGCGGTGGCGCCGGTGGTGGCCAGAGCGGTGATCAGGAGCGCAATTCCAGCCAGTACAAGGTCGCGGGCAACATTTTCGAGACCAGTGGTGCCGGCGGCCGGATCAGTGGTTCCCTGGACGAGGAAGGCGACCGCTCCATCCGGTACGACCGGTGAGCGCGCGTGAGGAGTGCTGATGAGCATCACTGACGAAGTGGCGCGGATGCGGGAGCGGCTCGAGGGCCTCGTCCGTGAGCAGGCCGATCGCCGCGCGCTGCGTGATCGCCAGGCGGAGGAAGCCAAGGCGAAGGCCCAGGAGTACATGTCCAAGCAGGTCCAGGCGGCCGAGCGGTACGTCGACCACCGGCGTGAGCTGGGGCGGCGGGAGAAGGAAGCCGGCGGCTGGGCGACGGAGAAGACGCTCTCCGACAAGAGCAACGTGATGGGGTTCGGCGTCGAGGACGAAGAGGACGGTCCCGGGTTCACCGGGCACGCGGTGAACACCGCGCCGCCGGTGACCAGGGCCGAGCCGCAGCCGGCCGCGGCGTGGCAGGCGCCCCCGGCGCCGCCCGTGCCGGAACCGGTCGCGGTGGCCGAGCCGGCCCCCGCACCTGCCCCGCGCCGCGCGGGCAGGCACGCCCGCCGCGAAGAGTCGTTCGACGACGACGACTTCTCGAACAACAGCTGGATGAAGTAGCCGCGAACCTGCTTTTGCCCGCAGAAGACGCTCGACCCCGTGGGGCCGGGCGTCTTTTGCGTGGTGGGTCAGGCGTCGGCGAGTTCGAGCGAGTCGTCCATCGCGATCGTGGCGTTCTTCACATCCGCCTCGAGCAGCGGCCGGTACTTGTCGGTGCCGGTGAGATGGGTGAGGAAGAAGGCCGCGAGCAGGGCGCGGACCAGGCGCTGCGTGCCGCGATGTGGCTTGCCGTGCAGCAGCAGGCCGCTCCAGTGCTTGCCCTCGGTGATGCCGAGGTGCGACGACTTGCCGAGGTAGCGCAGCTGGGCCGGGCCTCCCCAGGCCTTGGCGATGGCTTCGGCGTGGCCGACCGGCGGCGCGACCAGATCGCCGTCGGCCGCCAAGTGCAGCGACGGGACGGTGATCTTGCGAGCCACCTCGGTGGCGGGCGGGATGGTCTGCGCCGCGTTGACCGTGGCCACCGCCTTGACGTCGGCTTCTGCGGCCGAAAGCACGGCGGCGCCGCCGCCGGTGGAGTGGCCGGCGAGGCCGAGCTTGGCCGGGTCGACGCTGATGCCGTCGGGGCCGAGTCGGACCTTCGTGACCAGCTCGAGTGTGGTGCGCAGATCGGTGGCGAACAGCCGGTGCGAGGGCAGCGGCCCGCGCTGGGTGGCGGGCGCCGCGGCGACGATGCCCCAGCTCGCGAGGTGCCGGAGCAGTTCGCGGTAGCGGGTGGGCGGCTGGAGCCAGCCGTGCCCGAAGGCGATCGCGGGCAGACCGAGCCCGGCTCGCGGGGTGAAGACCACGCCGGGCACGCCGACCAGTCCCAGATTGCCCCGGAGCACTTCGTGCGGGCCTGGGTGGGACAGCTCTTCGAGCAGGTGCTTGGGCTTGGGCGCCATGCCGGGAGCCTACTGCCAGCGCCCCTCCCCAGCCCGCCGACGTCAACCTGCTTCTGCGGGCAAAAGCAGGCGACCTGCTTTTGCCCGCAGAAGCAGGTCGCGGGGTTGGGCTGTGCCGGGCGTGGGGGCTGAGGGTGCGTCGTTACCCTGGTGGGCGTGTGCGGAATCGTGGGATATGTCGGTCATCGGCAGGCGCTGGACGTAGTGCTCGGCGGGCTCCGGAGGATGGAGTACCGCGGATACGACTCGGCGGGCGTCGCCGTGCTCGACGGCGAGGGCGCGCTGAACGTCGAGCGCAAGGCCGGCCGCCTGGCGAACCTGGAGGCCCAGCTCGACCTGACCGGGCGCAAGGAGTTCGCGGGCACCGCGGGCATGGGCCACACCCGGTGGGCGACGCACGGCCCGCCGGTCGACCGCAACTCCCACCCGCACCGCGACGTCAGCGGCCGGGTCGCCGTCGTGCACAACGGCATCATCGAGAACTTCGCCACCCTGCGCGCCGAACTCGAGGCCGAGGGCGTCGAGCTGAGCAGCGACACCGACACCGAGTCCGCGGCGCACCTGATCTCCCGCGCCTACACCAGCGGCGACACCGCCGGTGACTTCGCGGCCAGCGTCCGCTCGGTCTGCCGCCGCCTCGAAGGCGCCTTCACCCTGGTGGTCACCCACGCCGACCAGCCGGACACGATCGTCGCCGCGCGCCGCTCCTCGCCGCTGGTGGTGGGCGTCGGCGAAGGTGAGACCTTCGTCGCGTCCGACGTCGCCGCGTTCATCGAGCACACCCGCGAGGCCGTGGAGCTGGGCCAGGACCAGGTCGTGGTGATCACCCGCGAGGGCTACGAGGTCAGCGACTTCGCCGGCGAGCCGGCCCAGGCCAAGCCGTTCACCGTGGACTGGGATCTTTCGGCCGCGGAAAAGGGCGGCCACGAGTACTTCATGCTCAAGGAGATCGAGGAGCAGCCCGAGGCGCTGGCGAACACGCTGCGCGGGCACTTCGACAACGGCCGCATCATTCTCGACGAGCAGCGCCTGTCCGATCAGGACCTCCGCGACGTCGACAAGGTCTTCGTGATCGCCTGCGGCTCGGCCTACCACTCCGGCCTGGTCGCCAAGTACGCCATCGAGCACTGGACCCGCCTGCCGGTCGAGGTCGAGCTGGCCAGCGAGTTCCGCTACCGCGACCCGGTGCTCGACCGGGACACCCTGGTCGTCGCGGTCTCCCAGTCCGGCGAGACGGCCGACACGCTCGAAGCCGTCCGCCACGCGCGTGAGCAGAAGGCCAGGGTGCTGGCGGTCTGCAACACCAACGGCGCGCAGATCCCGCGCGAGTCCGACGCGGTGCTCTACACCCACGCCGGTCCGGAGATCGGCGTGGCCTCGACCAAGGCCTTCCTCGCGCAGATCGCCGCGAACTACCTGGTCGGCCTGGCGCTGGCGCAGGCGCGCGGCACCAAGTACCCGGACGAGGTGGCCCGCGAGTTCGCCGAGCTGGAGGCGATGCCCGCCGCGGTGCAGAAGGTCCTGTCCACTGTGGACCAGGTGAAGGCACTGGGCAGGCAGATCGCCGATTCGAAGGCGGTGCTGTTCCTCGGCAGGCACGTCGGCTTCCCGGTGGCGCTGGAGGGCGCTCTCAAGCTGAAGGAACTGGCGTACATGCACGCCGAGGGCTTCGCGGCGGGTGAGCTCAAGCACGGTCCGATCGCGCTGATCGAGGACGGGCTGCCGGTGGTCGTGGTGATGCCGTCGCCGAAGGGCCGCGCGGTGCTGCACGCCAAGCTGGTCTCGAACATCAGCGAGATCCAGGCGCGGGGAGCGCGCACGATCGTGATCGCCGAAGAGGGCGACGAGACGGTGCGCCCGTTCGCCGACGAGCTGGTGGAGATCCCGGCGGTGCCGACGCTGCTGCAGCCGCTGGTCTCGACCGTGCCGCTGCAGGTGCTGGCGGCGGAGATCGCGCGCAGCCGCGGGTACGACGTCGACAAGCCGCGTAACCTGGCGAAGTCCGTCACCGTGGAGTAAAGCGGGAGGTCACCGCGTGCTGGGGATCTGGACCACCGACCGGATTCGGGCGGCCGAGGAGAAGCTACTGGCCGTCACGCCCGAGGGCGCGTTGATGCACAAAGCGGCGTTCGGTGTCGCGGTGCACGCCGCGCGGATGCTCGTCGAGCACACCGGGCGGGTGGCCGGAACGCGGGTGACCCTGCTGGTCGGTGCCGGGAACAACGGCGGTGACGCGCTGTGGGCCGGTGCCTTCCTGCGCAGGCGCGGGGTCGCGGTGACCGCGGTGCTGCTGAATCCGGAACGAGCGCACGAAGCCGGACTCGCCGCTTTGCGCCGCGCCCGCGGGCGGCTTCTGCGGGCAGAAGCAGGTGGGCCCGCGGTCGAGCAGGCGGACCTGGTGATCGACGGGATCGTGGGGTTGTCCGCGCGCGGTCCACTGCGTCCGGACGCGGCGAAGCTGGTGGACCAGGTGAGCGCGCCGGTGCTGGCGGTCGACCTGCCGAGCGGCGTCGATCCGGACACCGGCGAGGTCGACGGCCCGGCCGTCCGCGCCACGCGCACGGTCACTTTCGGCGCCCGCAAACCGGTCCACGTCCTCAACCCCGGCTTCTGCGGGCAAACGCAGCTCGTCGACATCGGGCTGGCTGGTCAGCTGGATGAGCCGGATCTGGTGCAGCTCGGGGTCGCCGACGTCGCGGCGGCCTGGCCGGTGCCGGGGCCGGAGGACAACAAGTACAGCCAGGGCGTGACCGGGGTGGCCGCCGGTTCGGCCACCTATCCAGGCGCGGCGGTGCTGGCCACGGGCTCGGCCGTGCTGGCGACCTCGGGCATGGTCCGATACGCCGGTTCGGCGGCGGACGTCGTGCGCGCGGACTGGCCGGAGGTGGTCGGCACCGGTTCGGTGACCGACGCGGGGCGGGTGCAGGCGTGGGTGACCGGGCCGGGCATGGGGACCGGGAACGAGGGCCGCGAGACGCTGCGGCACGTGCTCGAGCAGGGTGTCCCGGTCTGCGCGGACGCCGACGCGATCACACTGATCGCGAAGTTCCCGGACGTGCTGGACGCGCGTGATCCGGGCACGCCGCTCGTGCTGACGCCGCACGCCGGGGAGTTCGAGCGCCTGACCGGGGCGGCGCCGGGCGCGGACCGACCAGCGGCGGCGCGGGCGGCCGCGCGGCGGTTCGACGCGGTTGTCCTGCTCAAGGGGCACAGCACGGTGGTCGCCGCGCCGGACGGCCGGACGCTGGTGAACGTGGCGAACGGCTCGTGGCTGGCGACGGCCGGTTCGGGGGATGTGCTCTCGGGCTTGATCGGCGCGCTGCTCGCGGCCGGCCTGGACCCGTGGCTGGCCGCCGGGGCGGCTGCGCACGTGCACGCTCTGGCCGCTTACCTGGCCGCCGATGGCGTACCGGTCCCCGCTTCGAAGATCCAAGCGGCGATCCCGGCCGCCATCCGCGCCATCCGCACCTCCATCACCCGCTGACCTGCGGTTCCGGCTTCTGCTGGCTAAAGCCGCCCGCCACCCCAGCCTGCCCGTTTTGTCCGAACCTGCTTTTGCCCGCAGAAGCAGGTTCGCGGCGCCTGCCCGTAGTTATCGCATTTTGTGTTAACAACGGGGTGAATCTCTGGTAAGAATGGGCTCCGTCGCAGCATGCGCGGAACGGCATGCGTCTGACCCCAGGTCTTCGGAGGAGCCAATGGCGGCACCGGGTACTCGACATGCTTTTGCCCGCAGAAGCCTGTTGCGCGGGGTGGTGGGGGGTGGGGTGGCTGCGGCTCTCGGCGCGTGCGGGGCGCGTGAGGACGCGGTGCGCCTGGCCACCGACGATCGCTGGCGTCAGTTCGCCGGCACCACGCTCAACCTGATTTCCGAGAACACCGCCCCCACCGCGGCCATCGCCGCCAACCTGCGGCCGTTCACCGAGCTGACCGGTATCAACGTCAACATCATCACGCTCGAGCTGTCCGCCATGGTGCAGAAGGTCGCGCTCGACCTGGCCGGCGGCGAGTCCCAGTACCACGTGATCTACGCCGACCCGTACCAAGTCCTCGCGCCCTACTCGAAGGGGCTTGTCGACCTACGTGCTTTAGCGGGCGAAAGCAGCTTGCCGGCGTTGGAGGGTGGGTTCGGCGACTTCATCCCGACGCAGCTCGACGCGGCCGGCCGGTTCGGGGATCGCGAAAAGATCTTCGCCTTGCCCTACGACTGCCCGACGATGATCTGGCAGTACCGCGCCGACCTCTTCGAGAAGCACGGTCCCCGCATGGCACAGGACCTCGGCTTCGACCCGACCCCGGGGATCGAGCGCACCTGGGAGGAGTACTTCCGGATCGCCCGCTGGTTCAACGACAACACCGACGAGGTCGCCTTCGGCGCCGGGCAGCAGGCCAAGCAGCACGACTCGCTGATGTGCGACTTCTCCAACGTGCTCTGGGCCTACGGCGGCGACTACTTCGACAACGGCAAGGAGATCGGCCTCTACGGCACGGTCGATCCCGGCCCCTGCCGCCTCGGGTCGGACGCGGCGATCGCCGCGGCCGAGGTGTACCAGCGGCTGCTCCAAGTCGCCGACCCGTCGTCGAAGACCTGGGACTGGAACGGACTCGCCCCCGCGCTCAGCTCCGGCCGCGTCGCGATGTGCGTCAACTGGCACGAGTACGCCGCCGCCAACGAGAAGGCCATGCCAGGCAAGTTCGGCTACGCGCCGCTGCCGCGCGGGCCGGTCCGCTCGGCCAACCACTACGGCGGCTGCGGCATCGCGATCAGCGGCAACACCCTGCCCAACCAGCGCCGCGCCGCGTGGCTGTTCATGAACTGGGCGACCTCACCGCAAACCCAGCTCGCGAACCTCAAGAGCAGCGCGGGCGGCGGCACGCCGACCCGCGACTCGGTCTACCGGCTGCCCGAAGTCCGCCAGGCCGAACAACGCCCGTCGCCGATGCCGAACATTCTCACCGCGCCCGCCGTCTCGACGGCCTGGCAACCGGAGAACATCGGACTGCGCCCGAAGATCCCGATGTGGAACGAGTGCGACACGGCGATCTACACCGAACTGTCCAAGATGCTCGCCGGTGATTCGAACCCGGCCGAGGCCATGCGCGCCGCCGCCACCCGGATCGACCGGGTCACCGCCAGGGGGTGGGCCTCGTGAGGAAGCTCGGCTTCCACGGCCGGATGATGACGCCGGGCATGCTGCTGCTCGCCGCGCTGTCGTTCATCCCGCTGTTCACCGTCATCGCGATGAGCTTCAGCCGCGTGCGGCTGCTCGGCGGTGTGTCGTTCGAATGGGTCGGCCTCGAGTACTGGATCCGCTTCTTCACCGATCTCGATCTCGGCGTGCAGTGGTTGCGCACGCTGGCCTTCTTTGTGCTCACCGTCGGCCTGGAAATGGGGCTGGGACTCATTTTCGCGCTCTGCCTGTGGAAACTGGCCCGCGGGCGCAACACCGTGCTCAGCCTGTTCCTGCTGCCGATGTTCGTCGCGCCGGTGATCGTCGGGCTGCTCGGCCGGTTCCTCACCGACTCGACCTTCGGCCTGTACGCCTGGGTGTTCAAGCTGCTCGGATACGAGGAGGACATCCTCGGCAGCGGCACGTCCGCGTTCATCGCGGTGGTCGCGATGGACGTCTGGCAGTGGACGCCGCTGATCGCGCTGATCACACTGGCGGGCTTGACTTCGATGCCGCAGAGCGTGCGCGAAGCCGCCGCGCTGGACGGCGCGAGTGGCTGGCAGAACCTGCGTCACATCATCCTGCCGTCCATTTCCAGCGTGCTGCTGGTCGCGCTGCTGATCCGTTCGATGGACGCGATCCGCTACTTCGACATCATCTCGGTGACCACGAACGGAGGACCGGCCGACGCCACGAAGGTGGTACCGATCCGCTTGTACGAAACGGCTTTCCGGTTCTTCGACCTCGGCTACGCGGCGGTGATCGGGCTGGTCATGCTGGTGGTGTCGATCATCATCGCGCGGACCTTCGTGCGGCTGCTGGACAAGAAGGGACTCGCGCGATGACCGCATCGACGACCCCGATCGACCGGAGCCCGTTGCGCGCCCGCGTCAGCGTGAGGGTGCTCGTGCTCGTCGGTCTGTTGTGGACGCTCATTCCACTGGCCTGGATGGCGCTGTCCTCGTTCAAGTCGGACACCGACGTCACCTCGCCCGAGCCGCGGGTGTTCTTCGACCCCACGCTGGACAACTACGCGAAGCTGTTCTCCGGGGCGAACAACCTCGGCCCGTACATCCTGCACAGCGTGTTCGCCGCCGGGATCTCCTCGGTGCTGGCGGTGGTGCTCGGCGCGCTCGCCGGGTACGGGCTCGCGGGGACACGCTTTCGCGGGAAGAAGCATGTCGCGTTCTGGATCATCTCCACCCGCATGGCGCCGATCGCCGTGGTGGTGCTGCCGTTGTTCCTGCTCTTCCGCGGCGCGGGGCTGATCGACAGCATCCCGGGACTGGTCCTGGCCTACCTGACCTTCAACCTGCCGTTCGCGATCTGGCTGATGAGCGCCTTCTT
The DNA here is from genome assembly GCF_009429145.1 of Amycolatopsis sp. YIM 10. Classification (GTDB taxonomy): domain Bacteria; phylum Actinomycetota; class Actinomycetes; order Mycobacteriales; family Pseudonocardiaceae; genus Amycolatopsis. The sequence continues at coordinate 9,452,695 of NZ_CP045480.1, read as the reverse complement.
CGCGGAGATCCCGCCGTCGGTGGAGGAGTCGGCGCTGGTCGCGGGCTGCACGCGCTGGCAGGCCTTCCGGCACGTGGTACTTCCGCTGACAAAAGCAGGTTTGGTCACCACTTTTGTGCTGTGCCTGGTGTTTTCGTGGAACGACTACGCGTTCGCGCTGGTGTTCAGCGGGCCGGATTCGCAGACGCTGCCGATCGCCGCCGACCAGCTGGTCACCCAGACCGGCATCGACTGGGGGCAGCTCACCGCCATCGGCACCATAGTGGTGCTACCGATGATCGTGGCCGGCCTCGCGGTGCGGCGCTGGCTGGTCACCGGGCTGACGCTGGGTGCCGTGACGGGAGAGTGAGCATGAAGAAGATCCCCGGAACCATGAAGGTTTCCGTGTTGCGCGGGGTGGGGGAGGTGGTGCTGGAGGAGCGTCCGGTGCCAGAGCCGGGCCCGCACGAGGTGCTCATCCGGGTCGCCGCCGTGGGCACCTGCGGTTCGGACGTGCACTACTACGAGCACGGCCGCATCGGTGACTTCGTGGTGCGCGAACCGCTGGTGCTCGGCCACGAGCCGAGCGGTGTGGTGGTCGCGAGGGGCGCCGAGGCGCGGGCACACGAGATCGGCCAGCGCGTCGCGATCGAGCCGGGGGTGCCGTGCTCGACCTGCGAGCAGTGCACGATCGGCCAGTACAACCTGTGCCCGGACATGCGGTTCTTCGGCACGCCACCGATCGACGGCGCGTTCGCCGAGTACGTGGTGCTCCGCGAGGACTTCGCCTACGCCGTGCCGGACGAGATCTCCGACGAAGCGGCGGGCCTGCTCGAACCGCTGTCGGTGGGGGTCTGGTCGTGTCGCAAGGCGTCGGTCGGTCCGGGCGCGCGTGTGCTGATCACCGGCGCCGGGCCGATCGGGCTGGTCGTCGCGCAGACCGCGCGGGCCTTCGGTGCCACCGAGATCGTGGTCACCGACATCAATCCCGAACGCCTCGCGCTGGCCGGTGAGCTGGGTGCCACCGCCACCATCGATGTGTCCAAAGAGGACTTGGCCGACTCCGCCTTCGAACCGGACGTGCTATTGGAGTGCTCCGGCGCGCCGAGGGCGATCGGCGCGGCGATCCGCAAGGTGGGCCGGGCCGGCCGGGTGGTGCTGATCGGCATGGGCGGTGACGAGATCCCGCTGCCGCTGGCCCACGTGCAGGGGTTCGAGCTGGAGGTCACCGGGACCTTCCGGTACGCCAACACGTGGCCGACGGCCATCGCACTGGCCGCCGGCGGCGACGTCGACCTCGACCGGCTGGTCACCCACCGGTTCGGGCTGGCGGAAGTCGGGCAGGCACTCACCATCGCCAAAACCGATCCCAGCGTGATCAAGCCCGTGGTGCTGCCGCAGGTGGCGCATGCCTAGGGCGCGACCGTCGGACGCCGCCGTCGAGCAGCGGCGGCAGGAGGTGCTGCGCCGGGTGATCGAACTCGGCGAGGTGCGCATCGACGACCTGACCGGGGCGTTCGGCGTGAGCCTGATGACCATGCACCGCGATCTCGACGACCTCGCCGAGCGTCGCCTGCTGCGCAAACTGCGCGGCAAGGTCGAGGCGTACCCGGCGCTGACCATGGAGACCGCGACCCGCTTTCGCGAAGGGCTCAACACCGCGCTCAAGGAGTCGCTGGCCGAAGTGGCGATCGCCGAGGTCCGCCCCGGCCAGACGGTTTTTGTCGACGACTCGACCACGTTGTTCCCGCTGATGCGGCGGATGGCGGCCATTTCGCCGCTGGTGGTGATCACCAACTCGATGAGCGCGATCAAGATCTTCGGCCCGGCCGAGGGGATCGAGCTGATCGTGATCGGCGGCCGGTACAACGCCGAGTTCGATTCGTGCATCGGACCGGACGCGCTCGCCGCGCTCGACCGCACGCGCGCCGATCTGGGCTTCGTCTCGGTGACCGCGGTGGCCGGCGGGCGGCTGTACCACCCGGTGCAGGACTACGGGGAGCTGAAGCGGGGCGCGCTCCGCATGGCCAACCGGAACGTGCTGGTCGCCGATCACACGAAGTTCGGGAAGACGGCCACCTACGCACACGGTGACGTCTCCGCCTACGACCTGGTGATCACCGACGGCGGAACGCCGGCGGACGAGGTGGCGGCCATGCGGGAACTCGGCGTGACCGTAGAGCAGGTGCACGGCAACGGAAAGGACTGAGCATGCGCGCGGTGGTGATCGAGGAACCCGGCACGGTAACTGTGTCCACTGTGGACGATCCGGCGCCGGGTGCCGGGCAGGTGGTGGTGGCGGTGTCGGCCTGCGGGATCTGCGGGACCGACCTGCACATCGTCGACGGCGAGTTCGAGCCGACGCCCTATCCGATCGTGCCGGGGCACGAGTTCGCCGGTGAGGTGGTCGCGCTCGGTGAGGGCGTGACGGACCTGCGGGAGGGCGATCTGGTGGCGGTCGACCCGTCGCTGTTCTGCGGGGAGTGCCACTACTGCGCGATCGGCCGCGGCAACCTCTGCGAGCGGTGGGCGGCGATCGGGGTCACCACGAACGGCGCCAGCGCGGAGTACGCGCTCGCGCCGGCGGGCAACTGCTACCGGCTGCCCGAGGGCGTCGACGTGCGGGAGGCGGCGCTGATCGAGCCGCTGTCGTGCGCGGTGCGCGGCTTCGACCTGCTGCCGCGGCGGCTCGGGGAGCACTACCTGATCTACGGCGCGGGCACGATGGGCCTGCTGATGCTGCAACTGGCCCGGGTGGCGGGCGCCGGCTCCCTGTCCGTCGTCGACCTCAACGCCGACCGGCTTTCGACCGCGAAAGCACTCGGCGCCGACGCGGTCGCCACGAACGCCGACATGTTCGACCGGCCGGACGGCTGGGAAGTGGTGATCGACTGCACCGGGGTGGTCGCGGCGATCGAGGACGCGCTGACCCGCGTCCGGCGAGGCGGCACCTACCAGCAGTTCGGCGTCGCTCCGGCCGAGGCGACCGCGTCGTTCTCGCCGTTTCGCGTGTACAACGACGAGATCACCATCGTCGGCAGCATGGCCGTGCTGCACAGCTACGGGCGCGCGGTGGAGCTGATGGGACGGGGCGCGGTGGACGCCAGAACGATGATCAGCCACTCGCTCGCGCTCGACGATTACCCGCGCGCACTGGACATGTTCCGCGCAAGTACTGGACGGAAGCTCCAAGTCCGGCCAGGCTCGTGACCATGCACACTCCCACACTGGTCGCCGGAGTCGACACGTCGACCCAATCGGCGAAGGTGGTGATCTGCGACGCCGAGACCGGTGCGGTGGTCCGCGAGGGCCGCGCGACGCACCCGGACGGCACCGAAGTGGATCCGAAGCACTGGTGGACGGCGTTCACCGAGGCCGCCGACGGCCTGCTCGACGGGGTTTCGGCGATCGGCGTCGGCGGTCAGCAGCACGGCATGGTCGCACTGGACGAGGACGGCGAAGTCGTGCGGCCCGCGCTGCTGTGGAACGACACCCGCTCGGGGCCGCAGGCGCAGGACCTGGTCGCCGAACTCGGCGGGCCGGGGGCCTGGGCGGAGGCGGTCGGCTCGGTGCCGGTCGCCAGCTTCACCATCACCAAGCTGCGGTGGCTCGCCGAGCACGAGCCGGAACTGGCCGCGCGGGTGGCACGCGTCGTGCTGCCGCACGACTGGCTGACCTGGCGCATCCTTGGCCGCCCGGAGCGGATCGCGACCGACCGCGGCGACGCCTCCGGCACCGGGTACTTCTCACCGGCCACCGGCGAATACCGCACCGACCTGCTGAAGCGCGCGTTCGGCCGGGTCCCTGCCCTGCCGGACCTGCTTTTGCCCGCAGAAGCATGTGGGCAGACGGAGGACGGGGTGCTGGTGTCGGCCGGGACCGGCGACAACATGGCGGCGGCTCTCGCGCTCGAGCTGGGCCCGGGTGACGTGGTGGTCTCGCTCGGCACCAGCGGCACGGTGTTCGCGGTGTCCGAGACCCCGCCCGCCGACGCCTCCGGCACGGTCGCCGGGTTCGCCGACGCCACCGGCCGCTTCCTCCCGCTGGCCTGCACGCTCAACGCGGCCAGGGTGCTCACCGCCACCGCCGACCTGCTCGGCGTCGACCTGGCGGGTCTCGACGACCTTGCTTTGGCCGCGGAAGCCGGTGCGGGCGGGTTGACCCTGCTGCCCTACCTGGACGGCGAGCGCACCCCCAACCTGCCGGATGCGAACGGCACCTTGCTCGGTCTGACCAGGTCGAACATGAAGCCGGAGAACTTGGCTCGCGCGGCCGTGGAGGGCATGCTGTGCGGACTGGCCGCCGGTCTGGAGGCGATCGCCGGGCACGGGGTCGAACCGCGCCGGGTGCTCCTGATCGGCGGCGCCGCGCAGTCGGCCAGCGTGCGCGCGGCCGCGCCGGTGATCTTCGGCCTCCCGGTCGAGCTGCCCGCGCCCGCCGAGTACGTGGCGCTCGGGGCCGCCCGCCAGGCGGCCTGGGCGCTGGCAGGCACCACCGCGCCGCCGAGCTGGCGGGGTTCGGATGTGCTGCGACTCGGTGAGCCGGACACCGACGCGGGCAAGGAAATCCGGCAGCGGCACCACGCCGCCCGCGAACTCGTGCACGCGCGAGCGTTAGGAAGGGATAGCTGAATGGCGACGATTACCTACGACAAGGCGTCCAGGCACTACTCCGGAGCCGACCGTCCCGCGGTGGACGCGCTCGACCTGGAGATCGCCGACGGCGAGTTCCTGGTGCTGGTCGGGCCGTCGGGCTGCGGCAAGTCGACCAGTCTGCGCATGCTCGCCGGGCTGGAGGACATCGACGACGGAGCGGTCTGGATCGGTGACCGCGACGTCACCCAGCTGCCGCCGAGGTCGCGGGACATCGCCATGGTGTTCCAGAACTACGCGCTGTACCCGCACATGACGGTCGGCCAGAACATGGGCTTCGCGCTGAAGATCGCGGGCAAGCCGGCGTCGGAGATCAAGGAGCGCGTGCGCGACGCGGCCAAGCTGCTCGACATCGAGGACTACCTCGACCGCAAGCCGAAGGCGCTCTCCGGTGGTCAGCGCCAGCGTGTGGCGATGGGCCGCGCGATCGTGCGTGAGCCGCAGGTCTTCCTGATGGACGAGCCGCTGTCCAACCTGGACGCCAAGCTGCGCGTGTCCACCCGCACGCAGATCGCCGCGCTGCAGCGCCGCCTCGGCGTCACCACCGTCTACGTCACGCACGACCAGGTCGAGGCGATGACCATGGGCGACCGCGTGGCCGTGCTGTCCGACGGTGTGCTGCAGCAGTGCGACACCCCGCGTGCGCTGTACGAGCGCCCCGCAAACGCTTTCGTCGCCGGTTTCATCGGCTCCCCGGCGATGAACCTCGTCGCCGCGTCGCTGACCGCGGAGGGCGCGAACGTCGGCGGTGCGAAGGTGGCGCTGCCGCGCGAGATCATCGCCAAGGCCGGTGACGACGGCGTGACCGTCGGCTTCCGGCCGGAGTCGCTCGAGGTCGCGCCGGCGGGCGAGACCACGATCCCGGTCAAGGTGGACCTCGTCGAGGAACTCGGCTCGGACGCCTACTGCTACGGCAAGCTGGCCGGCGACGACCCGGAGGCGGGCACCACGGTGGTGGCGCGGGTCGACCCGCGGACGCCGCCGTCGATGGGCGACACGCTGCACTTCCGCGTGCGCCCGGACGAACTGCACGTGTTCTCCGCCACCACCGGAGCCCGCCTGGAGTGAGCACTGTGGGAAAATGGGCTGGTCATGAGCCCAGACCCGTTCCCACGCGCTGAAGTCCGCATCGACCTGGACCTGATCCGCCACAACCTCGCGCTGCTCGCCGGGCGCGCGGCCGCTTCCGGCGCCGCGACCATGGCGGTGGTGAAGGCGGACGCCTACGGGCACGGTGCGGTGCCGGTCGCGCGCGCCGCGCTCGAGGCGGGCGCGACCTGGCTCGGCGCCTGTTCGCTGGCCGAGGCGTTGACCTTGCGCGAAGCGGGTATCCAGGCGCCGATGCTGGCCTGGCTGGACACCGCGGACACCGACTACACCCCCGCCATCGAAGCGGGGGTGGATCTCGGTCTGAGCAACGCCGGTGAGCTGGAGCGCGCGGCCGAGGCGGCGCGCCGGGCCGGTGCACGCGCGCGCGTGCACCTGAAGATCGACACCGGGTTGTCCCGCAACGGCTGTCCGCCGCACGCCTGGCCCGCGCTGGTCAAGTCGGCCGCCGCCGATCCCGCCGTCGAGGTGGTCGGCATCTGGTCGCATCTGGCTTGCGCGGACGAACCCGGCCACCCGTCGATCGACGCGCAGGCCGCGCGGTTCCAGCAGGCGCACGAGGTCGCGCTCGAAGCGGGCCTGAACCCCCTGCGTCATCTGGCGAATTCGGCGGCCACGCTGACCAGGCCGGATCTGCACTTCGACCTGGTGCGCGTCGGGATCGCGATGTACGGGCTGAACCCCGTGCCGCAGCGGGAGGACCTGCGCCCGGCGATGACCTTCCGCTCGTCGGTGGTCTCGACCAAACGGGTCGAGGCGGGCGAGTCCGTCTCCTATGGACACACGTGGACCGCCGATGCGGCCACCACGCTGGCACTGGTGCCCGTCGGTTACGCGGACGGCGTGCCGCGCACGCTGTCCGGTCGCCTCGACGTCTGGCTCGACGGGCAGCGGCGGCCGGTGGCCGGCCGGGTCTGCATGGACCAGATCGTCGTCGACTGCGGCGACCACGAGCCGGAGCCGGGCGCCGAGGTGGTGCTGTTCGGCACCGGTGACGGCGGGGCGCCGACGGCCACGGAATGGGCGGACAAGATCGGCACCATCGACTACGAGATCGTCACCGGTATGTACCGGCCGCGGATGGTCCGCAGGTACGCGGGGCAGCGCTGATGGCGGCTCCGTCACGGAGGCTGCTGGCGATCGCCGGTGGCATCGGTGCCGTGCTGACCGGGTCGGCCGCCGCCGCGATCACCATCGCCACCCAGCAGAAGCGTCATCGCGTGGATCCGTTCGCCGACGAGCCGCTCGGTGAGCTCAAGCCGGATCGGACGTCGACGGTGGCCGCCGACGACGGCACCCCGCTGGCTGTCGCCGAGGTCGACCCCGCTGATGGTGGACGGCCCGCGCTGACGCTCGTGGGTGTGCACGGCTTCGCGCTTTCCCAGCTCAGCTGGCACTTCCAGCGACGCGACCTGGCGGCGTTGACGCTGCCGAGGGTGCGGCAGGTCTACTTCGACCATCGCAGCCACGGGCTTTCCGGAGCGGCGACTCAGGAAACCAGCACGATCGAGCAGCTGGCCGAGGACCTGCACGCGGTGATCCGCGCGGTCGCGCCGGACGGGCCGCTGGTGCTGATGGCCCATTCGATGGGCGGCATGGTCGTGATGGAACTGGCCCAGCGGCACCCGGAGCTGTTCGAGGACAGGGTGCGCGGGGTGGCGCTGATCGCGACGGCCGCCGGTGAGGTCGGTACGCGCGGCATCCCGCGCGGGCTGCTGTCGAAGTACAACCCGCTGACGCGCGGGGTGAGCGAGCTGGCGGGCTGGCAGCCGGGGCTGGTGGAGTTCGTGCGGGCCGCCGGCGGGCAGCTGACGCGGCAAGCGGTGCGGCGGCTGGCTTTCGGCGCGCGGGACGTCAGCCCGCGGATCGTCGACTTCATGCTGGAGATGCTCGAAGTGACGCCGGTGCTGGGGCTGGTGAACTTCGCCAACACGCTCGGCAGCCACAACCGGTACGCGGCGCTGGCCGGGCTGAAGCACGCGCACGTACTGGTGATCGGCGCCGACTCGGACCGGGTGACGCCCTATTCGCACGCGGAGCGGATCGCCGCCGAACTACCGGACGCGGAGCTGGTGCGCGTGCGCGGCGCGGGGCACATGGTGCAGCTGGAACAGCCGGAGTTGGTGAACAGCCACCTGATCGACCTGGTGCAACGCTGCGCCGGAGTGGACGGCGCGGATTCCTCACGACGACTGTGGCGGTGGTTGAACCGGTGAATTTCGAGTGCGCGACTCCCGAGGACACGATCGCTTTCGGCCGGTCGCTCGGCCGTGAGCTGCGGGCGGGCGACCTGGTGCTGCTGGCCGGGCCGCTCGGTGCCGGCAAGACCGTGCTGACCAGGGGCATCGCCGAGGGGATGGGGGTGAGCGGGCGGGTCAGCTCGCCGACCTTCGTGCTGGCGCGGGTGCACCCGGGCCCGGTGCCGCTGGTGCACGTCGACGCGTACCGGCTGGGCGGGGACCTGGCTCAGCTGGACGACCTCGACCTGGACACCGACCTGGAAGCCTCGGCCGTGGTCGTCGAATGGGGTGAAGGCTCCGCCGACCGCCTGAACACCAACCACCTCGTGGTGCGGCTTTCGCGGGCAGAAGACGACGTCCGCACGATCACCCTCGAACCACACGGCACCTGGCACTCCCGCACCCCCCTCCTCCCCACCCGCTGACCTGCTTCTGCGGGCAGAAGCAGGCGCCCTGCTTTTGCCCGCAGAAGCATGTTTCCCTGGTCAGAGGGTGTGGAGGACGGTGTACAGGGCGTCTTCGATGCCCGGCAGGTCCTCGTGGCCGAAGTCGGGGTACTCGCGCAGCGACTTGGGTCCGGTGAGCTTGTTGTAGGCGGCGAACTGGGTCGACGGCGGGCACACCACGTCCTCCAGCGCGACCGTCCAGTCGACCCGTGCCCGGACACGCGGAGCGAGGTGCTGGATGTCGATGTACCCGAGTCGGGTGAAGATTTCCTCGCGGCGCAGATGCAGCGGGTCACGCTTGCGGAACCAGGTGGTGATCTCGTTGTACGGCGCTTCCCCGAGGGCCAGCTCCCAGGCACGCTGGTAGTCCGACAGGAACGGGAAGACCGCCGCGACCAGCGCGATCCGTGGTTCGAGCGCGGCGCACGCGAGGCTCAGCGCGCCGCCTTGGCTGTGCCCGGTGGTGGCCATCCGGCCCGGGTCGACGCCGGGCAGGTCCATCACCGTGCGCGCGAGGCGGACCGTGTCGAGGAACGCGTGCCGCATGTGCAGCTGGTCGGCGCCTTCTTCGAGGCCAAGGAGCAGCTGGTTGCTCACCGCCCAGCCCGTGGCCGTCGCGCCCCAGCCCTGGCCGCGCATGTCCATCGCGACGGCGGTCTGCCCGCGCGCGACATACGCGAGCAGCTCGGTCCAGGGCGTTGACCTGCCGTTATAGCCGTGGAAGAAGAGCACGGCCGGGCCTTCGGCGTCCGTCAGCGGCCGGGCGAGCTTCGCGTGGACGCGGACACCGCCGACGCCGGTGAACTCCAGGTCCTCGCAGCGGGCGAACGGCGCCGAGAACTCGGCGGGCGTGATCTCGACCTGCGGTTCGGTCGCGTCCAGCTCGGCGAGGGCCTTCTCCCAGTAACCGTCGAAATCGGCGGGTCGCGGATTGGTGCCCTGGTAGCTCCGGAGCTGCTCCGGCGACAGGTCGAAATTCAGCGGCATGCGGACGGCTCCCTCAGGCTCAGACGATCAACGCCATCCTAAAACCCACCCCTGACCTGGCCCTCATGCTTCTGCGGGCAAAAGCATGTCGGCGAGGGTGAGGACGTCCAGGTCGGCGCGGGGTTTGCCGATCAGCTGGACGCCCATGGGGAGGCCGTCGGAGTTGAAGCCGGCCGGCATGCCCAGCACCGGGACCCCGGCCAGCGACCACGGCGCCACGGTCTCCATCCACCGGTGGTACGTGTCCATCTCGCGCCCGCCGACGGTCGACGGCCACGGGGTGTCGACGTCGAACGGGAACACCTGCGCGCTCGGCGCCAGGATGAAGTCGAAATCTTCGAAGAACCGCAGCAGGGCGTCCAGCCATCGCGTGCGCTCCAGCGAAGCCGGGCCGAGGTCGGCAGCGGACAAAGCGAGTCCCTGCTCGAGTTCCCACACCAACTCCGGCTTCAGCTGATCCCGCGGCATCCGGTACAGCGACCCCAGATTCGCCGCGACGTTGAACCCGCGCCAGGTCAGCACCGCCCGCCACACCCGGTCCATCGGGTAGTCCGGCACCGCGTCGACCACCTCGCAGCCCAGCTCGGTGAACCCGGCGAACACGCCCCGGCAGACGTCCAGCACGCCGGGGTCCATCGGCAGGTACCCGTCGAAATCCCCGACCCAGGCGATCCGCGTGCCGCGGAAGTCGCGCGGGGTCAGCGGCGGCATGAACATCGACGGGTCCTCGGCGATGCCCAGCGGGGCACGCGGATCCGGCCCGGCCTGCACCGACAGCAGCGCGGCGACGTCGGCGACGGTCCGGCCCATCGGCCCGGCCGTGTCCAATTGCGCCACGAACGAGGTCGACGGCACGCGCCCCAGCGACGGCCGGAATCCGTAGGTGTTGGTGAACGCCGCCGGGTTGCGCAGCGAACCGAGGTAGTCGCTGCCGTCGGCGACCGGCAGCATCCGCGACGCGACCGCCGCCGCGGCGCCCCCGCTGCTGCCGCCCGGCGTGCGCGAATGGTCGAACGGGTTCCGCGTCGGCCCGTACACCGGGTTGTACGTTTGCGAGCCGAGCCCGAATTCGGGCACGTTCGTCTTGCCGATGACGATGCCGCCCGCGTCCTTCATCCGCCGCACGAAGAGGTCGTCGTGCTCGGCGATCTGATCGGCGAACACCGGCGACCCGAACGTCCACGGCAGTCCGGCCGCGGCCGAGAGGTCCTTCACCGCCAGCGGGAACCCGTGCAACCAACCGCGGTACGGCTCGCTGTCCCGTTCGGCGGCTTCCCGCATCAGCTCGCCACGATCACGCAGCGCGACGATCGCGTTGAGCCGTGGGTTGTGCTCCTCGATCCGGTCCAGGTATGCGGCCATCACCTCGGTGCACGACACCTCGCGAAGCCGGATCTTCTCGGCCAGCTCCACCGCGTCGAGTTCGACCAGGCTCATCGGCTGTCCTCCACGTGCGGCGCGATGCCTTGCGCGACACCGAGTTCGACCACGTCCTGCGGTCGCAGACGCAGCTGGTTCGCCGTTTCCGGCACCTCCGACGGGTCGCGCTTGAGGATCGACGCCGCGGCTTCCGGTGAGGTGACCGAGAAATAGCTGTCCGGCGTCATCCACGTCCGCCCGGGTGCGGCGAACGCGAGAGCGCCACCGGAACCGCCTTCGCCGATCACCAGCGACGTGATCGGCACGTGCGCACCCGCCACCGCGAGGAACAACTCCGCGATCGACGGACCCGCGCCGGAACGTTCTGCGACGTCGTCATTGGCCGCGCCCAGCGTGTCCACAATGGTCAGAACGGGCAGCCCGAGGCGGTCAGCGAGTGAGACCAGCCGAGCCGCGGTGCGGAATCCGGAGGGCAGGGTCGGCGTACCGCCTTGAGCCGCATAGGCGATGGTTTCCCCGTTGCGTTTGCCAAAGCCGCAAAGAACTCCGGAATCCCGGCCACCGCAAAGGTCTCCGCTGATCTCCTCGCGCTCATCGAAGTAAAAATCCAAATAGGACTGTGCTCGTGGTCGTTCCGCCGCACGGGCATGCCGCACTGCTTCCCAGCCGGTTTCCGGGAGTTCCTTCCGGCCGAGTGCGGCCGGAACCGGGACTTCGACGGCAGGCGGTCCGGCGAGCAGGCGCAGCCAGGAAGCGAGCACGCCGGGCAACTCGTCCGGTTCGACAACGGCGTCGACGTGACCCGATTCGTACTGCCCTTCCGCGGTGTAGGCGTGTGCGTCACCGGGTGGGCGGACTCGTGAACCGGCAAAACCCACCTGCGCCTGGGAAAGCGCGATCGTCACGTCCGCCCCGGAGCCCAATGTCGCCCAGCCGCCACCGGTTGCCGGATCGCGGAGGACCGCGACCTGGGGCAATCCGGCGGCTCGGGTCAACGCGATCTGCTTGGCGACGCGTTGCAACTGGGACAGCGCGCGCATGCCCTCCTGCATCCGGCTGCCGCCGGTCGCGACCAGGAAAACCAGTGGTAGCCGCAATTCCCGTGCGCGGATGAAGGCGGCTTCCACCCGATCGCCGGTCCGGCCGCCCATCGAGCCGCCGAGGAAACCGAATTCGAAGGCGATGAACGCCGCGTCGATGTCACCGATGCGGCCCCGCCCGCACACCACGGATTCGCTTTCCCCGGTGCGTTTCGCCGCTCTCGCGTGCGCCTCGTCGTAACCGGGCCAGCCGATCGGACCGTCCACTTCGGAATACTCGGCCGGTCCGGTGTCGAACTCGGCGAAACCGGTGGCGACGGTCTCGATCACGGCACGGGCCGACAGTCGCTCAGGCACCGAGGGCTCGCTTCATCACCTTGCCCATGTCGTTGCGTGGCAACGATTCCACGAATCGGACCACCCTGGGGCGCTTGTGCGGTGTGAGCAGTCGCGCCACGTGGTCGACCAGGTCCTGTTCCGCGGGCTTCGGCCCGTCCGGCACGATCCAGGCGACGATGCGTTCGCCGAGATCGGGATCAGGCTCGCCGGTGACCGCGGCCTCGGCGACGCCGCTGTGCTCCAGCAACGCGTTCTCGATCTCGCCGGCGCCGATCTTGTAGCCGCCGCTCTTGATCAGGTCGGTGGCCTTGCGGCCGACGATGCGGAGGTAACCGTCGGCGTCGCGGGTGGCCATGTCGCCAGTGCGGAACCAGCCGTCGTCGAACACCTCCGCGGTCGCGTCGGGGCGGTTCAGGTACTCGGTGAACAGGTTCGGCCCGCGCACCTGGATCTCGCCGACGGTCTCGCCGTCGCTGGTTTCGATGGTCTGACCGGAGTCGTCGACCAACCGCACGTCCACCCCGCGCAGCGGCACGCCGACCGTGCCGGGCTTGCGTTCGCCGTCCGCGCGAACGCTGCTGTTCATCAGGGTTTCGGTCATGCCGTAGCGCTCGATCACCTGCTGGCCGGTGGCCGCGGTGATGCGCTGGTGGTCATGCACCGGCAATGCGGCCGAACCGGAGACCAGCAGCCGCGCGCCACGCAGCGCCGACGCGAGTGCCTCGTTGGTCTCCAGCTCACCGGCGATGCGGTGGTACATGGTGGGCACGCCGAACATCATCGTGCCGCGGCCGGCCAGTTCGGTGGCCAGGGCGGCGGTGGAGAACTTGCCGAGGTGGATCACCGAACCGCCGCGCCGCAACGGTCCGAGCATGCCGAGGATCAGCCCGTGCACGTGGAACAGCGGCAGCCCGTGCACCAGCACGTCGTCCGCGGTCCACTGCCACGCGTCCTCCAAAGTGTCCAATGTGGACGAAATGGCGCGACGCGGGAGCACGACGCCCTTCGGCGGTCCGGTGGTGCCCGAGGTGTAGACGATCATCGCCGGTGCCTCGGGATCGGGCTCGGGCAGCGGCTCGACCTCGCCGCTGGTCAGCTCGATATCCTTGCGCGACAAGCCTTCCAGGCCCGCGGGCAGCTTGGCTTCCGCTTCGGCGAGCACCAGCGCTGGCGCGCTGTCGGCGATGATGTGCTCGAGTTCGCGCTCACCGATCTTGGGATTGATCGGCACCGCGGGCACCCCGGCCAGCAACGCCGAGACGACCGCGACCGTGGTCTCCAGCGTGGAGGTCGCCCACACCGCCACCTTCGCCCCCGGTGGCAGCTCGCGCAGGCTCGTCGCGAGGGTGCCGGCGACGGCGGACAGCTCGGCGTAACTGAGGGCACGGTCGCCGAACCGGACGGCTTCCTTGCCCGAAGCCTCTTCCAGGGCGGGGAACAAACGCACGCGGAACCTCCTCGGTAGTACTGGGTCAGCCCCAGCCGGGCACGATCAGGGCGAGCCACACGGCGGCCGGGACCACCACGACCATGATGCCGCCGTAGACCATCAGTTGCCGGAAGAACGTGTCGCGGTCGACGTTTTTCGCGTTGGCCAGCACGAGTGCGCCGTTCGTGGAGAACGGGCTGACGTCGACCACGGTGGCCGCGACGGCCAGCGCGGCGATCATGCCGATCGGGCCGACCGTGCCCTGGGCGAGGAACGGCACGGCCAGCGGGATGAGCGCGCCCATGATGCCGACCGACGAGGCGAAGGCGGAGACGATCGCGCCGATGTAGCAGAGCAGCAGCGCCGCGAGGAGCGGCACGCCGACGCCGGTCACCGCGTTGCCCGCGTAGTCGATCGTGCCCATTTCCTGGAGCACGCCAACGTAGGTGAGCACGCCGCAGATCAGCAGCACGGTCGGCCAGGTGATCTCGCCGACGGCCTTGCGGCCGGTCTCCGGCCAGAACACGCTGAGCAGCACGGCCAGCGAGATCGCGGTCAGGCCGACGTCGAGGTCGAACACCAGCGCGCCGACGACCAGCGCGACCAGGCTGACCAGCACGGCGATCCGGGCCGGGGTGAGCTTGGGCACCTCTTCGGTCTCGTCCTCGGCGGTGACCCGGGTGCGGCCGAGCTTGAGCCCGCCGAGCACAACGAAGAGGATCGCGGCGATGACCAGGTTGACCGCGAGGCTGGCCAGGAACAGCACGGTTTCGCTGCCGGCGAGGTTCTCGCGGCTGACGATGCTGTTCACAGTGGACCCGTAGACGCTGATCGGGGAGAAGCCGCCGGCCTGGGCGCCGTGTACGACCAGGGCGCCCATCAGCAGAGGGCTGATGCCGTAGCGGGAGGCGAACCCGAGCGCGATCGGCGCGACGATGGCGACCGCGGCCGGGCTGACCGCACCTATCGCGGTGAGTACGGCGGTGACCGCGAACATCACCCACGGGATGAGCGCGAGTCGGCCGCCGACCAGGCGGATCGAGGCGTGCACCAGCCAGTCCGTGGTGCCGGTGGCCCTGGCGATGGCGAACAGGTAGGTGACGCCGACCAGTACCACGAACAGATCCCCGGGGAATCCCGCGAAAATGCCGTCGGCGTCCAGACCGGCCACCAGCGTGCCGACGCCGAACGCGCCCGCGAAGGCCAGCACCCCCATGTTGATCGATCTGGTGGTGGCGACCACGAAGATCACCACGAGAACAAGGATCGAGATCAGCTCGGCGGACATCAGGGCTCCCGTCATTGGTCGCCGCAGTGGCTGAGTGGCCAGTCCACTTGGTGGCTCAGTGGCCTAGTGGCTAGTCCACTTTGCGGTGCGCTGGATCACCCTGTCAAGAGCCGCGGTCAACGGGCGGCCGGCGTCCAGGCGCCTCGGCGGACGAGAACGCAAGCTTCAAGAGACTCCGAAACACGAGCCACATCAGCACACCAGCGCACCAGCACAGCGGCTCAGCGATCAAGCGGACTGATTCCCTGGCTCGGCACCTCGACGACCCTGCAAGCCGCAGTTCGGCACCTCGGCGACCTCGCAACTCGCGGCTCGGCAGCTCAGCGACCCCGCAATTCGCGGCTTGGCACCTCGGCGCCCCCGCAGCTCGCGGCTCGGCAGCTCAGCGACCCCGCAACTTGCGGTTCGGCAGCTCAGCGATCAAGCGGTCGGCGGTTCGGCGGCTCTGCGAACAAAGTGATTGGCGGCTGGGCAGCTCAGCGATCGTGCAATCGGCGCCTCGGCTACCCGGTGACCAAGCGATTGGCGACTCGGTGGCTCGATGGCAGAGGGGTTCAGTGGTTCAATGGCTAGGTGGCCCAGTGGCCGAGTGGGTCGATGGCCTAGTGGCTCAGTGGCTGAGTGGCTCAGCCACTTGTCCAATCCTTTCGCCGCCACCTGGCTCCTTCAATAGGCCTGTTTTTGGGTAGAAGCCCGGTCACCGGCTGTTAGGCTCGAAGTCCAGGTCCACGGTCGCCCGGAGGGGATTCATGGGGTCCGACGCACTGCGCCCGATGGCGCGGCCGCGCCTGTACGAGCAGGTGGTCCAGCGCATCCGGGAGTACGTGGTCGAGTCCGGCCTCGACGCCGGGGACAAGCTGCCCGCCGAGCGTGAACTGGCGCAGCGGCTCGGCGTGAGCCGCGCGTCGGTCAAGCAGGCCATTGTGGTGCTCGACGTGCAAGGTCTGGTCGAGGTGCGCCACGGCGGCGGGACCTACCTGACCAGCGCCAAGCTGGACCTCGAACCGGTCGAGGAACTCGTCGAGCGGCGGCGCCGGTTGCCCGACGTGCTCGAGGCACGCGAGGCCATGGAGACCAAGCTCGCCGAACTCGCTGCCGAACGTCGTACCAAGGAGGACCTCGACGCGCTCGAGGACGCCCTGCGGTACATGGCTGAGGAGATCGACAACGGCGAGCAGGGCATCGAGGGCGACCGGCGGTTCCATGCCGCGGTCACCGCTGCCGCGCGCAACCCCATCCTCGCCGAGTTCATGACCTCGATCGCCGAGCAGATCGCCGAGAGCCGTACCGAGTCGCTGCACCAGCCGGGGCGGCCGAAGCGCTCGCTCGCCCAGCACTACCGCATCTTCGACGGCATCAGCCTCGGCGACCCCAAGGCTGCCGCGGCCGCGATGAAGCGACACCTGCGCACGGTCGCGAAGGTGCGCCTGCTGTCCTGGAACCCGGATGAACCGGGCGAGGACTGAACTCGCCCGGCTTTGGCGTGAGTTGACGCTGCCCATCGCGGACGCGCTCTACCTCGCCGACGGCACCGCCTACGAGGCGACGGCACGAGTCGGCGGGCTGGTGCTCGGCCCGTGCTTCGACCTGCTCGCGGCGGACCCCGACTGGATGACCCACGTCGACATCTCGCGCGAGCACGCTCTCCCTGATGGCACCCTCCCCGACGGCCCCCTGCCCGGCGATTCGCAACTAAACGGCACGCTGCCCGACGGCACGCTGCCCGACGGCACGCTGCCCGACGGCACGCTGCCCGACGGCACGCTGCCCGACGGCTCACAGTTCGATGGCGCTCTGCCCGGCGGCTCACAGTTCGATGGCGTGCTGCCCGGCGGTGCGCAGCTCAACCGCTTCCAGGCGGCTGGCTCATCGACCGGCGGCTCGCTGTTCGTTGGGGATGGGGCGCACGGCTCGGAAGGGGTCTTCGGCCGGATCACCGCCGAACGCGAACCGGTCTGGATCGTGTGTCTGGCCGACTGCAATCCGTTCACCGAGATCAACCTCGACGGCCGCATGGCGACCTTCGCCTCGTCCTCGGGGGTGGCCGTGACCGTGGACATCGACCACCCCGATCGCGCTAGCTGATGACCGTCAGTTCCCGGCTACCCGCATGCCCGCCACCGCAGCGTTCGCTGACCTGGTGCACCCCGGGCACAGCGTCCGCCCGCACGGTCGCGGTGCCCCAAGACAGCGCCGACGAGCGCACGGTGAACACCGCCACCCCGCCGTTGCCGGTGTACGGCCCGTCCTGGCCGGTCGGCGCGAACGCGGTCGAGCCGACCAGGTTCAGGCCCTCCACCCCGCACCCGGCGACCACCCGCACCTGCTCGCCCGCGCGCACGATCTCCTTGTCCAGACTGAGAAACGAACCGGTCGGGGCCGCGCTCGCGGTGCCCGCGGTCAGTGCGAGGGTCGCGGTGGAGGCGATCAGTGCTCGGCGCAGCGTGGACATGAACTCCCTTTCGTTCGCGGTTGACCCGCCCGGCCGGCGATCGGTCAACTCTTCACTTGATCCAGACGTGCCCGGCCGGTGCGGGTTGCCTGCGCGAGGGCCCCGGTCGGGTGAGTCGTAGGCTGGGGAACCGTGTTAGTACTGGCCGTCGACACCTCCACGCCCGCGGTGACCGCCGGGGTCGTCCAACTCGAACCCGATTCGCTGGCCCTCGCCGCCGAGCGGGTGACCATCGACGCGCGCGCCCACGGTGAACTGCTCACCCCGCACGTGCTCGACGCCGTGCAGGCCGCCGGAACCAGCCTCCGCGACCTGGGCGCAATCGTTTGCGGAGCCGGGCCGGGGCCGTTCACCGGGCTGCGCGCGGGCATGGCCACCGCCGCCGCGCTCGGGCACAGCCTCGGCATCCCGGTCCACCCCGTGTGCAGCCTCGACGCGATCGCCGCGGAGGTCGTGCCGGGCGAGCCGTTCCTCGTGGTGACCGACGCGCGCCGCCGCGAGGTCTACTGGGCCGAGTACGACGCCGAGGGCAAGCGCGTTGGCGAGCCCGCTGTGCAGAGTCCAGCCGAACTCACCACCACGGCCAAGGCCGCGGCGGGTTACTTCGCCGAGAAGACCGGGCTGCGGGTCCTCACCCCCGAGTACCCGTCGCCGCTCGGGCTGGTCACGGCCGCGCGGGAGGCGCTGCGGTCCGGCGCCGAGCCCGCCCCGATGACCCCGCTCTACCTGCGGCGCCCGGACGCCGTCGAACCCGGGGCGCGCAAGCGGGTGACCACGCCGTGACGGTGGAGCTGAAGCCGTTGCGCCGCGGCGACATCCGGCGCTGCGTGGAGATCGAGAAGATCCTGTTCCCCGGCGACAGCCCGTGGAGCGCCTACGCGTTCCGGTCCGAACTGGACTCCGGCGCGTACTACCTCGGCGCCTACGAGGGCCAGGAGCTGCTCGGTTACGCGGGCCTGGCCGTGGTCGGCCCGCGCGGTGACTACGAAACGAGCCTGCACACGATCGGCGTCGCCCCGGAACACCAGGGCAAGGGCATCGGCAAGGCGCTGCTGGAAGCATTGCTGGCCAAGGCCGACGAGCTGCGCGCGCCGGTGCTGCTCGAGGTCCGCACGGACAACGAAGTCGCGATCACGATGTACGAGAAGCACGGCTTCACCAAGCTCGGCGTGCGCAAGCGCTACTACCAGCCGTCCGGTGCGGACGCTTACACGATGGTGCGGCCACCGCTGGGTGTGGCCGCGGAGGAGGCCGGCTGATGGGCGCCCGGATCGTCATGGGCATCGAGAGTTCGTGCGACGAGACCGGCGTCGGCCTGGTCCGGCTGCACGACGACGGCACCGTGGAGCTGCTCGCCGACGCGGTCGCGTCGAGCGTCGACCAGCACGCGCGGTTCGGCGGCGTGGTGCCCGAAGTGGCCAGCCGCGCGCACCTCGAAGCGATGGTGCCGACCACCGAACGCGCCTTCGCCGACGCCGGGCTGAAGATGTCCGATGTGGACGCCATCGCGGTGACAGCCGGACCCGGCCTCGCCGGTGCGCTGCTGGTCGGCGTCGCCGCGGCGAAGGCCTACTCGGTCGCGCTGGACGTGCCGCTCTACGGGGTCAACCACCTCGCCGGGCACATCGCGGTGGACACCCTGCAGCACGGCCCGTTGCCCAAGCCCTGCCTGGCGTTGCTGGTTTCCGGTGGGCACACGCAGTTGCTGCGGGTGGACGACGTGGCCGCTTCGATCGTCGAACTCGGGTCCACTGTGGACGACGCGGCCGGGGAGGCCTACGACAAGGTGGCCAGGGTGCTCGGCCTGCCGTACCCCGGCGGCCCGCCGATCGACAAGGCCGCGAAGGCCGGGAACCCGGCTGCCATCGCCTTCCCGCGCGGGATGACCGGACCGCGCGACGCGAAGAACGACTTTTCCTTCTCTGGCTTGAAAACCGCCGTCGCGCGCTGGGTGGAAGGCGCCGAGCGCAGGGGCGAGGAGATCCCGGTCGACGACGTGGCGGCCTCGTTCCAGGAAGCGGTGGCCGACGTGCTGACCGCGAAGGCGGTCCGTGCGGCGAAGGAAGCCGGAATCGGCACGCTCGTCATTTCCGGTGGTGTGGCAGCGAATTCACGACTTTCCTCGCTCGCTCAGGAGCGGTGTGATCAGGCCGGGATCGAGTTGCGGGTGCCGCGGCCGAGGCTGTGCACGGACAACGGGGCGATGATCGCCGCGCTCGGTGCGCACGTGGTGGCCGCCGGGGTCAAACCGTCCTCTTTGGACTTCGCGGCCAATCCGGCGCTGCCGGTGGGGACCGTCTCGGTCTGAGCCGGTCCCCAGGCAGCCGCTAGTTGGGTGCCCAGGAGGGCAGGATCCGGACGTCGTCCGCCTTCACGTAGGCGATCCGGTGGCCGAACTGCACCTGGACGAACTTCGTCTTGCCCCGCACCACCTGGTGGTCCGCGGTGTCGAAGTTGACCGCGTAGTAGTACTCCGAGCCGGTGGTCAGGCCCAGCGTGTACCGCTGCCCGGCCGGCATGGTGTACGGCAGCGGGACGAAGTCACGCGGGGTGATGCCCTCCGGGTAGGCCGAAGCCTCCGGGTATGCGCCGCCCCAGATCTGGACGGCGCCGGACTTGGGCGTGACCACCTTGCCCTGCACCGGTTTCGCGGTGGCGTTCGACGGGTTGTGGAACCAGCCCTTCTGGCCGAGGTACCAGACCGCGGTCCAGTCGCC
The DNA here is from genome assembly GCF_009429145.1 of Amycolatopsis sp. YIM 10. Classification (GTDB taxonomy): domain Bacteria; phylum Actinomycetota; class Actinomycetes; order Mycobacteriales; family Pseudonocardiaceae; genus Amycolatopsis. The sequence goes on along the minus strand of NZ_CP045480.1, from coordinate 9,432,639 downwards.
CTTGACCTCGGCGACCGCGTACTGCTGCCCGCTGTCCACCCGGCTGCCGATGTCGGAGACGTGCATTGTGGACTGTCCGGTTTGCGGGTGCAGCCCGATGTCCTTGAGCAGCGGGGCATCCGCCCGCGGTTCCGTGCGCAGGATGACCGAAGTGGACCCGCGAGCCGGGCACAGCGGCACGTCCTTCTCGCAGTATTCGAACGCGGGCTTGTTCGTGGCGAAGTCGGGCGCGATGGTCACCATGCCGGTGTTCGGCCGCCAGTCGCCCGAGCCGGTGTCCGCGCGTCCAGTGCTATCGAACGGGGCGCCGAGCAGGTCGAAGTAGTGCGTCCAGTCCCAGTAGGGGCCCGGGTCCCAGTGCATGTCCTTGATCTTGGCCGGGCTCAGGCCGGGCACGTTGTCGTGGCCGATGATGTGGTCGCGGTCCAGCGGGATGTCGTACTTGCCTGCCAGGTACCGCACCAGTTTCGCCGAGGTCCGGTACATCGCCTCGGTGTACCAGGTGCCCTTCGCGGCGAAGCCCTCGTGCTCCAGGCCGATCGACTTCGCGTTGACGTACCAGTTACCGGCGTGCCAGGCGACGTCCTTGGTCGGCACGTGCTGGGCGATGTGGCCGTCGGCGGAGCGCAGCGAGTAGTGCCAGCTCACGTAGGTCGGGTCCTGCACCAGGTCCAGCACACCGTTCCAGTAGCCCTCGGTGTCGTGGATGACGATGTAGTCGATCTTCTGGCTGTTCGGCCGGTCCGCCTTGTCGTGGTTACCGTAACCGCCGGGGATTTCCTGGTACGGCGCGGGAATCCACTCGCAGGAGATCCCTTGTGGACACTCGACCGGCCCGGCCGCGGCCGGCACGCCCTTCGGTGCGGCGGCGGGCGTCGGTGCGAGGCTGACGCGCTGGCCGTCGTCGGTGACCCGCTCCACGCCGGTCGCGATGGTGCTGAACACCTCGTCGGCGAAAGCGGTGGCCGCACCGGGTTCCTTGCTGCCGCTGTACTTGGCCACCGCCTGGTACCAGTCACCGGTCTCGCGGTGGTGGGCGGCCAGCAGCGCGGCGCCGCCGCGGATGTTCTGCGCCGGATCGGTGCGCAGCGTCGCGGTGTCCACTCCGGTCAGCTCGGCCGCGGTGTCCAGCGTCTGCAGCGAATCCGGTGGCGGCGCGGGCGGCCCGGCCTCCGGGTGCAGCGGTGGCCGCGACTCGTCCCCGCGCGGGTCCTCGCCGCCCTGGTCGTGGTGCGTGCCAACGCCCGCGGTCCGCAGGTCGGTGAGGTGCATCGGGCCGTACCCGGCCGAGGTGCTCGGCGTGCCCGCGTTGGTGTCCCATCGGGACTCGAGGAACGAGACGCCGAGCAGGACGTCCTGCGGTACCCCGAATTCGGCCGCCGCGGCGGCGAAGTCCCGCTGCCGCTGCTGATCGGCCGGTGCCGCCTGGGCGGCGGGCACGGAGATCGCGCCCGCCGCCAGTAGCAACACCGCCAGGCGTGCTGGTGTACGCCGCATGTACTTGCCCCCAGTGCTAGGTGGATGTCGTGAGCACCTACCTAACACCGCGCGGACCTCGTCAGGAAGAGGCCGTTCGGGCTCAGGCCGGGTTGAGCGCGGGGACCCGGTCCTCGACCACGAAGCCGGCCGCGGTGCTGACCGGGGCGTCCGGCTTGGTCACGTAGGGCAGGACGCGGTAGTCCGCGCGCAGCTCGTCCGCGGTGAACCTGGTGCGGATGTAGCCGCGGCGGTTGCGGTGGAACTTCACGTGCGGGTTCTCGTCGAGCACCGCCTGGTTCGGGTCGTCGTTGCCATCGCGGCCACTGGTGATCGAGGTGGTGACCAGTTCGACGCCGACGCCCTTCGAGTCCGGCTGCCCGTAGGTCTCCTTGATCTCGGCCGCCCAGTGCCGGTGCACGTCACCGGTGAGCACGACGCCGTTGCGGACCGCCGAGTGGCCCATCGCGGCGGCGATGCGGTCGCGGTTGACCTTGTAGCCGTCCCAGGCGTCCATGTTGTAGCCCTCGGCGGCGCCGGGGGTCAGGTCGATCTGGGCGAAGAACACCTGCTGGCCGAGCACGTCCCAGCGGGCTCGGGAGGTGTTGAACCCGTCGACGATCCACTTCTCCTGCTCGGCGCCGGTGATCGACCTGGTCGGCGCGAGCCGCTCGGCGCAGTTGGCCTTCACCCCGTCGCCGCACGCCTGGTTGTCGCGGTACTGGCGGGTGTCGAGCATGTGGAAGGTGGCCAGGTCGCCCCAGGCCAGGCGGCGGTAGAGGCGCATGTCGATGCCGTTGGGCCGGGCGGTGCGGCGAAGCGGCATGTTCTCGTAGTAGGCCTGGAAGGCGGCCTTGCGCCGGGCGAGGAAGGCCTCGCCGGGGGTCTGCGAGGAGTCCTCGGGGACCTCGTCCGCCCAGTTGTTCTCCGTCTCATGATCGTCCCAGACGACCAGCCAGGGCGCGGTCGCGTGGGCGAGCTGCAGGTCGGGGTCGGTCTTGTACTGGCCGTGCCGGAGGCGGTAGTCGGCCAGCTTGACCGTCTCCGGGCCGATGACCTTGCGGACCTCGTTCGCGCCGGCGGCGTATTCGTACTGGTAGTCGCCGAGGTGCAGGATCAGGCCGGGCTCGTCGTTGGCGAGGTGGCGGTAGGCGGTGAAGTAGCCCTGGCCGTAGTGGGAGCAGCTCGCGAAGCACATGGTCAGGTCGGTCATCTGGCCCGGCGCGGGCGCGGTGCGGGTGCGGCCGACCGGGGAGATCTCGGAGCCGGTGCGAAAGCGGTAGAAGTACTCGGTGCCGGGCGCGAGGCCGTCGGCTTCGACGTGCACGCTGTGCGCGGCTTCGGGGCTGGCCCAGGTGCGGCCGTTGCGCACGAGGTCGGTGAACTTCTCGTCCTTGGCGATCTGCCACTCGACGACCTGGCCGCGGACGGGCATGCCGCCGAGGCCGTCCTCGGCGAGCGGGTTCCTGGCGAGACGGGTCCAGAGCACGACGCTGTCGGTGTACGGGTCGCCGGACGCGACGCCGAGGGTGAACACCTCACCGGGGGCGGCGAGGCCCGCGCCGGCGGAGGTGGTCGCGCGGGCGAGTCCGGAGGCGCCGAGGGCGGCCAGGCCGAGTGCGCCGGCGCCGCCGAGCAGGACGGAACGCCGGGAGGGGGTGCTCATCGACACGGATGACTCCTCAACAAGGTGGTGGGGACCGGCTGTCGCCCCCGATCGCACTTCGCCGCCGTCGAACGGGACAACCGTCCGGGATGACCACTCCGTGAATTCCTTTCGCGTCCCGGCGGAACAAAGCCGCCGGTCAGTGCGGTTGCACGGGGTGGTGCCCGGCGTCAAGCGGACCCTCCTTGCGCGACTAGCACTCACATGGCTAGAGTGCTAATTGCACGGCACCGCACACGCCCCGGCACCCGCGACGGCGGGGGTGGTAGGAGTCGTAAACCTTCAAACCTGCCAACGCTTTCTTCCGACCCGTGGAGGTCAACCCGGTGAGCGTGAACATCAAACCGCTCGAGGACAAGATCGTTGTCCAGACGAGTGAGGCCGAGGAGACCACGGCCTCCGGTCTGGTCATCCCCGACACCGCCAAGGAGAAGCCCCAGGAGGGCAAGGTTCTGGCCGTTGGCCCGGGCCGCATCGACGACAAGGGCAACCGCGTCCCGGTGGACGTCAAGGAAGGCGACGTCGTCATCTACTCGAAGTACGGCGGTACCGAGGTCAAGTACAACGGCGAGGACTACCTGATCCTCTCCGCCCGCGACGTGCTGGCCGTCATCAACTGACGTCCGCTCTGCAGCGCATGACGCCCCGGGGCCCCGATTTCCGGGGAGCCGGGGCGTCCGTGCGTTCTAACCACTTCGAAAGGTAAGCGGAAAACGCTATGCCCAAGCAGATCAGTTTCGACGAGGACGCTCGTCGCGCGCTGGAGCGCGGGGTGAACAAGCTCGCCGACGCGGTGAAGGTCACTCTCGGCCCGCGCGGCAGGCACGTCGTCCTGGACAAGAAGTTCGGTGGCCCGACGATCACCCTGGACGGCGTCACCGTCGCCCGTGAGATCGAGCTGGACGACCCGTTCGAGAACCTGGGCGCCCAGCTGGCCAAGAACGTCGCCACCAAGACCAACGACGTCGCCGGCGACGGCACCACCACGGCCACCGTGCTGGCGCAGTCCCTGGTGAAGGTCGGCCTGCGCAACGTGGCCGCCGGCGCCAACCCGACCGCGGTCGGCCGCGGCATCGAGGCCGCCGCGGAGAAGGTCGTCGAGGTCCTCAAGGCCAAGGCGACCCCGGTCAAGGGCCGCGACAACATCGCGCAGGTCGGCACCGTGACCTCGCGTGACGCCACCATCGGCGCCCTGCTCGGCGAGGCCGTGGAGCGGGTCGGCGAGGACGGCGTGATCACCATCGAGGAGTCCTCGACGCTGGCCACCGAGCTGGTGATCACCGAAGGCGTGCAGTTCGACAAGGGCTTCCTGTCGGCGCACTTCGCCACCAACCCCGAAGAGCAGCGCGCGATCCTCGAGGACGCCTACATCCTCATCCACCGCGAGAAGATCTCCGCTCTGGCGGACCTGCTCCCGGTGCTGGAGAAGGTCGTCGAGGCCAAGAAGCCGCTGCTGATCATCGCCGAGGACGTCGACGGCGAGGCGCTGTCCACCCTGGTGGTCAACTCGCTGCGCAAGACCATCACCGCGGTCGCGGTGAAGGCGCCGTTCTTCGGTGACCGCCGCAAGGCGTTCCTGGACGACCTCGCCACCGTCACCGGCGCCGAGGTCATCTCCGCCGAGGTGGGCCTGAAGCTGGCCGAGGCCGACCTGAGCGCGCTGGGCAAGGCCCGCCGCGTCGAGGTCACCAAGGACAACACCACCATCGTCGACGGCGCGGGCACCAAGGCCGACCTCGACGCGCGGATCGCCCAGATCCGCAAGGAGATCGAGACCACCGACTCCGACTGGGACCGCGAGAAGCTGCAGGAGCGGCTCGCGAAGCTCGGCGGCGGCGTCGCGGTGATCAAGGTCGGTGCGGCCACCGAGACCGAGCTGAACGAGCGCAAGCACCGCATCGAGGACGCGGTCGCGTCCACGAAGGCGGCCGTCGAGGAGGGCATCCTGCCCGGCGGTGGCTCGGCGCTGGTGCACGCGGTCAAGGAACTCGAGGGCGACCTCGGCCTGACCGGTGACGAGGCGACCGGTGTCCGCATCGTGCGCGACGCGCTCACCGCGCCGCTGCACTGGATCGCCACCAACGCCGGCTTCGAGGGCGCGGTCATCGTGTCCAAGGTGCAGGAGCAGAGCTGGGGCCAGGGCTTCAACGCGGCCACCGGCGAGCTGACCGACCTGCTCGCGGCCGGCATCGTCGACCCGGTGAAGGTCACCCGCTCCGCGGTGGCCAACGCTGCCTCCATCGCCCGGCTGGTGCTCACCACGGAAAGCTCCGTGGTCGAGAAGCCGGTCGAGGACGAAGGCGACGGCGGCCAGGGTCACGGGCACGCCCACTAGGCACCACCAGCAGTACCGGAAGGGGCGGCACCCACGCGGGTGCCGCCCCTTCCTTTTTGCCCGCTTTGCCCCGAACCTGCTTTTGCGGGCAGAAGCAGGTTTCGCAGGTCAGGCGTTGGTGCCGGAATCGATGGTGACGGCCGAGCCGGTCAGGAAGCGGCCCGCGTCCCCGGCCAGGTGGGCGACCGTGGCGGCGATGTCCCCGGCCTTCATGAACTCCCCGTAGGCCGAGAGCTGCCGCTGCCCGTCGGCGTGGTCGCCGTTCGCCGGGTTCATGTCGGTGTCGGTCGAGCCCGGCTGCACCAGCACCGCGGCGATGCCCCGCGGCCCGAGGTCCCGCGCCAGGCCCCTGGTCAGTCCCAGCAGCGCGGACTTGCTCGCCGAGTACAGGCTCAGCCCCGGCCACGGCACCCGCTCCGCCAGGTTGCTGCCGATGGTCACGATCCGCCCGCCTTCGCCCATGTGCTTCAGCGCCGCCTGCGCCGCCACGAACACCGCCCGCACGTGCACGGCGAAGGTGTGGTCGATCTGCTCGAGGCTGACCTCCTCGATGGTCGCGGTGGGGAAGATGCCCGCGTTGTTCACCAGGATGTCCAGCCCGCCGAGCGCTTCGGCGGCCTGGTCGACGGCGGCGGTCAGCGCCGCGGGATCGGCGCTGTCGGCCTGGATAGCGAGGCTCTTGCGGCCCAGTCCCTCGATCGCCGTGGCCACCGAGGCCGCCCGGTCCGCCGCGCTGGTGTAGGTCAGCGCCACGTTCGCCCCCTCGGCCGCCAGCCGGGTGGCGATCGCCGCGCCGATGCCCCGGCTGCCCCCGGTGACCAGTGCCGTGCGCCCGTCCAGTGTGCTCATGCCCACTCCTATTCTGTATCGGTCGCTACATAAAACCGGCACGTAGGATGAGGCGTCAAGGGATTTTGTATCGGTTGTTACAGAAGGTGGGGCATGTCACCTCGTGGCCGTCCGCGCGCGTTCGACCGGGATGCCGCGCTCCGCGAAGCCATGTACGTCTTCTGGCGGCGCGGATACGAGGGCGCCTCGATCGGTGATCTGACCGCGGCGATGGGCATCAACGCGCCGAGCCTCTACGCCGCCTTCGGCTGCAAGGAGGCCCTGTTCCGTGAAGCGGTCGAGCTGTACGGCCGCACCCACGGCGGCCTGACCGCCCGGGCGCTGGAAGAGGAGCCGACGGCACGCGAGTCGATCGAGCGCATGCTGCGGGACAACGCGCGCGCGTTCGCCGAACCGGAGTTGCCGTCGGGCTGCATGGTGGTGCACGCGGCGACCAACTTCGCGGTGGCCAACCAGGGGGTGCACGACTTCCTGGTCGAGCAGCGCCGCGGCAACCACCAGTCCATCTTGGACCGCATTCGCCGTGGACAGTCCGAAGGCGACATAGCGGTGGAAGCGGATGCCGAGGCCATGGCGCTGTTCTACGAGACGGTCCTCTATGGACTGTCAGTGCAGGCGCGGGACGGGGTGGAGGCGGGCAGCCTGAAGTCCGTGGTGGACTCCGCGATGCTCGCCTGGCCCGCGTTCGCGAGCGGCCGGAAATGACGAAGGCGCCTCCCGGGGGCGGGAAGCGCCTTCACCAGGCCGGTTTCAGGAGCTGGACAGGCTCAGCGAGCGCTTGCCCGCCTTGATGATGTTCTCGCGTTCGGACTCCGAGAGTCCGCCCCAGATCCCGTACGGCTCGTGCACCGCCAGTGCGTGCCGCCGGCACATCTCCAGCACCGGGCAGGCCTGGCAGATAGCCTTCGCCTTGGCTTCTCGTCTGGCCCTCGCGGGGCCTCGCTCCCCGTCGGGGTGGAAGAAGGAGCCGCTGTCCATCCCCCGGCACGACCCCTCGAGTTGCCAGTCCCACACATCGGCGTTGGGGCCAGGGAGCCTGCGCGTGTCTGCCATCGTGACCGCCTCCGCTATCCGGGATTTCGCCGCCGGAATCCGCAGTTCCTACAACGCTCGCTACTCCATTCGGTGCAACGGGCGTAACGTTAGAAGCGCGCCAATACTTGTTCAAGAGATCCGGCCCGATTCAGCCGTTAGGCATCCCCCGGATGTGTGAGTGACCGCACAGTCCCGGCTTGCCACCCCTCTGACCGGCCGGGATATTGGGGCGAGTGGGATCCGAGGGCGACTCAGGTCACGCAGCAGGCCATCTGGTGGCGCCTGCTGCGGCCGAGCCCGATCCCGGTGAACCCAGCCTCCCCGTCGCCTCCGTCGCCCGGCGGCTCGGTGTCGCCCCGGCCACGCTTCGGACGTGGGACCGGCGCTACGGGCTGGGGCCCAGCCATCACGTCGGCGGGAGGCATCGTCGCTACGGCCCGGCCGACATCGGCCGTCTCGAACTGATGCAGCAGGCGCTGCTGCGGGGCACGTCCACCGCCGAAGCTGCCCGATACGCGCTCGAGCGCATGCCGAAGGCGGCCGAACCGCCGCCTCCGCGCACATCGGCCCCGGAGCCCACCACCTCCCTGCGCATCGACACCCCCGACGGCGAGCTGCTTTTGCCCGCAGAAGCAGGTGAGCCGGGGCAGTCGCGGCTGGCACGCCGGCTGAGCACGGCGGCGCTGGCCCTCGACTCGCGTGCGGTGCAGCGCACGCTCACCGACGTGATCGAGGGGGCGGGGGTGCTCTCGGCGTGGTCGGGGGTGATCCAGCCGGTGCTGGCCGCGCTCGGCGACCGGTGGCGCGGCGGCGGCACGTCGGCGGGTGCGGAAGTCGAGTACCTGCTCACCGACGCCGTGCTCGCCGCGCTGATCCGTGCGACCCCGGTGCTCGACGAGCCGCGCAACCACCGGCCGGTGCTGCTCGCGTGCGTGCCGGAGGAGCGGGACGGGCTCGCTCTGTACGCGTTGGCGGCCGAACTGGCCTGCCGGGGCGTCGGCACCCAGTTGTTCGCCACGCCTATGCCCGCGGAAGTGCTCGCCGTCGCCGTGCGGCGGGGCGCACCCTCGGCCGTGGTGCTGTGGGCGCGGCGGGCCGGGGTGGCGGACACGCGCCTGTTCTCGCGGGTCGCGCGGGGGCGCCAGCGGAGCCGCCTGTTCGCGTGCGGGCCGGGCTGGGATGCCGGGGGCCTGCCGCCGAAGGTCGAGCTGCTCGCCGACCTGGCCGCCGCGGTCGACCGGGTCGAGTACGTGCTGCTCGGTTCGCGAGACTGACCGGGTGGAAGAACTGCTGCGTCAGGCCGCCTTCGGCAACGACCCCGGAGCCGGGCGGCTTCTGCGGGCAAAAGCAGGTTCTGGGCCGGGGAGGGTGCGGTTGCTGGCCGGGATCGTGGCCGGCGCCGAGGGGCGGTACGCGACGGCGGCGACGGTGTTCCAGCAGCTCATGCGGGGTGAGGACCGGATGGTCGCGGCGCATGCGGCGGCGGCGTTCGCCGCGCACCGGCGGCAGCTGGGCGGGCACGGGGCCGCGTTGGCCTTCGACGGTCTGGCAGTGACATGGGCCACAGCTGATCTTGGAAAGTCCGGTGAACGGGATCCGGACGGCCTGGACGCCGAGGGCGCTTTGGTCGATGGACTGCTCGGCCTGGCCGCCGACAACCTCGGCGTGGGTCGCCTCGGCGCGGCGCGGCTTCTGCGGGCAAAAGCAGGTCGGCTCCTGCGGGCGGACGCTCCGCTGAGGGAGAACCCGCAGGTAGAGGCGGGGCCGCCCCTGCGGGCGGAGGACGCTCCGGTGAGTGGGCCGGCTGAGGACGAGCGGGTGGAGACGAGGCGGCTTCTGCGGGCAGAAGGGGCGAGGGGTGCCCTGGCTGAGGCCGGGGCGGCGCGGCCTCTGCAAACAGAGGCTGCGGAGGGTGCTCCGCTGAGCGGGCTGCCGGAAGGCGGACAGCTGGAGTCGGCCCGGTCTCCGCGGGTGGGGGCGGCGGAGGGCGCTCCGGCGGGCGAGGACGGGCGGACGGGGGCGGATCGGCTTCTGCGGGCTAAAGCAGGGTCGGCTGGGTGGCGGGGGCGGGTCAGGGCCGGCTGGGTCGCGGCGGAGATCGAGCTGGCGGCCGGCAACGCGTCGGCGGCGGTTCCGTCCGCGGAGGAGGCGGCCGAGATCGCTCATGAGCGTGGTGCCGTGCGGCACGGGATCAAGTCGGATCTGGTGCTGGCCGCCGCCCTCACCGGCGTGGGGGATTCCGCTGGGCGGGAGCGGGCACTCGATCTGGTCCGAAACGCCCGGATGGCGGCCGAAAAATATGAAATTCGCTCACTTATCTGGCCCGCCGCCCTCATTTTCGCGGATTTGGTTCCTGCGAATGGTCAGCTGTATCGATCCAGAGCGGATACAGTGTTGCACGCAGTGTTACTGCGCGCAGACCCTGGGGGGAGGCGGCTTGCACGGGAATCACCCTGGGTGCCGGTGTAGCCCCGGAGTAGGCGAGAGCGGCTCCGATGGCTCGACCGCGCACACCGATACCGACATCCGGGCTAGAGCATTTCAAAAAAAGCCACCGGATCGTGTCAAGGTGGGGCCTAAAGCGTCCGATAGGGGATATGGAATGTCACCCGGCTGCAGGAAGGAAACCCCGTGACGACGGTCTTGATCTGCGACGACCGACGCAGTGTCCGCGAAGGGCTTACTCGCGTGATGTCTGCTGTTCCAGGGGTCAGTCGCATCGACTGCGTAGCGCACGGTGACGAGTTGCTGGCCAGGTACTCCCGGCAGCCGGTGGACGTCGTGCTCGTCGGTACCCAGCGCGCGGTGCCGACCGGGGTGGAGGCCACCCGACGGCTCGTCTCCGCGAACCCCCAGGCCAACGTCATCGTGTTCGGTGCCCCCGACGACGCGGGCAGCATCGCCGCCGCGATCGCCGGCGGTGCCCGCGGCTACCTCCGGTGGGACGCGTCCCGCCCGGAACTCGTCGCCGCACTGGCCCACACCCTCGCCAGCACCTCGGTACCGGCGCCACGTCAGCCATCGGACCCCGGCGTCCAGCTGACCGAGCGCGAACTCCAGGTTCTGCGTGGAATGAGCCAGGGCAAGAGCAACGGACAGATCGGCCGCGAGCTGTACCTGTCCGAAGACACCGTGAAGACCCACGCCCGCCGGCTGTTCCGCAAGCTCGGCGTGCGCGACCGCGCTCAGGCCGTCGCCCACGGCTTCCGCCGCGGTCTGGTCTCCTGAGTAGCTCTGACCAGCTCGAACGCTCGACCTCCCCACCCCACCGGGTCACCTGCTGTCCGGCTCCTCCTTCCATCCAGTGGAGGACGCCGGACATTTTGTGCTCAGCTGTAACATCACCCCGTCCTTGCTCGTTGTAAGTTGTTGAAAATTGAAGGACCGGGTAGCGAGAATCCGGCCGCGCCCCGCGAGGCGCGCCGAGAACGACCGTGAGCAAGCGCCAGCGGTGCCGGACGGTACGGTGGGTGTCACCGGCGTGAGGGATGACGAATGCCGCACGCCGGGCTCTTTGCACGCCTAGACGTAACACCGGGACTGTTGTCTGCGATGGCCAATGTGGGGGATGGACTGGACGAGCCAGTCGCCGCCGCTGTCGAGGGAGACCCCCAGGCAGTAGAGCGGCTGCTGGCCGCTATCCGTCCCCTTGTGGTGCGGTATTGCCGCGCCCGAGTCGGCAGGCAGGAACGTTCGTTCGCATCAGCGGACGATGTCGCGCAGGAGGTGTGTCTCGCGGTGCTCACGGCATTGCCCTCGTACCGTGATCAGGGGCGCCCCTTCCTGGCGTTCGTGTACGGAATCGCCCAGCACAAGGTGGCCGACGCGCATCGCGCGGCGGCCCGGAACCGCGCCGAGCCGGTGGCCGAGGTCCCCGACGAGGTCGAGGGCGGCGTCGGCCCGGAGCAGCGCGCCCTCCAGGGCGAGCTGAACCAGCGCATGGCGCAACTCCTGCAGGTCCTGCCCGACAAACAACGTGAGATCGTCGTCCTGCGCGTGGTCGTGGGGCTGTCCGCCGAGGAGACCGCCGAAGCGGTGGGCTCCACGCCGGGCGCGGTCCGCGTGGCCCAGCACCGCGCGCTCGCGCGGCTCCGCAAGGTACTGGCCGCTGAGGAGGTGGTCTGAGTGACCGAACGCGAAGGTCCGCGTGAACAGGACGGCGTGGCGGGCGATGTGCCCGGCGCCGTGCCCGACCTGTCCGCCGTGCAGGCCGACGACGCGTTGCTCGACGCCCTGGGCGGGTCCGACCCCCAGGTCGCGGACGCACTCGGAGACCAGGAACTGAACGCGCTGCTGCTCGCCTGGCGGCGTGACATCGACAGCCAGCCCATTCCCGACCTGATCGACACCGACGCCGCGGTGGTCACGGTGAAGACCGCCGCGCTGGCCCACAAGCACGGGAACCGGGGGCGCAAGCGCCGCCTGCTGGTCCCGGTGGCCGCGGCCGCGGCGGTGCTGGCGATCGCCTTCACCGGCACCGGCCTCGCCGCGCGTGACGCCCAGCCCGGCGACACGCTGTGGGGCCTGACCAAGGTGCTCTACGCCGATCACGCCCGTTCCATCGAGGCCGCCGCCCAGGTGCGCAGCGAGCTGAACGCGGCGGACATCGCGATCAGCGAGGGCAGGCTGGACGACGCCCGCAAGGCGCTCGACGACGCGCAGGCCGCGCTGCGGCAGGTGTCCGTCGAGGACAACCTCGACCAGCTGATGGCCCAGCACCGGCAGCTCAGCGCCCGGCTGGAGAACCCCACGACCGAGGTGCCGAGCAACCCCGGCACCTCCGAGCCGGGCACCTCGCAGACGGGCACTTCGCCCACCGGCACCCCGCCGGTGGACAGCCCGCAGATCCCGCCGACGGACATCCCGACCACGTTGCCGCCGGACAACACGGCGCCGACCACCAACCCGTCGGAGCCGTCGAGCCCGCCGCCCACCTCCACCTCGGAGATCAGCTCGGGCAGCGGTTCGGAGCCGAACACCGGCACCGGTGGCAACCAGGGCAACGCCGTGGAGGGCAACCTGCCCGCCGAGGCAGGCACCCCGTAACGAGCGCACCCCGTACGAGCACAGCGAAAAAGGCCCCCAGGCCAGCCTGGGGGCCTTTTTCGCGTCCTACCTCAGTAGGCGCTCTCGGTGGTCGTGACCCCGTCGGCGAACCCGCGGCAGTAGTCCCAGCTCACGTAGTCGGCCGGATTCGGGTCGAAGGCCGGCTCGTGCGGGCGCATGCGCCCGTCGTTGAGCAGCTGTTCCAGGCTGGCCCGGAGCAACTGCCAGTCGTGGTAGTGAGGCTGGTCGCATTCGCCGCAGTCCACGACGATGCCCCGCACTCCCCGTGGGGCGAGCAGGGCCTGGTACACGGCCAGATCGGACAGGTCGGCGAGCAGTTCGGTGCGCTCGTCTGCGGTGATCGGCTCGGTCACGTCGTCATCGATCCCGGCGACCTCCCTGGCGGGATCGTCCGGGTCGTCGGCGAACGGGTCTGGGGGCAACACGTCGTGCGGCACGCGCTGCACGGTACCGGGCGGGCCCCGGGGCGCGTCCAGATACCATCGGTTACTAGCGCGCCGAGTCGCTTTCGACCCACCCCTCACCCGCGCCAGGAAGGCCAACAGCCAGCCATGACCAGCGAGCACTCCGCCACCTTCCCGACCAAGTTCGCCATGCTCGGGCTGACCTTCGACGACGTGTTGCTGTTGCCAGCGGAGTCGGATGTGGTGCCGAGCTCGGTGGACACCTCGACCAGGCTCTCCCGCAACGTCAGCCTGCGCATCCCGCTGGTCTCCGCCGCGATGGACACGGTGACCGAGGCCAGGATGGCCATCGCGATGGCCCGCCAGGGCGGGATGGGCGTGCTCCAGCGCAACCTGCCGATCGACGAGCAGGCCGCCGCGGTCGAGGTGGTCAAGCGCTCCGAGGCGGGCATGGTGACCGATCCGGTGACCTGCTCCCCGGAGGACACCCTGGCCGAGGTGGACGCGCTGTGCGCCCGCTACCGCATCTCCGGGGTGCCGGTGACCGACGCCGCGGGCACCCTGGTGGGCATCATCACCAATCGCGACATGCGGTTCGAGGTGGACCACACCCGTCCGGTCAGCGAGGTGATGACCCGCACGCCGCTGGTCACCGCGCAGGTCGGGGTGACCGCAGACGCCGCGCTGGGGTTGCTGCGCCGCCACAAGATCGAGAAGCTGCCGATCGTGGACGGCGCGGGCAAGCTGCGCGGGCTGATCACGGTCAAGGACTTCGTCAAGACCGAGCAGTTCCCGAACGCCACCAAGGACACCGACGGCAGGCTGATCGTCGGCGCCGCGGTCGGTGTCGGCGCGGACGGGCACCAGCGCGCGATGGCGCTGGCCGACGCGGGCGTGGACGTGCTGATGGTGGACACCGCGCACGGGCACTCGCGGGCCGTGGTGGACACCGTGGCGCTGCTGAAGAAGGAACTCGGCGACACCGTCGACGTGGTCGGCGGCAACGTGGCCACCCGGGCCGGGGCGCAGGCGCTGGTCGAGGCGGGCGTGGACGGGGTGAAGGTCGGGGTCGGCCCCGGCTCGATCTGCACCACGCGCGTGGTGGCCGGGGTGGGTGTGCCGCAGATCTCGGCGATCTACGAGGCCGACCAGGCCTGCCGCCCGGCGGGCGTGCCGGTGATCGGCGACGGTGGCATCCAGTACTCCGGTGACATCGTCAAGGCGCTGGCCACCGGGGCGTCCACGGTCATGCTGGGCAGCCTGCTGGCCGGGACCGCCGAGGCGCCCGGTGACCTGATCCTGGTCAACGGCAAGCAGTTCAAGACCTACCGCGGTATGGGGTCGCTGGGCGCGATGCAGTCGCGTGGTGAGGCGAAGTCGTACTCGAAGGACCGCTACGCCCAGGACGACGTGCTCTCCGAGGACAAGCTGGTGCCCGAGGGCATCGAGGGCCGGATCCCGTTCCGCGGCCCGTTGTCCACCGTGGTGCACCAGCTCGTCGGCGGGCTGCGCTCGGGCATGGGGTACGCGGGTGCCCGCACCGTCGCCGAACTGCAGGAGGCGCAGCTGGTGCGGATCACCGCGGCCGGGCTGAAGGAGAGCCACCCGCACGACATCACGATGACCGTCGAGGCGCCGAACTACACGACTCGCTAGTGCGACTGGTCGCCGGTCTGCTGCTGGCCGGGCTGGTGGTCCTCGGTTGCGCGATCGGCATCGTGCTCACCGTGATCGACCTCCGGTCGCCCGAGCACGACGTGGCGGCGGTGGTGGTCACCGCCGTGCGGCCGGAGCCGTGTGCCCCGCCGTGCCGGTGGGATCGGACCGACGTGGTGGCCGCGACCGCCGACGGCCGGACGCTGGAGTTCGGCGTGAACGGCGCGACGCCGCCGGGACTCGTGGCCGGGGCACCGGTCACGGTCCGGGTGAGCGAATCGGGTGGCCGGCCGGTCGAAGTGCGCACCTCCGGTGGTTCGTTCGAGGCGATGGACCCGTCCGGGCTGAGCGGTCTGCCGTTGCTCGCGGGGCTGTCCGCGCTGCTGGTGGTGTCGCTGGTCGGTGCCTGGCACTGGTTGCGGATGCGGTCGTGATCGTGCTGGCGCCGGAACCGTCTCCGGTGCCAGGATGAGGTGCCCGCCGCCTGGGATGTTCCGGGAGGCATGGTCATGCGGCGACTGCTCCACCTCTTGCTGATCCCCGCCCTGCTGGCGGTGGCGGTGCCCGCGCAGGCGGCTCCGGCGTTCTCGGTGATGACCCCGGCGGACACGGTGGCCTCGCGCACCGACCGGCGGCCGCTGGCCGGCGGGGTGCACGATCCGGCCGCCGGGGTGACCTTCATCTCGTGGTCCGGGGTGAACGCGGACACCTACGTCCAGGCCTACGACCACCCGAGCGGCGCCTGGACCGCGCCGAAGCTGATCGCCGGCGGGGAGGCCGATCCGCACAACTATCCGACGATGGTGCTCGCCGACGACGGTCACCTGCTGATCTTCCGCGGCATGCACAACAGCCGGACCGTGCTGAGCCGGGCGCCCGCCCCGCATTCGCTGGACGGCGAGTGGACGCACACCGAGCTGCCGGAGGGCGACGCGGCGAGCTATCCGATGCCGGTGAAGACCGCACGCGGCACGCTGGTGGTGTTCTACCGCGAGACCACCCGCGAACTCGATCCGAGCGCGCCGACCGACTTCCGCCCGATGAAGTACCTGATCTCCCGGGACAACGGCCGGACGTGGAAGAACTCCGTGCAGTCGACCGGGCAGGAGTTCGCGTTCGGCTCGAAGGGCCGCGCGGACCACATGGACGAGGTCTACGTGGGACAGATGCGGTACGAGCCGGGTTCGTTCGGACGGCCGGAGCGTGTCCACATCGTCTACACGCTGGCCGGCGGTGGTCCGGACCAGCACGTGCACGACTACTACCACCGCAACATCTACTACGCCTGGTTCAACCCGGCGAGCCTGCGCTTCCACGCTGCCGACGGCCGCGACCTCGGCACGCGGATCGACGACGCGGACCAGGAGCGGTACCTGAAGGTGGCCGAGACGCCGCTGGAGCGCCCGGCCGGGCTGAAGTCGCCCGACTACATCCAGCAGGTCGGGTTCGGACCCGACGGCAAGCCGTTCGTGCTGTGGTTCCAGTTCGACGGCAACGGCATCCCGCTGGACCACGTGGCCAGGTGGACCGGGACGGCCTGGGAGCGCAAGCAGGTCGCGAGTGGACTGCGGACGCGCGAGATCGAACCCGCCGGGAACGGGAGCTGGCGCGTCTACGCCACGCGGGACGGGCTGCCGGACATCGAGAGCTACCTGCTGACCGGGTTGGATTGGCGCGCGGAGACGGTGATCCGCACACCGAAGCCGGTGCAGCGGGTCGAGGTGATCACCGGCTTCCGCGATCCGGCGCGCATCCTGGCCACCGGCGCGTCCAGCGCGCGGGAGGTGAGCGTGGCCGACGGCGACATCTACGTGGCTGGCAAGCCGAACTGACGCCCCCCGCGTGCCGTCCCCGAGCCTCCTAGACACAATGTGCGCTGGAACATCGTGTTCGAGAAGGGACGTCACGTGCGGGATCTGGTCGAGATCGGAATGGGCCGTACCGCTCGGCGGGCGTACGACCTGGACGACATCGAGATCGTGCCCTCGCGGCGCACCCGGTCGTCGAAGGTGGTCTCCACTGCCTGGAAGATCGACGCCTACCAGTTCGACCTGCCGCTGGTGACGCATCCGACGGACGCGATCGTCTCGCCGGGCACCGCGGTGGCCGTCGGCGAGCTGGGCGGGCTCGGCGTGATCAACGCCGAAGGGCTGTGGGCGCGCCAGCCGGACGTCGAAGAGGCGATGTTCCGGATCGTGCGCGCGGCCGAGGAGGGCGACGGCGATCCGACCGCGCTCACCCGCGTGCTGCAGGAGCTGCACTCCGCGCCGATCCGGCTCGACCTGATCTCCGAGGCGATCCGGACGGTGCGCGAGGCGGGCGTGACGGTGGCCGTGCGGGTCAGCCCGCAGCACGCCGCCGAGCTGACGCCGGACCTGCTCGCCGCCGGGGTGGAGATCCTGGTGGTCCAGGGCACGATCGTTTCCGCCGAGCACGTGGTGCGCGACGGCGACCCGCTGAACCTCAAGCAGTTCATCTCCGACCTCGACGTGCCGGTGATCGCCGGTGGCGTCGGCGACTACCGGACCGCGATGCACCTGATGCGCACCGGCGCGGCGGGCGTGATCGTCGGGCACGGCGCCAGCCCCGGCGTGACCAGCACGGACCGCGTGCTCGGCATCGGCGTGCCGATGGCGACCGCGATCATCGACGCGGCGGCGGCGCGGCGCGACTACCTCGACGAGACCGGTGGCCGGTACGTGCACGTGCTCGCCGACGGCGGCATCAACGTCTCCGGGGACATTGCCAAGGCGATCGCCTGCGGTGCGGACGCGGTCATGCTGGGTGCGCCGCTGGCGGCCGCGTCGGAGGCGCCCGGGCAGGGCCTCTACTGGACGGCGGCGGCCGCGCACCCGTCGCTGCCGCGCTCGCGCGTGACGGCCGGTCCGGACTACGCGGTGGACCTGAAGACGCTGCTGTTCGGGCCGTCTTCGGACGCCGAGGGCGTGATCAACCTGTTCGGCGCGCTGCGGCGGGCGATGGCCAAGACCGGCTACTCCGACCTGAAGGAGTTCCAGAAGGTCGGGCTGACCATCCGGCGCTGACCTAACCCGCCGGTAACTTACTGGTAGTCAGCAAGCGGCTCGCGGGTTATGGTTTTACCTGTGACTGCTCGTAACACCACCACGGACTACGACGTCGTAGTGGTCGGCTCCGGGTTCGGCGGCAGCGTCGCCGCGCTCCGGCTGACCGAAAAGGGCTACCGGGTCGCGGTGATCGAGGCGGGCCGCCGCTTCGCCGACGACGAGTTCGCGAAGACCTCATGGGACGTGCGGCGCTACCTGTGGGCGCCGCAGCTCGGGTGCTTCGGCATCCAGCGCATCCACCTGCTCAAGGACGTGATGGTGCTGGCGGGCGCCGGCGTCGGCGGCGGGTCGCTGGTCTACGCGAACACGCTGTACCGGCCGCTCAAGCCGTTCTACAACGACCGGCAGTGGGCGCACATCACCGACTGGGAGGCCGAACTCGGCCCGCACTACGACCAGGCGAGCCGGATGCTGGGCGTGGTGACGAACCCGACGGTCACGCCGTCCGACGAGGTGATGCAGAAGGTCGCCGCGGACCTCGGTGTCGCGGAGTCGTACCACCCGACGCCGGTCGGGGTGTACTTCGGCGAGCCGGGCAAGCGGGTCGCCGATCCGTACTTCGGCGGGGCGGGCCCGGCGCGGACCGGCTGCACCGAATGCGGTTCGTGCATGACCGGTTGTCGTGTCGGCGCGAAGAACACGCTGGTCAAGAACTACCTGTACCTGGCGGAGCGGGCCGGGGCGAAGGTGATCCCGCTGACCACGGTGACCGGGCTGCGCGAGCGGGCGGACGGTTCGTTCGAGGTCGACCTGCGCAAGACCGGGAAGACCTCGCCGCGGTTCCGGACCACGGTGACCGCGGGCAGGGTGGTGCTCGCCGCCGGGACCTGGGGCACGCAGAACCTGCTGCACCGGATGAAGGACACCGGCGCGCTGCCGCGGCTGTCGGCCAGGCTGGGCGAGCTGACCAGGACCAACTCCGAGGCGATCATCGGGGCCGGGCGGCCGACGGTGGACCCGGCGCACGACTACACGCGCGGGGTGGCGATCACCTCGTCGATCCACCCGGACGAGATCACGCACATCGAGCCGGTGCGCTACGGCAAGGGCAGCAACGCGATGAGCCTGCTGCAGACCATCGCCACCGACGGCGCCTCGCCGGTGCCGCGGTGGCGGCAGGCGGTGCGGTTCCTGGTCCGGCACCCGATCCAGTCGGCGAAGCTGCTCAACGGGTACCGGTGGAGCGAGCGCACGGTGATCCTGCTGGTGATGCAGAGCCTGGACAACTCGATCACCACCTACACCAAGCGCGGGTTGTTCGGGCGGCGGAAGTACACCTCGAAGCAGGGGCACGGCGAGCCGAACCCGTCGTTCATCGCGGCCGGGCACGAGGCGAACCTGCGCACCGCCGAGCACATCGACGGCATCGCGGGCGGCACCTGGGGCGAGGTGTTCGACATCCCGCTGACCGCGCACTTCATCGGCGGCGCCCCGATCGGCACGGACGCCGCGTCGGGTGTGATCGACCCGTACCACCGGGTCTTCGGCCACCCCGGTTTGTCCGTTGTGGACGGTTCGGCGATCACCGCGAACCTCGGCGTGAACCCGTCGCTGACGATCACCGCGCAGGCCGAGCGGGCCATGTCGTTCTGGCCGAACAAGGGCGAGGCGGACCCGCGCCCGGCCCAGTCCGCCGGTTACCGGCGCCTGGCTCCGGTGGCCCCGAAGAACCCGGCTGTTCCGGCTGAGGCGCCGGGCGGGCTGCGCCTGCCGCTCGTCTGAGCGGAGTCCTTGCTCACCTGGTCAGGGGCCGTCGCCGGAGCCCAGGCAGACGAAGGGGCGGCGCAGCGGGTCGACGCCGACGGCGTCGGCGAGGGCGGTGGCCGGTGGGACGTTGGCGGCCAGCGCGCGGTGGTAGTCGTCCATCGCGGCGGCGGCCGGGTGGTCGCCGACCCGGCTGGCCGCGGCGACCACGGTGTGCGTGCCGCTCGCCAGCAGCGCGCCGGCGAAGCCGAGTGCCTCGTCGCCCGGTCTGATCAGGTTCAGCGCGAGTTCGCAGGCGGCCAGCACCACCTGGCGCGGTGGCCTTCGCAGCGCGGCCACCTCGTGCGCGAACAACGCGCCGTCGGCCAGTTCGAGTTTCGAGAACAACGCGTTGTCCGGCTCGTGTGAACCGTGTGCGGCGATGTGCGCGAGGTCCACACCGTCCAGTGCGTCGAGGACCGTGCGCACGTCGGCGCGGTCGGCGGCGAACTGCGTGGCGTGCCGGTGGTGCGCCGCCAGCTTGTCGATCTCACCGGTCGCCGCCAGCAGGTTGGGCCCGCGCACCAGCACCGTGCCCGACGCCTCCGGCTCCGGCTTCGACGCGGCCAGCCACGCGGTCGCCGACGGGGCCACCACGATCGGCCGGTACCGCAGCGAGCCGAGCACGTTCCACGGCACCGCGTACAGCGCCCCGGTCGGCACCAGCACCGCCTCGCGATCACCGAGCACGTCCAGCAGCGGCCGCATCAGCTGCGCGTCGAGCAGGTCGGCGTCCTTGCGCGCCGACGCCGAGATCGCCTGCAGCAGCGGTTCCGCCAGGTGGTCCGGCGCCATCGCGTTCAGGTCGGCGTGCAGCCGCCGCGTCCGCTCGGCGGCCTCGCGCGCCGATCCCAGCCGGACGATCCGCACCCGGCCGTCGTGCACGACCACCGCGAGCAGCTTGTCGCCGGAGGCCGCGAAGCTGATCAGCACCCGGTTGCCGAGCCTGCTCGTCACGTCCTCGACGGTGGCGACCGGTCGCGGCCGTCCCCAGCGGGTCGCCGCGTGCCAGCCGAGCCGCGTCGCCGCATGCCGCAGTTCGTTGTAACGCGACTGCAGCCCGGCGACCGGCCTGCCGTCCAGTTTGGCCTCACGCAGCGCGTGCCCGACGTGGCGAATTTCCGCGATGGACTCGACCAGCTGCGTGTTCTCCAGCCCGGAAACCTGCTCGTAGCGGTACATCTGCGCCCGCGTGCGTTCCAGCCAGTTGAACAGCTGACGTGCCTCGGTGGCCGACTCGCCGCCGTCGAGCACCAGCCGCATCGCCAGATCGCCGAGTTCCTGGCCGTGCAGCGCGGTGCCGGAGACCAGTTCCAGTCCGCCCATGCGGTCGCGTGCCTGCCCCAGTTCGGCCAGCCCGGCGCGTGCCTGCGCGAACGCCTTGCGCCGGTTTCCCTGCGCGGCCGCCAGTTCCGCCTTGCACAGGCGCAACAGCATGCGGTGTTCGAGCGGGGTGTGTGGTTTCGGGCGCGGCACCCGGCGCAGCAGCTCGCCGGCCTCGCCGACCCGGCCGCGACGCACTTCCAGTTGCGCGGCAAGGGTTCTCGCCAGCGCGGCGTCCTCACCGAGGCGCAGTTCGGACAGTCGCCCGGCGAGCTGCCCCGCGGTGGACACCAGTGCGGCGGGCACCCGTCCACTGGACAGCGCGCGCATCGTGTGCACCCGGAGGCCGAGCAGTTCGGCGACGGTCGCCCAGCCTTCGGTGCCGCGCCGCCGCATCCGGCGCTGCGCCGATCCCGCGAGCTGTTGCGCGGTGGGCAGATCACCTTCGAGCAGCGCCGCGGCGGCACGGAACAACTCGGCTTCCCCGAGGTCCTGGCCGACCCGCTGGCGGCGCATCTGCGGCAGCACCTCGTCCAGGTGCCGTCCGGCCTCCACCGCCAGCCCGGCACCGAGCAGTGCCTGCGCCTGGTCGATCCGGAGCCGGTAGAGCATGTCCGGGCCGAGTTCGAGATAGGCGCGCTCGGCCTCGCCGTAGTGGTGCAGCGCCTGCGGCAGCCGGCCGAGCCGCTTCTCCAGGTCGCCCAGCATGTGCTGGAGGTAGGCGCTCTTCTGCGGGAAGTCGTATTCCGCGGCCAGCTCGCTCGCGTAGTCCAGGTCCTGCCTGGCTTCGGCGAGCCTGCCGAGGGTGACGAAGGTGAGACCGCGGTTGCTCGCCGACGCGACCAGCGCCTCGGTCAGCCGCTCCCGGTCGTCGGTGGCCTCGGCGACCAGACGGCGGCGGTGCGCGATGGCCGACTCCATCAGCGGCAGGCTGGCCTCGTCGAAGCCGGCTCTGGAGAGCATGGTGCCGTGGATGTGGTCCATGAAGCCGCGGAGTTCGGTTTGGACCGGGCCTTCGGGCAGTTCGGCGAGCCGGGGGCGCACCGCGTCGAGGCGGGCGAGTCCGTCGGCGACCGTGCCGAACTCGGCTTCGGAGTAGGCGAGCCGGATCCACAGCTCGATGTGCAGGGCGAGCCAGCGTGAATCGGCTTCGTCGGAGATCGTTTCCAGCAGGGCGAGACCGCGCCGGAACAGGCGCATTCCCTCTCGCTCACGGCCGGCGTGCCGGATCCGCACGGCCGTTTCGTGCAGTTCGGCGACCTGGTCCAGTACCGCTTCGCGGGCACGGGGACGCCGGTGCCGCCGGGTCGCTCCGGAATCGTTGGGGGCGGCCACCCGACTATCAGACCACATGAGGACGCTGGACGAAGTCCGCCGGGCGGGGGGATCCCGCCCGGCGGAAGCTACGGCGATCGTCTCAGGAGACGGGAACGCTGGTGTTGCGCGGACCCTGGGTGGTCGGATCGGTGCTCGTGTTGCGCGGGCCGTCCGGGTCGGTGTCCGTGCTGGTGTTCCGCGGGCCCTGCGTGGTCGGATCGGTGGCGGTGTTGCGCGGGCCCTGCGTGGTCGGGTCGGTGCTGGTGTTCCGGGGACCCTGGGTCGTCGGGTCGGTGCTGGTGTTGCGCGGACCCTGGGTCGTCGGGTCGGTGGCGGTGTTGCGCGGACCGTCCGGCGTGGTGTCGTCCGACTCCGGGGCCAGCTCCTCCGTGGGCGTGCTCATGTTCGTTTCCTCCCTCGTGAATGCGCCGGTACCGGCGCAACCAACCTTTTCCGAACGCCGCAAGCTGTTGACCAAGATGCGACGCTGGGTGTCCGGATCCGGTTCCCCCCAAGGAACCTTGGCTGAAGGTACCGCACGAATGGAGGTATGGGAATTACTATATGCGCTTACCGTTTTCTGTATTAGTCCTAAAGGGTGACCCCGGTCAGTACGGTCACCTTCTCCTCGGTCAGGTCCGCCATCGCCGCGGGCACCCCTTCACGACCCCGTCCCGAGCCCTTGACCCCGCCGTACGGCATCTGGTCCGCGCGGTAGGACGGCACGTCGCCGATGATCACCCCGCCGGCTTCCAACTCGGCGGAAGCGCGGAAAGCGAGCCCGACATCGCGGGTGAAAACTCCTGCCTGGAGCCCGTATCGAGAATCGTTCACCGCCTCGAACGCGGCGTCGGCGGAATCCACCACGGAAATCGCGAGCACCGGGCCGAACACCTCCTCCGCCCAGACCTTCGCATCCACCGGAACGTCGGTCAGCAAGGTCGGTTCGACGGTCGCGCCGTCCCGCCCGCCACCGGCGAGCACCCGCGCACCGCGCTCGACCGCTTCACCGATCCAGGTAACGATTCGCTCCGCGGCCGCCTCGTCGACCACCGGGCCGACCTCGACCTCGGTGTCGTACGGATCGCCCGTGCGCAGCGCGCGCACCGCGTCGGTCAGCGCGGGCACGAACTCGTCGGCGACGGCCCGTTCGACGATCACCCGCTGCACCGCGATGCACGACTGGCCGGCCTGGTAGTTGCCGAAGGTGGCGATGCGCCGCGCGGCCCCGGCGAGGTCCGGCCAGTCGGCCAGCACCACGGCCGCCGCGTTGCCGCCGAGTTCGAGCACCACGTGCTTGCGCGCGGCCGCGTCGGCGATCGACCAGCCGACCGGACCGGAGCCGGTGAACGACACCACCGGCAGCCGTGGATCGGCCACCAGCGCGGAGGTTTCGGCATTTCCCAGTGGCAGTACGGAAAACGCGCCGTCCGGCAGATCCGTCTCGGCCAGGATCTCGCCGAGGATCAAGGCGGACAACGGGGTTCGCGGCGCCGGCTTCACGATGATCGGCGCGCCGACCGCGAGCGCCGGGGCGACCTTGTGCGCCACCAGGTTGAGCGGGAAGTTGAACGGCGCGATGCCCAGCACCGGCCCGCGCGGGACGCGCCGGACGAGCGCCAGCCTGCCCTCGCCGCCTTCGTCGGTGTCCAGCCGCTGCAACTGCCCGTCGAACCGGCGGGCCTCCTCCGCGGCGATCCGGAACACCGAGATCGCCCGCCGCACCTCGACTTCCGACCACTTCAGCGGCTTGCCGTTCTCCGCGGTGATCACCTCGGCGATCTCCTCGGCGCGTTCGGCGAGCGCGCGCGAGACGTGGTCGAGCACCGCGGCGTGCTGGTGCGCCGGGCGGCGGCGGAACTCGCGGGCGACCGAGGCCGCCATCGCCACCGCGCGCTCGACCTGTTCCGGGCCGGGCACCGCGACCGTGGCGACTTCGAGACCGTCGAAGGGGTGCGTGACCTCCATCGTGCTCGCGCCCTGTTCGGGCAGCCCGGCGATCCAGGCGGGGCGGGGTTCCGGGGTGAAGGCTTCCTCGTTCACGCGACCAGCACCTTCAGCGCCTTGCGGTCGGCCATCGCCTGGTATCCGGCGGGGACCTCGTCCAATGGCATGGTCACGTCGAACACCTTGCCCGGTTCGACGCGGCCTTCGAGCACGTCCGGCAGCAGCTGCTCGATGTAGTTGCGCGCGGGGGCGACGCCGCCGGTGATGGTGATGTTGTTGCCGAACACGTACCGCCCGATCGGACCGTCGGAGTACTGCGGCACGCCGACCCGGCTGACCCGGCCGCCGGGGCGCACCACGCCGATGCCGGTCTCGAAGGCGGGTTTGGTGCCGACGCATTCGAGCACGGCGTGCGTGCCCGCGCCGCCGGTCAGCTCGCGGACCTCGGCGATGCCCTCCTCACCGCGGGCGGCGACCACGTCGGTGGCGCCGAACTCGCGGCCGAGGTCGGTCCGGTCGCGGTGGCGGCCCATCAGCACGATGCGCTCGGCACCGAGCCGCCTCGCGGCCAGCACCGCGCACAGGCCGACCGCGCCGTCGCCGATCACCGTCACCGTTGTGCGTTCGCTCACGCCCGCGGTGACCGCGGCGTGGTGGCCGGTGGCGAACACGTCGGACAGGGTCAGCAGCGAGGGGAGCAACGCCGTGTCCTCCGCTACCGGCAGCTTGACCAGCGTCCCGTCCGCCAGCGGCACGCGGACCGCCTCGCCCTGCCCGCCGTCGACCCCGCGAACGCCCCAGTTGCCGCCGTTGCGGCAGGAGGTGTGCAGGCCCGCGCGGCAGAACTCGCAGGTGCCGTCCGAGTAGACGAACGGCGCCACCACCAGGTCACCGGCCTTGACCGTGGTGACCTCGGCACCGGCGTCTTCGACCACGCCGAGGAACTCGTGCCCGATCCGCTGCCCCTGCTCGGTGGCCTCGCGACTGGCGTATGGCCACAGGTCACTGCCGCAGACGCACGACCGGAGCACCCGCACCACCGCGTCCGACGGCGCGCGGAGCACCGGGTCCGGCACGTCCTCCACGCGCACGTCCCCCGCTCCGTAGATCAGCGTGGCTCGCATCCCCGTCCTTTCCTCGAAGTCATCACCTGCGACGATAGTGCGCGAGGAGAAGGAGGTCGGCGAGTGAACAGCAGCACCGGGCCGGTGCTCGTGGTGGACTTCGGGGCGCAGTACGCGCAGCTGATCGCGCGGCGCGTCCGCGAGGCCCAGGTCTACTCCGAGGTGGTACCGCACACCGCCGCAGTCGACGAGCTGCTGGCGAAGAACCCGTCCGCGATCATCCTTTCGGGTGGACCGTCCAGTGTGTACGAAGAGGGCGCGCCCGCGATGGACCCGGCGCTGGTCGAGGCGGGCGTGCCGGTCTTCGGCATCTGCTACGGCTTCCAGCTGCTGGCCAGGGCGCTCGGCGGCACCGTGGAGGCGACCGGGGCGCGCGAGTACGGCCGCACCGAGGTCAAGGTCAGCGGTGACGGCGGGGTCCTGCACGACGAACTGCCCGCGCGGCACCCCGCGTGGATGAGCCACGGCGACAGCGTGACCAAGGCACCCGAAGGCGCGGTGGTCACCGCGACCTCCGACGGTGCGCCGGTGGCCGGTTTCGAGGACACCGAGCGCCGGATCGCCGGCGTGCAGTACCACCCCGAGGTCGGGCACTCCCCGCACGGGCAGGAGGTGCTGCGCCGGTTCCTGCACGAGATCGCCGGTATCCGTCCACAGTGG
This sequence comes from Amycolatopsis sp. YIM 10, assembly GCF_009429145.1. GTDB lineage: Bacteria > Actinomycetota > Actinomycetes > Mycobacteriales > Pseudonocardiaceae > Amycolatopsis. The sequence goes on along the minus strand of NZ_CP045480.1, from coordinate 9,406,951 downwards.
ACCACCGCGTCCATTGTGGAGGAGCAGATCGCCGCGATCTCCGCGCAGGTCGGTGACGGCAGGGCGATCTGCGGGCTGTCCGGCGGGGTGGACTCGGCGGTGGCCGCCACCCTGGTGCAGCGCGCCATCGGCGACCGGCTCACCTGTGTTTTTGTCGACCACGGCCTGCTTCGCGCGGGCGAGCGCACCCAGGTGGAGCGGGACTTCGTCGCGGCGACCGGGGTCAACCTGGTCACCGTGGACGCGCGCGAGCGGTTCATGGACGCGCTCGCCGGCGTCACCGATCCCGAGCAGAAGCGCAAGATCATCGGGCGCGAGTTCATCCGCGTGTTCGAGCAGGCCGAGCGCGATCTCAAGGCGGAGGGCGACTACCGGTTCCTGGTGCAGGGCACGCTCTACCCGGACGTGGTCGAGTCCGGCGGCGGCGCGGGCACCTCGAACATCAAGAGCCACCACAACGTCGGCGGCCTGCCCGACGACCTGGCCTTCGAACTGGTGGAACCGCTGCGGCTGCTGTTCAAGGACGAGGTGCGCCGGGTCGGGCTCGAACTGGGCCTGCCGGAGACGATCGTGCACCGGCAGCCGTTCCCCGGGCCGGGGCTGGGCATCCGGATCATCGGCGAGGTCACCCCGGACCGGCTGGCCACGCTGCGCGCCGCCGACGCGATCGCGCGCGAGGAGCTGACCGCGGCCGGCATGGACCGCGACATCTGGCAGTGCCCGGTGGTGCTGCTGGCCGACGTGCGCAGCGTCGGCGTGCAGGGCGACGGCCGGACCTACGGGCACCCGGTGGTGCTGCGGCCGGTGTCCAGCGAGGACGCGATGACCGCGGACTGGACCCGCCTGCCGTACGAGGTGCTGGAGCGCATCTCCACCCGGATCACCAACGAGGTGGCCGAGGTGAACCGCGTGGTGCTGGACGTGACCAGCAAGCCGCCCGGCACGATCGAGTGGGAATAAGCAGAAGGGCCCCGGAAGCATCCGGGGCCCTTTCGCTTTTGAGTGGGGCTATCGGTTCTTCTTGCCGCTGAACGAAGCGCCGAGCAGCAGCAGCCCGATCAGCACCGCCGCCCCGGCGACCAGCCAGCGCGGGTCGAAGCCGGGCAGCGGCAGCGCGCCGTCGGTGAGCACGTAGGCGCTGGCGCCGAGCGTGGCGATGCCGAGCAGCAGGGTGAACACGTCGAGCCGGCGGGCCGGCTTCACCGGGTTCGTTTCGTAGTCGGTTTCCTCAGCCACGGCGCACCTCCACGCTGCCGGTCGAAGTGGTCACGGTCAGGTCGTACTGCGGGCCGCCGACCCCGTCGGTGCCGCTGTCGACCACCGAGATCGGCGCGTTGCCGAGGCCGCTGTGCTCGCGGCCGAGGCACTCGATGTCGCCGACCGAGCTTTCACAGGTGACCCGCACGTCCGCGTCCTCCGGCACGGTCACCGTCGAGCTGCCGAACGTGGTGCGCACGGTGGTCTTCACCGGGGTGCCGGCGGGCAGCTGGGTCAGGTCGAGATCGATGTCGCCGGCGGTCTGCTCGTAGACCGGGCGCACCTCGGCGGCCGTGCGCGGCGTCGCGTCGATGCTGCCGACCCCGCCGCCGACCGCGTGGAACGGCACCGCGGTCATCGCCACCCCGGCGATGGACAGCGGCACGGCCAGCCCGATCAGGCCGCGGCCGCCGCCGGTGAGCGAGCCGGCGACCATGCCGATCCCGAGCACACCGAGCGTCACGCCGATGATGTGCGCCGGGGTGAACCACGGCACCCCGGTGATGCCGAGCGTGGTCAGCACCCCGGCGGTGACCAGTGCCACCGCGAAGGTCGCCTTGCCGACCGCGGACGAGCGGCGCCGCGGGACCGGCGGCGGCGGGGGCTCGTCGGCGAGCACCGGCGCCGGATGGGGATCGGGCAGATCCCAGGCGAACGGCGCCGCGCCGAGCGGGTCCCACTGCGGGGGCGCGTCGGTGCTGCTGGACACGGTGGTACCTCCGTCGGTCATGGTGAATCCCGCGTCGTGGCCGGGAGCCGGCGGCACGGCGGGACGGTTGAACTGGCCGCGACTGCGGTGCAGCAGGTACAGCGCGAGCAGGATCAGGCCGAGGCCGAAGAACCCGCCGCCGTCGAACCAGTTGCCGGCGAACGACCAGGGGATGAGGAAGAACAGGGAGCAGGCCAGCACCACGGTCAAGCCCGGGTTCATCGACGTCCGGCCGCGGCCGATCAGCCCTTCGATCGGGGCGACCTCGTCGTGCTCGTCGGCGAAGAGCAGCCAGCCGACCACGTACAGGCCGATGCCGATGCCGCCGAACACGGTCGCGGCGACGAGCGCCACCCGCACCACCACCGGGTCGATGCCGTAGCGGTTGCCGATCGCCGCCGCCACACCCGCGACCTTGCGCCCCTGCTTCGGGCGGCGCGGGCGGCTCGCCCAGAAGTCCTTGACCGTTTCTTCGAAACCGTTGAGCACCGGCTTCGAAGTGTCCGGCGGCTGCGTCGATGTCCCACTCATGCCATCGAGAATGCGGTCTGACCCCGTCCCGGCACATCCGGGATGTCCCCTGAACTTGCTCAGGGGCGGCGGGACCCGGGTCCACCTCGGGGGTTTCCCTGATGATTCGGGTGCGTGGCCGTGTGACCATGGGTCACGTGCCAGAACAGCTCCAGCAATCCACTCCGGCCGCGCCGCCCGATGCGGAGACCGCGGTGATCCCGGCCCCGCGCTCGGCGGTCGGGGACGCGGGCCCGCCGAAGATGTACCGGCGGCGGTCCGGGCGCGCGGTGGCCGGTGTGGCCGGCGGCCTCGCCGACCACCTCGGCGTGCGCGTGCTCTGGGTGCGGATGGCCTTCGCGCTGCTCGGCGGCCTCGGCGGGGTCGGCATGTTCGCCTACGGCCTGCTCTGGGTGTTCGTCCCGCAGAACGCCAAGGAGGAGAAGAAGGAGGGCACCGCCAAGGACCGCCAGCAGGCGTTCGGGCTGATCGCGCTCGGTGTCGGCCTGACCGTGGCCGGGGGCGCGCTGAGCGGGTTGTTCAGCGGCTGGGTGGCCGCGCCGCTGACGGTCGCGCTGATCGGCGCGGCGGTGGTCTGGCGCGAGGCCGACGAGTCGCAGCGCCGCCGCTGGCGCACCGGTGCCAAGACGGGGGTCGTCGGCACGCTGTCCGGGGCGGGCGGCTGGTCGGCGGCGATCCGCATCCTGGCCGGGGCGGCGCTGGTGATGACCGGCGTCGGTGTGGTGCTGCTCCGCTCGGGGAGCATGGAGCAGATCCAGTTCGCGCTGCTCGCGGTGCTGGCCACGCTGATCGGGGTGGCGGTGCTGACCGTGCCGTTCTGGGTCCGGCTGGTCCGTGACCTCGGGGAGGAGCGGCGGGCCCGCATCCGCACCGAGGAACGCGCCGAGATCGCCGCGCACCTGCACGACTCGGTGTTGCAGACGCTGGCGCTGATCCAGAAGCAGTCGGGGGACCCGCGCGAGGTGGCGCGGCTGGCCAGGGGACAGGAACGCCAGCTGCGCAGCTGGCTCTACGGGCCGTCGGGGTACGGGGACAAGGAGAAGTCGGGGTCGGAGGGGCTCGGGCAGGCGGGTCAGTCGGGGGCACGGCTGTCGCGCCTGTCGGAGGCCATCGCGACCGCGTGCGGGGAGGTGGAGGACAGCTTCGCGATCTCGGTCCAGCAGGTGGTGGTCGGGGAGGCCGAGCTGGACGAGCCGCTGACCGCGCTGGTGCAGGCCGCGCGGGAGGCCATCGTCAACGCGGCCAAGCACGCCGGGGTGGACGAGGTCAGCGTGTACGCCGAGGTGGAGCCGACGGCGGTCACCGTGTTCGTGCGCGATCGGGGGAAGGGATTCGACCAGGACGCGGTTCCGGACGACCGGCATGGCCTCGCCGACTCGATCCGGGGGAGGATGGAGCGCAACGGCGGCAAGTGCCGTGTGCGCACCGCCCCTGGCGAGGGCACCGAGGTGCAGTTGGAGATGCCGCTCAAGGTTGGGAAGGTCGCGTGACGGACGAAGCGAAGAAGCCGGTTTCGGTGTTCCTGGTGGACGACCACGCTTTGTTCCGCGCGGGGGTGCGGGCCGAGCTGGAGTCGATCACCGAGGAGGTGCGGGTGGTCGGCGAGGCGGGGTCCGTCGCCGAGGCGGCGGCGGGGATCGCGCGCACCCGCCCGCAGGTGGTGCTGCTCGACGTGCACATGCCCGACGGCGGCGGGGCCGAGGTGCTGCGCCGGATCCGGCCGGAGCTGCCGGACGTGGTGTTCCTGGCGCTGTCGGTGTCGGACGCGGCCGAGGACGTGATCGCGGTGATCCGGGCGGGGGCCCGGGGGTACGTCACCAAGACGATCTCGTCGAAGGAGCTGGTCCGCGCGGTGGTCCGGGTCTCCGACGGGGACGCGGTGTTCTCACCGCGACTGGCCGGCTTTGTGCTCGACGCCTTCGCCGACCGGCCCGGCTCGGCGCCCATCAGCGACCCCGAGCTGGACCTGCTGACCCCGCGCGAGCGGGACGTGCTGCGCCTGCTCGCGCGGGGGTACGCCTACAAGGAGATCGCGTCGGAGCTGTTCATCTCGGTGAAGACGGTGGAGACCCACGTGTCCAGCGTCCTGCGGAAGACCCAGCTGTCCAACCGCTACGAGCTGTCCCGCTGGGCCTCCGACCGCCGCCTCGTCTAGCTACTTCGCTGGGGCCGGTTCCACCGGGATCGGCTCCGGTTCGAGGTTCACCGCGCGCTTTCGCACCCTGGTCAGCGCGACCCCGGCGAGCACGATCACCATGCCGGCCAGCACCCGCAGGTCCAGCTGCTCGCTGAGGAACAGGCTGCCCAGCAGCACCGACACCACCGGCAGCAGGTAACCCACGGTCGACGCCGCCACCGCGCCCTCGGTCTCCAGCAGCCGGTAGTTCATCGCGAAGGCGATCCCGGTGGAGAACACACCGAGCACCGCCACCGCGACGAAGGCACCGAGGTCGAAGTGCACCGGCGTGGTGCCGCCGACCGGCATCGCCAGCAGGATGAACCCACTGGCCAGCAGCATCTGCGTCCCGGCGAGCACGATCGGCGACGACCCGCTGCGCGAGAGGTGCCGCTCCTCGTAGACGAACACAAAACCGTAGCTGGCCGACGCCGCGAGGCAGGCCAGCGCGCCCCAGCTGAGCAGGCCGGACGCCTGCCACGGCGCGAAGATCAGCGCGGTGCCCGCCAGGCCGAGCACCAGTCCGGCGCCCTTGGCCAGGCCCAGCTTGCGCTCCATGCCCCAGAGCACCGCGACCAGCAGCGCCCACAGCGGCGTGGTGGCGTTGATCACGCCGGTGATGCCGGAGTCCACCGTCTGCTCGCCGATCGCGAAGAGCAGGAACGGCAGCGCGCAGTGGAACAGCCCGGCCACGGCCAGGTGGAACCACAGCCGCCGGTCGGACGGCAGCCGGTGGCGGTTGAGCAGGCAGAGCAGCAACAGCACACCGGCGCCGAGCACCAGCCTGGCGAGCACGAGCTGCACCGGCGAGAACGCGTGCAGCCCGAGTTTGATCCAGAAGAAGCTCGACCCCCACATGAGTGCGAGCGCGCCCATCCGCATCAGGGTCTTCGTTTCGGTCACCCCAGCCTCCCTCAGTACGGCTCCAGCCTTGCCAGGTCGAGAGGTAAGGACAAGCGAAATCTTCTGCAGTGATCTGTTAGCAGAACTGTAAGATCGGGCCATGCTCGACTTCCGGCGCATGCAGGTGCTGAACGCGGTGATCACCAGCGGTTCGATCTCCGCGGCGGCCCGCACGCTCGGTTACACGCCGTCGGCGCTGAGCCAGCAACTGTCCACCCTGGAACGCGAGGCGGGCACGCCCCTGCTCGAACGCGCCGGCCGCGGCGTGCGCCCCACCCCGGCGGGCCGCCTGCTCGCCGAACACGCCGAAGTGCTGGGCCACCAGCTTCTGCGGGCAGAAGCAGCTTTGGCCGAGCTGAAGGACGGGCGGACAGGGAGCCTGTCCATCCGGTACTTCGCCACCGCCGGCGCCGCGCTGGTGCCGCCCGCGGTGGCCGCCGTGCGCCGCGACTTTCCCGGGGTCCGGCTCAGCCTGAAGCTGACCGAGCCGGAGGACCCGCTGCCCGCGGTCGAGTCCGGGGAGACCGACTTCGCCATCGTCGTGATGCCGCGACAGGGGCGCCCGGCGAAGAACGTGGACCTGTTCCCGCTGCTCGAGGACCCGTACCGGGCGGTGCTGCCGAGGTCGCACCCGCTGGCCTCGAAGGAGGTGATCGAGCTGGCCGATCTCGGCGGCGAGCCGTGGGTAGGCATCGAACCGCTCGGGCCCTGCCTCGACATCCTGCTCGGCGCCTGCGCCGAAGCCGGGTTCACGCCGGAGTTCGTGGTCGAGTCCGAGGACTACGCCACCGCGCAGGGCTTCGTCGCGGCCGGGCTCGGCGTGATGCTGATCCCCGAGCTGGGCCTTGGTTCACCGAATCCCGGCGTGGTGGTGCGCCCGGTCGTCCGGCCGGACATCGTGCGCTGCATCCAGGCCGCGGTCGCCTCGCACGCGCGTGACCTGCCGGTGGTCCGCCACCTGGTCGACGGCCTGCGCGCGGCTTCGGTCAGAGCAGGAACAGCTCGGTGAACGCGATCCCCATCGCCACCGCGAAGAAGATGGCCAGCGCCATCACCACCCAGCGGCGGATCTGATCCCCGGACGGGGCCGAGCGCTGCGCCTGCTGCGGCACCGGGGCCATCTCGCCGATGCGGGTCTGCTGGTGCGGCGGGATCGGTGGCGGGCCGTGCTGGGACGGCGGCGGCGTGGTCACCTCGGGCAGCGCGGTCGCGGTCGGCGGGATGAACGCCGTCTGCCTGCCGTCGGTGATCGCCTTGAGCGAGGTGATGATGTCGGAGACGGTCGGCCGGGTGACCGGGTCCGCGCGCAGCATCTTCGACAGCGCGCCGGAGAGCACCCCGGTGTGGTTGGGCTGCACCTGCGGACCGGCGCCGTCCGGGCCCATCGGCGGCACGCCCTCGACCGCGGCGAACAGGGTGGCGCCCAGCGAGTACGCGTCGGACGCGGTCGTCGGCGTCTCCCCGCGCCGCACCTCGGGTGAGAGGTACGCCGGGTCGAGCCAGCCGGAGATGCCGATGTCGGTCAGCTTGACGCCGCCGTCGTCGGCGAGCAGCACGTTGCTCGGCTGCAGGCCGCGGTGCGGGATGCCGGCGGCGTGCGCGGCGATCAGCGCCGAACCCAGCTGCACGCCGAGAAAGGCGGCCTGCTCGGCGGTGAGCCTGCCGTACTCGGACAGGAAGTCGACCATGTTGCGCGAGGGCACGTACTCCATCGCCAGCCACACGTCGGCGCCGTCGCGGACCACGTCGTGCACGGTGATCGCGCAGGCGTGCGAAATCCGCGTGGCGTCGTGACCCTGCTGCACGGCCACCGCGCGGGCACGCTCGGCCTGCTGCGGGTCGAGCCCTGGGGGCAGGTAGAGCCGTTTCGCGGCCACGTTGCGGTGCAGGCGCGTGTCGTACGCCATCCAGACGATTCCTGCTCGTCCGCGCCCGATCGGCTGGTCCAGCCGGTACCGGCCGCCGATGAGCGCGCCCTGAGAACTCAATCAACTACCTCTGTCACGCCAACGGTCCGGGGTTCTGGCCATCCACAGTAACCGGTGATCGACTGCCACCGCGCCACAGCGAGCGTGAGCCTGCCTACCCGTTGCCGCCGCTGGGCGGCGGTCCGCTCGGTTCCGTCGACGGTTCCTGCGGCGTGGACTTCGTCGGCTTCGGGGAGGACTTGGTCGGCGTCGGCGTGTCCTTGGTCGGGGTGTTGTCCTTGGGCGGAGCCGAAGACGTCTGCTTCGGCGGCTCCGGACGCGTCGAGGACTCCTCCTCGGCACTCGACTCCACGACCGAGCTTTCCGTGCTCGACGGCGCGCTCGAACTGGGCGCGGGCGGCGGCGCGATCGGATCGGCGTCGCCCGCCTTGTTGTCACCGGGCAGGAAGATCCACACGCCCAGCGCCACCAGCGCGACCAGCACGATGCCACCGATCGCGGCCGGCTTCTTCCACGCGCCGCGACGGTCGTCGACCGGCGCCGGCGCGCCCTGCGGTGCGGGCTGGTAGTCGTAGTCGTCGTCGCTGTTGTTCGGGTACGGCTGCGGGGCCGGCGCGACCGTGGTGGCGGCCGCGGCGCGGAACTGGTCGCTGTCGTAGTCCTCGTCGGGGTAACCCTCGGCGGGCGCGTACCCCTCGTCCGGGCGGTCGTCGTAGAAACCACCGGCGGCCGGGGTGTCCGAGAGCGTGCCGGAGTAACCGCCGGACATCTCGTCGGGCTCCGGCAGGGTCTGCGTGCCCAGCGCACCGGCCATCGCGCCGGCACCGAGCGCCGCCGCCGGGGCGGCCAGCGCCTCGGTCGGGCCACCGAGCGGGGTCTCCCCGCGGGCGACCGCGTCCAGCAGGTCCTGGCACTCCGCGGCGGTCGGCCGGTGGTCGACCTCGGGGTGCAGCATCACCGCGAGCACGCTGGCCATCGGCCCGGACTGCCGCGGCGGGTTGATCTGACCGGCGGCGACCGCGTGCAGCAGGCTCAGCGTGTTCTCGCTCAGCCCGAACGGCGGCTGGCCCTCGCAGGCCGCGTACAGCGTCGAACCCAGCGAGAACACGTCCGACTCGGGACCGGGATCACCGCCGATGGCCACTTCGGGCGCCAGGTAGGCGGGGGTACCGGCGATCATGCCGGTCTTGGTCACCGTGACGTCGTCCTTGGCCCGCGAGATGCCGAAGTCGGTGATCTTCACGTGGCCGTTGCCCGCGATCAGGATGTTGCCCGGCTTGATGTCGCGGTGCACGATGCCGACCGCGTGCGCTTCCTTGAGCGCCTCCGCGATCTGCGCGCCGATCCGCGCCACCTCCATCGGCGGCAGCGTTTTGTGCTCGTGGAGCACCTGCGCCAGGCTGGTGGAGTTCAGGTACTCCATGATCAGGCACGGCTGGCCGTTGTCGTCGGTGACGACGTCGAACACGGTGATCGCGTTCGGGTGGTGCAGCCGCGCGGCGATCCGGCCTTCGCGCATGGTGCGCTGCCTGGCGTCCTCGGCTTCGTGCCCGTCCAGGCCCGGCTGCAGCAGCAGTTGCTTGATCGCGACCGTGCGCGCCAGCACCTCGTCGTGCGCTTGCCAGACGGCGCCCATCGCGCCGGTGCCGATCCGCTGGACGATGCGATACCGGCCGGCGACCAGGCGACCCTCGTCGCTCACGCGACCTCCTTCTGGTGCTCCGCGGGCCTGACGGTGGAACTAGTGCCCGCTGAAGCGTATGCACAGGGGGACGATCTGTGGGCCGGGTTTGCCGAGACCGTCTCGTGACTAAGGCTAGGGCGTTAACTCTGCGCACACGCAGGCGGCACCCAGCGCGTGGGTGGGCCTGGTCACGACGAGCGGCGCAGAGCCTAGGAAGTGTGCTGGGCGGAAAGCAAGCGGGCCTCGGAGATCAATCCGCCGTCGACCCCGCTGAACCACAGCTGCTGGGTGATCCGCAGCTGCCGCCCGTCGTCGCCGAACATGGTGACCACCGCGAGCACCGAGCCGTCCGCCTGCTCGCGCACGTTTTCCACGTGCACCGAGTCCATCGCGGTCCACGCGCGCACGAGATCGCCCGGCTGCTGCCCGGCCAGCGTGCCGGTGAGCATCGACAGCGCGCCGCCGGGATCGACGTCCACCTGCCGGTAGAACCGCTCGACCAGTTCGCGCTTGCTCACCGGGGTGCTGGTCGACGTGCCTGCCGCCGGTGACACGGTCCCGGGCACCACCTGGGCCGCGGTGGTGTCCCCGGTCGAGGTGGTGGTCTGGCCGGTGGACGTGGTTTCCGAGGTCGCGGGCAGCGTCGGACCGGTGAGTGCCTGCCCGCGCGGCGCCGGAATGGCGAACCCGCCGAGCGCGGCCGCGCCGGTGATCCCGGCCTCCGCCGGCTGCACCGTCCCGACCGAATGCTCCGGCGGCCGGTCGCGCAGCATGGCCGCCGCGGCGATCGAGCCGGTCAGCAGGGCCGCCGCGCCCAGCAGGCCGAACAGCTTGGACCGGCGGGCGAACCGGCTTTCCGGCTCGTGCGGTGGGGCCTCCGGCGGTCTCGGCGGGCGCTCCGGCACCGGGTCGGGGACCGGTTCGGGCAGGAACCGCTCCGGCGCGGCGAACACTTCCTCGAGGTGCGCGCGGTCGACCAGTGGGTCGGCCAGCATCTCCGGCGGGACGACGTCCTCCACCCGGGTCCTGGCCGGCTCCTGCTGGATACCGGTTGTCTCGTGCACGCCTCCAGGTAACCGAACGAGCACGGCCCGGAGCCACCCTCGATCGCCGGATAGTCCCTGCGGCACGACGAACGGCAGTCAACGCCACCCACATAGCCCAATCACGGGCCGTTCGGCGCTAGGCCGAACGGCCCAGCGTTTCCGCGGTAACGCTCAGCGCCCGTCGTTGGTGATCTTGTCGTTCTCGCTGAAGACCAGGGTGCGCTGCTCGGTGCTCTTGCTGCCGTCGGTGTGGGTCACTTCGACGGTGTTCACCGTGACCCCGTCGTTCGGGTCCACGTAGATGTGCTTGACCTCGAAGTACGCCACGTCGGAGTAGCTCTCCCGCAGGCCGGAGGCGCCTTCCTGCTGCAGCTCGCCCTCGGTCAGCGCGGCGGCCGAGCCGGGGTCCTCGGTGACGGTGTTGAAGAACTTCTCCGAGTGATCGGCCATCGTCTTCGGGTCGTTGCTGGTCCAATAGCGCTGCTTCTCGAACTCGCGCTTGGCCGGCTTCGAGGGCGGTTTTTGCAGTTCGGGCTGGGGTTTGCTGCTGTCCGGCTGCCCGCTGCCCGGCCCGGTCGGCGAGGTGGTCGGGCGCCCGCCGCCCACCGAGGACGGCGCGTCACCGGTGCTGGTGCCGGGCCTGCCGCCGGAGGTCGGCAGGTCGCTGCCGGGCAGGGAGGGGTCCGTGGTGCCCGTGTCGTCCGTCGCGGGCGGTTCGTTGCTGGTGCCGGTGCCCGTGCCGTCACCGGGCAAGGGCAGATCGCCCTGGACCAGCGGGTGGCCACCGCCGCCGTTCTCGCCGAGCCAGCCGTTGATCGCGCGGGACTCGCTCGCCGGTGGCTGGCCGACCAGGAACGAACCGGCGCACAGCATGGCGACCACCACGCCACCGGAGGAGGCGGCGGCGAACCAGGCGGCCTTGCGCCAGGTCCGCGGCGGGGTGACCGAGGCGGGCACCGAGCCGAGGTCGAAGGTGCTCAGCCCGTCCACCGGCGGCGCGAGATAGATGCGGGCCTCGTCTTCGGCGTCCTCCTCCTCGGGCGCGGGAGGCGTGGGCGGGGTCAGCGTGACCTTGGTGCGGCGAACCGGCCCGGTGACGTCGGCTGTGTTGGCGGTGGGTGGACGCTGTTCACCACGCTGGCTCGGCAACACCGGCGGCGCGAGAGGCGCGGTGTCCGCGAGATCCGCTTGGTCGACATGGCCTTCAACCTCGCCGCGGTCGCCGAACCCGCCGCGCTCGCCGTGGTTACCGAACTCGCCGCGGTCGGCGAAGTCGCTGAAGTCGCCGCTGTCGCCGAAGGCGGTGCGCGCACCGGGATAAGCGCCGCCGCCGAAGTCGGGGCGGGCGCCTGAGTAAGCGCCGCCGCCCTGGTCAGCGCGGGTGCCAAGCTCGGCGCGAGCGCCGAAGTCGGCGTAGTCGGCGCGGGCGGAAATCGGCAGCTCGCCGCGGGAGGCGTGGAAGCCGGGATCGGTGCGCTGAACGGGCGGCTCGAGCGTTCCGGTGCCGCCGTAGGCGCGGTGCGAGTGGTGTCCCTGCGCGTGCGGGACGGCCGGGGTCCAGGTGCCCGAGCCGCGGCGGTGACGGCCGTGCCCGGTACCGGTGCCGGTGGAGTCGATCCTGCCGTTCATGCTGGGTGGACCTCCCCTCCCTGCCGTGCTGACGGTGGTCTTACCCGGTTCAACCCGATCGGAGCAGTTGCACATTCGGTGCTGCCGAGCATTTGCACATCACATCTGCACGAGCATCCGGCTGTGCACATGCGAGACCACCGGCCTCGCATGCCCGAACTGACACGCGGGTCCTCTCGAAGAACAGAGTAGAAGGCCGCGGGCGAGAACGCGCCATCGAATCTGCAACTTGCAGAAAATTCACTCCGACGGGCGCGCCGGCCGGGTGGCGCGCCACCGACGGCACCCCGGGTAACCGCTCTGAGTGTGCCTCCGGGGCTCAGCCGCCGCTTCGGTACCTCTGCTGGGTGGACTGCAATGCCTTGGTGGCCACCGCTCCGCTACCGGTTGCGAGCACGATCGCCAGCACGTCCATCGGGATCGCGTCACTTCCGGTGATCAGCAGCGCGAGGAACGAGGCGGCCGTGGTACCACCGGCCACCGCCCACCGGCTGCGCACGTACTGCGCGATCGGCGAGCCACCCGCCCTGTCCTTGGCGGCCTTGTTCAGCATCGCGAGGTAACCGGCGTGACCGAGCGCGGCGAGCAGCCCGGCGATGGCCACCACCACGGCGATCAGGTTGACGATCGTTCCCATGCGTCCAGTGTGCCCGTTTCCGGCACGCGGCGGCTCAGGGCACACCCTGAACTTCCGGCATCGTTACCGCGCGGTCAGCGCCCGAGCCGCCCCCGGCCGAGGTTCAGCAGCGCCATCGCCAGCTCGCGACCCTCGGGCCCGAGTTCGCGGTAGCGCGCGAGCACGTCCATCTCGCGGTTGTAGACGATGCGCGTGCCACCGGCGGCCATCCGCGCGGCGCCGATCGTCTTGGACACCTCGACCCGGCGTTTCACCAGGCGCAGGATCTCCTTGTCGAGCCAGTCGATCTCCTTGCGGAGCGCGTCGATGTCCTGCGCGTCGTGAACTTCGCTGACATCGCTGGTCTCGTCGGTCTGGGGGTTCATCGGGACCTCCGTGATCGGGTCCGGATCCGCTGCGGGTCCCAAAGCCTGCGAAAGCCCCGGGTCCGTGGACTCCGGGGCTTCGTGGTGACTGCGTCGTGGCACTACGCGGACACGGGAGCCGGAGTCCGGATCCCGTAGAAAAATCGGTGGTAGCGCCGCACACCGTCAGTATTGCACAACGTCACGCCGACGGGCCGGGAACCCGCGCACCCAGGCGTGCCCGGCGACGCTGACCGCAAGCCAGAAGATGGGCACCAGCGGCCAGAAGAAGTCGGCGCCGGAGAATCCCCAGCGCACCACGAGCAGGATCGAGAGCAGCGCGGCGATCGCCGCGTGCACCCGTAGCGCGCGCACCGAGCGCACCGGCACGCGCCGGAACGACGGCCGCTCCGGCGGCAGGTCGGCGGTCAGCCCGGTCAGTTCGTCGGTGAACGTCGCGGCGTAGACAGCGGCGACCCGCTCGTCGGTTTCGGTGATGGTGAGCCTGCCCGCCGCGCCGGCGGACTGGACTCGGGTGGCGACCCGTTCGCGTTCGGCGTCCGAAGCGCGGATCCTGGCTGGTGTCGGCTCTGTACTGGACATGCCACCAGGGTGCGCGCGGGCGGCCCGTCCCGGCATCGGATCACGGGCGGCTTCGCCACCTACGTCCGGTGCCGTACTTCGTCACCCCTGCCGAGTAACGTGGACAGGCGATGGACACCCTCTTCGATCTCCCCGCCCCCACCGGCGAGTCCGCCCTGCTGGCCGACCTCAACCCCGCCCAGCGCGCCGCGGTCACCCACGCCGGTGCGCCGCTGCTTGTCGTCGCGGGCGCGGGTTCGGGCAAAACGAGGGTGCTCACCCGCCGGATCGCCTACCTGCTCGCCGAGCGCGGCGCGCACCCCGGCCAGATCCTCGCGATCACCTTCACCAACAAGGCCGCCGCCGAGATGCGCGACCGGGTCACCGAGCTGGTCGGCAAGCGCGCCAACGCGATGTGGGTGTCCACCTTCCACTCCATGTGCGTGCGGATCATGCGCCGCGAGGCCAAGACCCTCGGCATGACCTCCAGCTTCTCCATCTACGACTCCGACGACACCAAGCGCCTGATCACGCTGGTCGCGCGTGACCTCGACCTGGACCCGAAGCGGTACCCGGCGCGCACGCTGGCCATCCACATCTCGAACCTGAAGAACGAGCTGCTCGACGCCGAGGACGCCAAGGCCAAGGCCGCCAACGACCTGGAGCGCCGGGTCGCCGAGGCGTACGCGGAGTACCAGCTGCGCCTCGGCCAGGCCAACGCGATGGACTTCGACGACCTGATCATGCGCACGGTCGAGCTGCTGCAGAACTTCCCCGACGTGGCCGAGTACTACCGGCGCCGGTTCCGCCACGTGCTGGTCGACGAGTACCAGGACACCAACCACGCGCAGTACACCCTGGTCCGCGAGCTGGTCGGCACCGGGACCACCGAGTCCGGGGTGGAGCCGGGCGAGCTGTGCGTGGTCGGTGACGCGGACCAGTCGATCTACGCCTTCCGCGGCGCGACCATCCGCAACATCGAGGAGTTCGAGCGCGACTTCACCAACGCGCACACCATCCTCCTGGAGCAGAACTACCGCTCCACGCAGACCATTCTCTCCGCGGCGAACGCGGTGATCGCGCGCAACCCGAACCGCCGCGCGAAGCGGTTGTGGACCGACTCCGGCGACGGCGAGAAGATCGTCGGCTACGTGGCCGACAACGAGCACGACGAGGCCGCCTTCGTCGCCGGCGAGATCGACGAGCTGGCCGATTCGGGCGCGGCGACCTACGGCGACGTGGCCGTCTTCTACCGCACGAACAACCAGTCGCGCGTGTTCGAGGAGATCTTCATCCGGCTCGGCCTGCCTTACCGCGTGGTCGGCGGAGTGCGGTTCTACGAGCGGCGCGAGGTCCGCGACATGCTGGCCTACCTGCGCGTGCTGGCCAACCCGGAGGACACGGTCAGCCTGCGCCGCATTCTCAACGTGCCCAAGCGCGGCATCGGCGACCGGGCCGAAGCGGTGGTGGCCGCGCACGCCGAGCGCGAGCGGATCTCGTTCGCCGCGGCGCTGCGCGAGTCCGTCGACGGCAAGGTGACGCTGATGAACCCGCGGTCGCAGAAGGCGATCGCGGGCTTCCTTGAGCTGATGGACGACCTCGGCCGGCTGGTCGAGGACGAGGCCGAGGTGGCCGACATCCTGGAGGCGGTGCTCGAGCGCACCGGCTACCGCCAGGAACTGGAGGACTCCGACGACCCGCAGGACGCGTCCCGGGTGGAGAACCTGACCGAGCTGGTCACCGTGGCCAGGGAGTTCGGCGAGTTCGCCGCGGAGGTCACGCCCCCGCCGGAGGACACCGTGGTGGTGCCCGGCTCGCTGCCCGCGTTCCTGGAGCGGGTGTCGCTGGTCGCCGACGCCGACTCGATCCCGTCGCCGGACGGGGACGACTCCGACGACGCGGGCGTGGTCACGCTGATGACCGTGCACACCGCGAAGGGCCTGGAGTACCCGGTGGTGTTCTGCACCGGCTGGGAGGACGGCATCTTCCCGCACATGCGCGCCCTGTCCGAGCCCGCCGAGCTGGCCGAGGAACGGCGGCTGGCCTACGTGGCCATCACGCGCGCGCGGCAGCGCCTGTACGTCTCCAGGGCGGTCGCGCGCACGGCCTGGGGTCAGCCCATGGCGAACCCGGCTTCGCGCTTCCTGGACGAAATCCCGGCCGAACTGCTCGACTGGCGACGCGAGGAGCCGTCTCGCGGTGGCTTCCGCTCCGGTTCCCCGCGCGCGGCGACCACCTGGGGCAGCCGCTCGTCCTCGTTCGGCGGTGATTCGGCGCAGGCAGGCATCTCCTCGCGCGGGATGCGCACGACGAACTTCAAGGGCTGGAAGGACACGGTGGCGCTGAAGCTGGACGTCGGCGACCGCGTCAGCCACGACAAGTACGGCCTCGGCACGGTGGTCGCGGCCGACGGCACCGGTCCCCGCGCCACCGCGACCATCGACTTCGGTGCCTCCGGCAAGGTCAAGCTGATGCTCATCGGCAGCGTGCCGATGGTGAAGCTCTAAAACTGTCGTACCCACCCGCTATAAAGAGAGTCGAACAGAAGTTCGACGAGCGGGTGGGTCCCTGCACCCCCCGGGAGCAGGAGAAACGACATGTGGCGAACTGGTGGGGCGGGCCCGGCGTGCGCGGCGACCTCCCGTAGGTCACCGCGGGCGAGGCGGCAGCCGGCGCGCTGGAACTCGGCGCTGCGGTGCTCTTCGCGTCCCGGTCAGATCGGCACCGCACGACACGCGCATGCCGAAGGCCCGGACGGTGTGGCGCGTGAGGGTGGTGCCAGGTGTGACTGTGGTGGAGAAGGCGGACAGCCCTCGCCTACGACGTGCGAGGGCCATCCACCGGAGGATCCGGAAGGATCAGGTTCAGATCTTGACGCCGCGCTCGCGCAGCCAGGGGCTCGGGTCGATCTTCTTGCCGCCGCCGGTCCACACCTCGAAGTGCAGGTGCGGTCCGGTGGACTGGCCGCGGTTGCCGACCTCGGCGATCTGCTCGCCCGCCTTGACCTTCTGGCCGGAGCGGACGGAGAAGCTGTTCATGTGGCCGTAGACGTGGATGGTGCCGTCGTCCATCTGGATGCGGACCCACAGGCCGAAGCCGCTGGCCGAGCCAGCCTCGATCACGGTGCCGTCAGCGGCGGCGAGGATCGGGGTGCCGATCGGGGCGGCGAGGTCGATGCCGTTGTGGCTGGCGCCCCAGCGGGCACCGAAGCCGGAGGTGAACCGGGCCTCGGGGCACGGGTTCACGATCTTGGGGCGCTTGGCCTCTTCTTCCTTCTTGCGCTGCTCCGCCTCTTCGCGCTCCACGCGAGCGGTGGTCACCGACGCGCTGTCGTCCAGCTTCTGGACTTCGGCGGAGGCGTCGCTGCTGAGGGCGACCGGAAGGAGTTCGGGAGCGCTGGCCTTGGTGTCGCCACCGACGCCGAACGCGGCACTGGCGTCACGAGAGCTGGCCAGCGGCGTCACATTGGCGTCGGAGTCGGAACCGAGCGATTGGAGCGTCGAGCCGGCGGCCGCGGCGGCGAAAGCGCCGGCGGCGACAGCGGCGACCACAACACGGCCACGGAGGGCGGACGGGGGCGGGGGGAGCCGGTGCGTACCCCGGACTCGGATGACCGCACCGTCGAGTGCGTCTTCCAGCTCCGGGGAAGGAACTTGGCCGCCGGGGGAGCGGTGTCGAGCCAAGACTACGGGGCCTTCCATCTTCGGGGAATCAGATCTCGCGTCCGGACTGCCGGGCGGGGGAACCCGGTGCGCGACCTCGGGGGTGGTTGCGCGGCGTCCTATTCGTGATCTGACTGTAATGGGGACCCCGGGACACTAACGAAGGGGCACCACCCGGGGCAAGGCGCAGCGACCGCATCGGCCGAACGAGGGCGACGCACGCGCGCACTAGCTGTGATTATGACCCAAAGTAGACCCCCGATTACTCCGTAGGTGTGACCTGGACAACAGGCCCCCGCCTGTGCTCCAGGTCACAAACCCACGCTCCAGGGTCCCCGAACGCTCCCGTTGTCCGGATTTACCCGGTGCGTCCGCGGAATAAACCGTTGCACCGGCGCTCCCGCCCCTCTTTCACCCATCCGAACCACCCCGCCGCGCCGCTTCCTCGCAGCTCACGCCCCCTCTACCGCCCGGCTCCGCCCAGCCGCCGCCGCACCTGCGCCACCCCGTTGTGGCCCCCTACCTCCTGCGGCAACCCTCACTCCGCCAAAACCCTGACTCCGCCAACCCCGCTGTGCCTCCTCACTTCGCCAACCCCCGCTCGGCCTCCCCATCTCGCCAACCCCACTGCGCCTTCCTGCTGTGCCAACTCCACTGCGCGCTGGCCCCTCCACTCCCACCGCTCCGCTGACCTCTGCCCCTGGGCCCCCGCAGCGCTGCCCGGACCCGAGGCCACGCTCGTAGGCCGAGCTTCGCCCGAGAGGCAGGTTCGGTGTTCAGGCAGCTGGGCGCCTCTGTTCTCGAGCGGACATGCCCGCGGTCCTTCAGCTGAGTCCCGCGCCGTCGCCGCCGAGCCCGGTGATCAGGTAGCTGCGTGAGGCCGAGCGCCGCGCCCCGACGGCCAAGCCCAGCGACCGAACGCGGCCGACCGGCAGGCCCCATTGCCGCCACCGCACTGCAGCTCACTGGCGCCCTCCGGCGAGGCCAGCGCTGCCCCTCCGTTCACTGGCGCCCTTCGGCCAGACCAGCGCTGCCCCCTCGCTGGCCCGGCGCGCCGTCCGGAAGCTGCGCCGGGGCCTGCGGCGCCATCCTCCGGCAGCCCAGCGCCCCTCAATCCCCAACCCGGCGTCGCCAACCCGCGGCCAGCGCCGCCCGATAGCCCAGCGCCCGCCAGTCCGGCGGCGCGCCGCCGACACCAAAGCTGAAGTCAAGTCAGAACGAGTGGGCGCCGACCGCGCCATCCACCCCCTGAAATGACCGTGGCCCGCCCCCGGTCAAAGCGGGCGGGCCCCGGTCACCAGTTCCCCGGTTCCCTGTGCGCTGTCCGCCTCCCCGTTGGGCGGGCAACCCCTCAACCGCTCCGCCCCGAAGGGAGCGATATGCCGTTGGACGCCTGGGCGCCACCCAGGTTGCGTGGCGCCCGAAGCAAAAGCACCCGACCTTGCTAGCGTCCTCGCGATGACTTCCAAGCCCGGCCTCCTGTCCGGAGCGCTGATCTGCGGGGTGCTCGGCTCGGTCCTGCTCGCCGTCGGCGGGCTCGTGCCCGTGGTCGGCGACGCCCATCCCGGGTACGCCGCCGCGGTCCTGCTGATCGTGCTGGCGTTGCTCCCCGCCGCGATCGCGGTGCTCGCCTTCACCCGCGGCCACCCCACCCTCGCGGCCGGCGTGCTCGCCGGGACGGCCGTGCTGGCTCCCGGGCGCCTCCTGCTCGACCTCCAGCTCCTCGTCGACCTCTCCACCGCCGCCCGCCCCGAGTTCCACGTGCCCGTCCAGCTGGAAGCGGGCACCGCGGGCCCCGGGCTGTGGCTGCTGTTCGCCGGGCACCTGCTCACCGCCGCCGCGGGCATCGCCGCGGTGTACTTCGTGCGGCGCGAAGCCGAGGCCGAGGGCACGGACCTGCCCGGCGGCCCCCGCCTGGTGGTGCTCGCGATCGGGCTGACCGTCGTCGCCGGGGTCGGGCTGGTGATGGCGCCGTTCGAGTCCGCCGACCCGTACCTCCCCGCCCGCAACGCCTTCGAATCGCCGTGGCCGGTGCTCACCGGCGCCCTCTTCCTCGCCTTCGCCATGCCGCTCGGTGCGGCGCTGGCCTTCGGATCCGGACTGCGCGCCGCGGCCAGGGGCAGCGTGCTCGGGCTCGCGGCCGGGGTGCTCGCGGTCGCCGTGCCGAACCTCGTCGCCGGGTTCGCCGTCAAGGACGCCTCGGTCAGCCCGGGCCCCGTGATCGCGATCGTCGCCGCGCTCGGGCTCGCCGCGCTCGCCATCGCCCGCCAGGAAGGCACGCGGCAGAACGACGACCCCGACGTTGCCGAGGAAGCCAAGCTGCCCGGTGGCCGACGCCTGGAGTTGGCGACCGGCGCGCTCGCCGTGCTCACCGCCGCGTCCGCCGTGCTCGGCGGGATGACCGCGCAGGTGAGCAGTTCGTCCCCGGCCATCGAGGCACCCGAGTCGCCCGCGGCCCTGCTGCTCGTGGTCGCCGGGGTCCTGCTCGGTGTGCTCGGGCTGGCCGTGTTCCTGCCCGGCGTCGGCGAAACCCTGCGCCCGGCGCTGTCGGTGGCCTGGGTCGTGGTCCCGCTCGCGGGCACCGCGGTGCTGGACACCGTGCTCACCGCTTCCCGCTTCGGCGGTGTGCTCAGTCCTGGACCCGGTGTCACGTGGACTTCAGTCGCGTTGTTCGGCGCGGTTGTCACAGGCATCTGCTCGGCCGTCGCGGGCATGGTCGAACGCGAGAACGACGACGGGCGGCGCCCGGCGGGCAGTGCGACCACGCCGGTGGTCGCCGCCGCGGTGCTCGCCGTGGCCGCGTTCGCCACGCCTGTGGTCACCGCCCCCGACTACGACCCGCCCACCCTGGTCACCGGTTTCGGCGCGTCCTGGTGGGGCGGGCTGCTCGCGCTGGTGGCCGTGCTGGCCGCGCTGGCGCTCGCCCTGCGCAGCCGTCCGATGCGCGCTTTCGCGCTGCTGCTCGGCGTGTTCTTCGTCCTGGTGCTGCGTGCCGCGGAGCTGCCACTGGTCGAACTGGACGGCGCCGCCAGCGGCGCGGGTCTGTGGCTGGCCATCGCCGCCGCGGTCGCCACCGCGATTTCCGCGGGATTTGTCACACGCTCAGCCGACGACGAGTCGTGACCGTTCCCCCGCGTGTGCTGCTCGCCGCGCTCGACGAGAACCCCGGACTGGCCGAAGTCGCCCGAGCGCTTCGCGACGAAGGCATCGAGGTGATCTACGCGGGCGTGCTCGGCTCCGCCGAAGAGGTGGTCAGCGCCGCCGAGCAGGAGGATCCGGCGGTGGTCGCGGTGTCGCCGGAGGCTCCGGACGTCACGCTCGAAGGAGTCGAAGTGGTCGGCTTCCGCACCGTTCAAGAAGGTGTCGACCGGGTGAAGATGGCCACAGTGGCGAGGTCACGGGCCTCTCGGTGACCGACTTCACCGGGTGCGGAGTCCACTACCGAACCGCAGGTCGCTAGGGTCGACCCGGCGAGAAAAACCGCCAACAAACCAGCACAGTGGCGTGTCGTCAGGAGACTGGAGTAGTGGACCTTTACGAATACCAGGCGAGGGATCTCTTCGCCGCCCACGGTGTACCGGTGTTGTCCGGTTCCGTGGCCAGTACGCCGGAAGAAGCCCGCGCGGCGGCCGAGCAGATCGGTGGCCAGGTGGTCGTCAAGGCCCAGGTGAAGACCGGTGGGCGCGGCAAGGCCGGTGGCGTGAAGCTCGCCGACAGCGCCGACGAGGCCAAGGAGAAGGCGGAAGCCATTCTCGGCCTGGACATCAAGGGCCACATCGTGCACCGGGTGCTGGTGGCCGAAGCCTCGGACATCGCCGAGGAGTACTACTTCTCGTTCCTGCTGGACCGCGCGAACCGCACCTTCCTCGCGATGGCGTCGGCCGAGGGCGGCGTGGAGATCGAGCAGCTCGCGGTGGAGCGCCCCGACGCGCTGGCCAAGATCCCGGTGGACGCGATCACCGGGGTGGACAAGGCCAAGGCCGTGGAGATCCTGACCGCGGGCAAGTTCCCGGAGAAGGTCGTCGACGAGGCCGCCGACGTGGTCGTCAAGCTCTGGGAGACCTTCGTCTCCGAGGACGCCACGCTGGTCGAGGTCAACCCGCTGGTCCGTGACCCGCAGGACAAGATCATCGCCCTCGACGGCAAGGTCACCCTCGACGAGAACGCCTCGTTCCGCCAGCCGGGTCACGACGCGCTCGTCGACAAGCAGGCCGAGGACCCGCTGGAGGCCAAGGCCAAGGCGAAGGACCTCAACTACGTCAAGCTGGACGGCGAGGTCGGCATCATCGGCAACGGCGCCGGCCTCGTGATGTCCACTTTGGACGTCGTGGCCTACGCGGGCGAGAAGCACGGCGGCGTGAAGCCGGCCAACTTCCTCGACATCGGTGGCGGCGCCTCGGCCGAGGTGATGGCCGCCGGGCTGGACGTCATCCTGCACGACCCGGCCGTGAAGAGCGTTTTTGTCAACGTCTTCGGCGGCATCACCGCGTGCGACGCGGTGGCCACCGGCATCGTCGAAGCGCTGAAGATCCTCGGCGACGAGGCGGCCAAGCCGCTCGTCGTGCGGCTCGACGGCAACAACGTCGAAGAGGGCAGGCGCATCCTGGCCGAGGCGAACCACCCGCTGGTGACCGTGGTGGACACTATGGACAACGCGGCTGACAAGGCTGCCGAGCTCGCAGCGGCAGGGGCGTGAGATGTCGATCTTCCTGAACGAGAACAGCAAGGTCATCGTGCAGGGCCTGACCGGGTCCGAGGGCACCAAGCACGCGACCAAGATGATCAAGTCCGGCACCAACATCGTGGGCGGCGTGAACGCCCGCAAGGCCGGCCAGACGGTGACCATCGAGGGCAAGGAACTCAAGGTCTTCGGCTCCGTCGAGGAGGCCATCAAGGAGACCGGCGCCGACGTCTCGGTGGTCTTCGTGCCGCCGAAGTTCGCCAAGGACGCCGTGGTCGAGGCCATCGACGCGGAGATCGGCCTGGCCGTGGTGATCACCGAGGGCATCCCGGTGCACGACTCGGCCTACTTCTGGGCGCACGCGGTCGCCAAGGGCAACAAGACCCGGATCATCGGGCCGAACTGCCCCGGCGTGATCAGCCCCGGCAAGTCGAACGCGGGCATCATCCCGGCGAACATCACCGGCCCCGGCAAGATCGGCCTGGTGTCCAAGTCGGGCACGCTGACCTACCAGATGATGTACGAGCTGCGCGACATCGGTTTCACCACCGCGGTCGGCATCGGCGGTGACCCGGTCATCGGCACCACGCACATCGACGCGCTCGCCGCCTTCCAGGACGACCCGGACACCGAGGTCATCGTGATGATCGGTGAGATCGGTGGCGACGCCGAGGAGCGGGCCGCGGACTACATCAAGGCCAACGTGACCAAGCCGGTCGTCGGCTACGTCGCGGGCTTCACCGCGCCCGAGGGCAAGACCATGGGCCACGCGGGCGCGATCGTCTCCGGTTCGTCCGGGACCGCGGCCGCGAAGAAGGAGGCCCTCGAGGCCGCCGGCGTGAAGGTCGGCAAGACGCCGACCGAGACCGCCAACCTGGCGCGGGAGCTGTACAACAACCTGCCCTGATTTTCAGCGCGGTAAGACGAAGGCCGGGTACCCGATCGGGTGCCCGGCCTTCGTTGTCGATCACCCCCCGGGTGACGAAACCATTCCGGCCGCCGGAACGTCTGAGCCAGCGGGCGGGCCGGCGCCGCTGGTGCGCTAGCGTTCAGTAACCACAAGCCGCCTCTTTTGCCACACGCCGAGTGGCCGGTCGGACGACAGGAGAACACGGATGTCCTTTCCCAGCAGTGGGCCTGGTTACCCTCCGCAGGGTGGCGGCCCCCACAATCCCCAGGGACCGGGTACCGGGTCGTTCCCGCCGGTCGGCCCGCCGCCGCAACAGCAGCAGCAGTTGCAGGCCGGTGCGCTGAACTTCGCGGTCATCCTCGCGCTGGCCGTCGCGGTACTCGGCCTGGTGCAGTACTTCGTCGGCTTCTCGGACGAGGCCTCGCCCGCGAGCGAGTCGACCACCTGGTTCCTGGTCGGCGGCCTGCTCGCCGCGCTGCGCGCGCTGCCGAACGCGCCCAAGGTGCTGCCGTTCGCCGCGCTGATCAGCGTGCTCGGCGCGCTGGAGGCGCTGGACCACGTGATCGGCTACGGGGAGAACGACACGGTCCCCGGCATCATCACGGTGATCGTCATCCTCGGTTTCCTGCAGCTGATCGCCGCGGTGGCGGCGCTGCTGTTCGACTACGACGTGCTCAAGCTGCCCGCCCCGAAGCCGCAGGGCGCGCCGCAGCAGCAGTACGGCCCGCCGAGCGGGCAGCAGCCCGCG
This sequence comes from Amycolatopsis sp. YIM 10, assembly GCF_009429145.1. GTDB lineage: Bacteria > Actinomycetota > Actinomycetes > Mycobacteriales > Pseudonocardiaceae > Amycolatopsis. The sequence continues at coordinate 9,383,524 of NZ_CP045480.1, read as the reverse complement.
CAGCCGGGCCCGCCGCCGGGTCAGCCCGGTCAGTACGCCCCGCAGCAGCCGCAGTTCGGTGGCCCGCCGCCCGCCTCGTCGCCGCAGCAGACCACGCAGTACGCGCCCACCGGCGGTAACCAGCCCGATTCGGGCGGCTTCGCCGCGCCGACGCAGTACTCCACCCCGGTCACCCCGCCGCCTCCCGGGCAGCAGTCGACCACCTACGCGCCGCAGCAGGGCCAGTTCTTCCAGCAGCAGTCCGGTGGTTCGAGTGGCTCCTCGGAGTCCGGCGGGCAGCAGTCGCCGGGCACCCCGCCGGGCGGATTCGGCAAGCCCAGCAGCTGATCCACGAGCACAACAGAGGCCACCCGCGCACCCGCGGGTGGCCTTTTTGCTGTGCCCCGACCGGGTGGCTGTGGCTCGTGCCATTTTCGATCAACGGCGTGGCTCACCCGGATGGCCCAGCGTGGATGCGAGGGTCAGCGGTATGCAGGTGCTCACCACCGGGCCGGACGGCGCCGAGCGGTTGAGCGACCACGGCACGCGCGACGAGGTCACCGGGGCGGCTCGGTTCCGCGTGCTCCTGGTCGCCGCCGTGCTCCCGCTGCTCGCCGGCTACACGCTGGCCGCCGGTTCGGTGGCCGCGGTGGCCGGTCTCGCCCCCGGTTCCGGGTTCACCGCGACCGGCGCGCTGCGGGGTGGCGGCCCGGCCTGGCTGGCCACCCAGCAGGTGCCGCTGGGCCTCGGCGGGCACCCGCTCGGTGTGCTGCCCCTGCTGCCGACGATCGCGCTTCTGCTGTTGGTGGCCAAGGTCGCGTCGAGCGCCACGCGGCGCCTCGGGCACACCGACGCCACGCACGCGATCGGCGTGGTCGGCGTGATCGCCTGCGCGCACGCCACCGCCGGGGTCACCGTCGCGGTGCTGTGCAGCGGCACCGAGGTCGAGGTGGAACCGCTGACCGCGTTCCTGTTGCCGGGCGTGCTCTCCGGAGCGGCCGCGGCGGCCGGGGTGTTGGCCCGTTGCGGGCTGCCCGAACCGGTCCGGCAGTACATCGACCCGGTCGCCGTGCGCGGGCTGCGCGCCGGGGTGCTCGGGCTGGCGGCGCTGTTGGTGGCCGGGGCGTTGGTCACCCTGCTCGGGTTCGGCCTGTCGGTACCGGAGACCATGCGGTTGTTCGACGCCGAGACCGCCGGCAGCGGTGCGGGCATGCTGCTGGTTTCCGTGGTGTACCTGCCGAACGCGGTGGTGGCCGGGCTGTCCTTCGCGGCGGGGCCCGGGTTCTCCATCGGTGCGGTGAACGTCACTCCGTTCGCCTTCGACGGCGGCCCGGTGCCCGCGTTGCCGATCCTGGCGGCGTTGCCCGAAGCGCGGGCGGCCTGGTGGCCCGCGTTGCTGGTGCTGCCCGCGCTCGCCGGTGCGCTGTGCGGCTGGACGTTGCGCCGCTGCGACCCGGATCCGCTGGTCCGCGTGCGCGCGGCGGCGATCGCCGGTGCCACCGCGGGGTTCGGCTGTGTGCTGCTCGGCACGTTCGCCGGTGGCCGGTTCGGGGACGCGCTGTTCGACCCGGTGACCGTGCCGATCGCGTTGTTCTCCCTGGCCGGATCGTGCTGGGTCGCCTTCCCGGCGGCGCTGGTCGCCTGGTTGACCGGCAGCACCGGGCCGGTGGTGCCGCCCGCGGTCGAGGACATCCCGGGCGACGACGCGATCACCGAGGTCTTCGACGCCATCCAAGACGACGCCGACGCCGACACCGACACCGACACCGACGAGGACACCGCGGACTCCGAAGACGCCGACGCCGACTCCGACGAAGCCCCCGAAAACCTCGACGAGGCCACCGAAGTCGCCGAGTCCGCCGAGTCCGTCGAGTCCACCGAGTCCACCGAGTCCACCGAGTCCACCGAGTCCACCGAGGACACTGAGTACGCCGGGACCGCCGAGGACGCCGGGAACACCTGGTACGCCGGGAACGCCGAGCCCGCCGAGGACACTGAGTACGCCAGGACCGCCGGGAACACCGAGCACCCAGAGAGCGCCGAGGAAGCCGCGTCCGAGGAAGCCGTTCCCGAGGCCGTGACCGAGGAAGCAGACCTGCCCGGCAAGCCCGCTCCGGGTGCCTCCGAGGAGCCCGAGCGCCGCGACTAGGCTGGGCGTGCCCAGGTCAACGGCCGTGTGCCCGAGCAAGGAGACCCGTTCTGCCTAGTCGGTTGGAGCTGCCCACCCCGGCCAGGGTGGTGGTGCTCGCCTCGGGGTCCGGAACCCTGTTGCAGGCCTTGCTCGACGAATCCGCCCGCTCCGGTTTCGGCGCCACGGTGGTCGCCGTCGGCGCCGACCGCACCGGGATCGAAGCCCTCGCGCGGGCCGATCGCGCTTCGGTGCCGTACTTCACCGTGCGCGTCGGTGACCATCCCGATCGCGCGGCCTGGGACAAGGCGCTGACCGACGCGGTCGCCGCCTACCGGCCCGATCTGGTGATCTCCGCCGGGTTCATGAAGATCCTCGGCGAGCAGTTCCTGGCGCGGTTCGAGAACCGGGTGCTCAACACGCATCCGGCGCTGCTGCCGTCCTTTCCCGGCATGCACGCGGTCGCCGACGCGCTCGCCGCCGGGGTGAAGGTCACCGGGTCCACCGTGCACTTCGTGGACGCCGGCATGGACACCGGTCCGATCATCGCCCAGGAGGCGGTGGCGGTGGAGGACTCCGACACCGAGGACCGGCTGCACGAGCGGATCAAGTCGGTGGAACGGCGGCTGCTGGTGGACGTGGTCGCGAAGCTTTGCCGTGCGGGCTGCACGGTGGACGGACGGAAGGTGAGTTTCAGGTGAGCGAGCCGGGGCGGAAGCCGGTCAAGCGGGCGCTGATCGGCGTTTCGGACAAGGCGGGACTGCTGGAACTGGCGACCGGCCTGCACGCCGCCGGGGTGGAGATCGTGTCCACCGGTGGCACCGCGAGGGTGATCGCGGACGCCGGTGTGCCGGTCACCCCGGTCGAGGAGGTGACCGGGTTCCCCGAGTCGCTCGACGGCCGGGTCAAGACGCTGCACCCGCGGGTGCACGCGGGCCTGCTCGCCGACCGGGACCGCCCCGAGCACATGGCGCAGCTGAAGCAGCTCGACATCGCGCCGTTCGACCTGCTGGTGGTGAACCTCTACCCGTTCCAGCAGACGGTGGCGTCGGGTGCCTCGTTCGAGGACTGCGTGGAGAACATCGACATCGGCGGCCCGGCGATGGTGCGGGCCGCGGCGAAGAACCACGGCAGCGTGGCCGTCGTGGTGGACCCGGCGCGTTACGACTGGGTGCTGGAGAACGTGCGCGACGGCGGGTTCGACCAGGAGGACCGCAAGCGCCTCGCGGCGGCCGCCTACGCGCACACGGCGTCCTACGACATCGCGGTGGCCAACTGGTTCGCCAACGCGTACGCCCCGGCCGACGACTCCGGTTTCGCCGACTTCAAGGGCACCTCGTGGGAACGCGGCGAGGTGCTGCGCTACGGCGAGAACCCGCACCAGCCCGCCGCGCTGTACCGGCACTGGAGCGGCGGCGGGATCGCGCACGCCGAGCAGCTGCACGGCAAGGCCATGTCCTACAACAACTACGTCGACGCCGATGCCGCGCGCCGGGCGGCCTACGACTTCGACGAGCCGTCGGTAGCGATCATCAAGCACGCCAACCCGTGCGGCATCGCGGTCGGCGTCGACGTCGCCGAGGCGCACCGCAAGGCGCACGCCTGCGACCCGGTTTCGGCCTATGGCGGCGTGATCGCCACGAACCGGCCGGTCACCCTGGCCGCGGCCGAGCAGATCGCCGACATCTTCACCGAGGTGCTGGTGGCGCCCGCGTTCGACGAGGACGCGCTGGAAGTGCTGACGCGCAAGAAGAACATCCGGCTGCTGCGCCTTCCGGACAACAGCCTGGGGAATCACCGGATCGAGGAGCGGCCGATCTCCGGCGGCGTGCTGGTGCAGAACGCCGACCGGATCGACGCGCCGGGTGACGCCCCGGCGAACTGGACGCTGGCCACCGGCGAGGCGGTCGACGAGGCCACCCTGGCGGACCTGGAGTTCGCCTGGCGCGCGGTGCGCGCGGTGAAGTCGAACGCGATCCTGCTGGCGCACGACCGGGCCACCGTCGGCGCGGGCATGGGCCAGGTGAACCGGGTCGACTCGGCGCGGCTCGCGGTCGCGCGCGCCGGTGACCGGGCCAAGGGCTCGGTGGCTTCCTCCGACGCGTTCTTCCCGTTCCCGGACGGGCTGGAAGTGCTGATCGAGGCCGGGGTCCGCGCGGTGGTGCAGCCGGGCGGCTCGGTGCGTGACGCCGAGGTGATCGCCGCGGCGGAGGCCGCCGGCGTCACCGTGTACCTCACCGGCACGCGGCACTTCGCGCACTGAGATGGGTCATCCGCAGCAGCCCGGCTGGGGGCCGGCACCCGGTTACGGTTACCCGCCGCAGCCGCCGTTTCCGCCGCAGCCGCCGAAGAAGAGCAGGCTGGGGCTGGTCCTCGGCCTGGTCTTCGGCGGTTTGCTGGTGCTGGGCATCGCGATCCCGCTGGTGCTGTTCACCATCGAGTACAACGAGTCGGTGGGCGGCCCGGGCTCCCCGACCCAGGCGGCGCCCGAATGCCAGCTCCCCGAACAGGTGACGGCCAAGTACTACGCGCCGTCGCTGAGCGGCGGCCGTGACGAGACCGTGGTGTCGGGCGGTCTGCGGCAGGTCAACTGCGGGTGGGCGCCCGCGCCGGAGGAGACGGTCCACTTCCGTTCGGTGACCTTGTACATCAACCAGTACACCGGCCCGGACGGCGAGCAGGAGGCCGCGGAGTCCTTCGACCAGCAGCAGCGGGAGCCGGGCGCGGTGGACATCGACGGTCTCGGTGACCGGGCGTACCTGGTGCCGGTGGCCAGCGGCAGCGCCTACAGCGGCGCGGAAGTCCGTGTGCTGCAAGGAAACACCCAGTTCAGCGTGAACTACACGGGCTGGGACAAGGAGTTCTGGTTCTTCGGCACGTCCAAGATCCCGCAGCCGCAGGCCGACGAGGCCGCCAAGGCCTACGCCACCGGCATCGCCGAAAACCTCCGCGGCTGACCTCGGCCCGCCACCTGCGCCGCGATCCCCGGCAACCTCACGCGGCCCGGCGGCGGACCGTGCGTTCGAGGATGCCGAGCGTGGCCTTGAGCGCCGACTCGGGGACCACCGGGAAGTCGACCCGCTCCCGCCACTTTTCGCCGACCCGCGACCAGTCGTAGTAGGACGTGACGAGGGTGCCGCCGTCGGCCGGGGCCAGCCGGTAGCCGTAGACGTGGCGGACCGGCGGCTGGAACTGGCCTTCGACGGTCCAGGCGATCTCCTCGCCGGGGACGAGTTCGGTGATGACCACCTCGACGTCGTACTTGCCCAGCGGAACGTCCCCGAGCGCCTCCCGGTCCATGTGGACCACGAACCGGTCGCCGGCGCGCTCGACCGGGTCCCCTTCGGCGTCCAGCAGCATTCCCGACGCGTCGATGTCCACGTGTCCCTTCGGATCGGCCAGCACCGCGAAGATCGCGTCGGCCGGGGCCGGGATGAGCCTGGAGACCTCGATCCGTTCCGGCCCAGGGGTTTCCGCCGTGCCGATCAGGGTGGCGCGGCCGAGGGTGTGCGAGGACATGGCAAAGCCGAGCATGGCGGGCGTGCCGTCGGCGGGGACCCCGATGTCCTCGACGTCGAGCGCGTGGACGGTGAGGAAGTAGCGGTGCGGACCGTGTCCGGCGGGCGGGGCGGCGCCGGCGAATCCGGCGACGCGGGCGTCGTTGGGCAGCTCGATGGCCGGTTCGGGGACGGTGCCTTCGGTGATCGACGTCACCGTCGCGGGGATGTTGGCGACGGCCCAGTGCCAGAAACCGGACATCGTCGGCGCGTCGGGGTCGTACATCGTGACGGCGTAGCTCTTGGTGCCCATCGGGGCGCCGCTCCAGGACAGCTGCGGGCTGGTGTCGCCGCCGGGAAATGCCTCGGTCGTGCTGGTGACGGTGAAGCCGGGGACTTCGGGCAGGCGGGCGAAGGGATCGTTGAGCTGCATAAGATCGACCATAGCAGAAATAATCGATTATTGATCTGATCGTCTACCCTGGCTGCATGACGATGCTCTCCGAGCAGGTCCACGCCGACCTGCGGACCGCGATCATGCGCGGGGATCGAGCCCCTGGTGAGGCCCTCAAGCCCCAGGACATCGCCAAGGAGCGGGGGGTGAGCCTGGCGGTCGTGCGCGAGGCGCTGGTGCGGCTGGTCGGGGAGGGGCTCGCCGACCGGCTGCCCAACCGCGGCTTCGTCGTCCCGGCGTACTCGGACCGTCGCTGGCAGGAGATCGCGGAGGCGCGCCGGACCATCGAGCCGGTCGTGCTGCGCCTGTCCGTCGAACGCGGTGACGTCGAGTGGGAGGCCAAGGTCCGGGCCGCGCATCACCGCCTCGCACGCACCCCGGCCTACGTCGCGGAAGAGGGCGAGTACTACAGCGGCGCGTGGTCCGAAGCGCACCGGGTCTTCCATCGCGCGCTGCTGGAGGGGTGCGGGAATCCGGTCCTGCTGGAGACCTTCGACCGGATGTGGACCGCGAGCGAGCTGGCTCGTCGCTGGTCGGCGTACCGCAACCCGGAACGGGATGGCGTCGCCGAGCACCGGCAGTTGGAAGAGGTGGCACTGGCGCGCGACGCCGACGCCGCGGCTGACGTGCTGGCCAGGCACCTCTCCCTGACCGCGGCGGGCCTGGCTGACGGGGCGGCGTCCTAGTCGCACTGGAGCGCTTTTTTGCGAATCCACCTGCGGACATCACCCGGCAGGGGGTGCGCGGTTGACATGATCCCCGGCCGCTGCTTGACTGGAGCTATCGAACAAACGTTCGACAAGGTGACCGCCTTCCCCGCGGTGACGATGGCATGGCGCTCGTGTTGCCAAGAGCACGGGTGTGGTTCGCGACGTCGTTGGGTGGAGGAGGTGACCGGTGCCGGTTGGTGTGACCGTTCCGGCGTCATCGGCCTCGCCCGCTCCGCTGGCGCGGCTGGCGGCGTTGCCGGGGGTCAGTACGGCGAGTGGGGTGGCGGCGGCCGCCCGGCATGCTCAGGTGACGGGAAAGGTGCTGCCCGTCCTGCCCGAGCTGGCCGGATTGCTGCCCGCCGGTGGGCTGCGACGCGGTGGCACGGTCGCGGTGCACGGCTCTCCCTCGTTATTACTGGCCCTGCTTGCCGAAGCCACCTCGCGGGGTTCCTGGGCGGCTGTGGTGGGTGTACCCGAGCTCGGCGTTGTGGCGGCGCACGAGCTCGGGGTCGCGGTGGACCGTCTCGCGCTGGTCAACCGGCCGGGAATGGAGTTCGGCGCGGTCACGGCCGCTCTGCTGGACGGGATGGACCTGGTGGCCGTGGGCGGCGCGGGCGGTGGCGCCCGCGGTGCCGGTCCATCCCGTTCCCAGCAACTGGCGCGCCGCTTGTCGGCACGGGCCCGCAATCGGGGTGCGGTCCTGCTGTCGCTGGGACCTTGGCCGGGGGCCGAGGTGGAACTGACCTGCGAGGCGGTCGCCTGGCAGGGACTGATGGAGTCGGGAAAGGGGTTCCTGAAGGGCGCCGAGTTGACCGTGCGCACCGGCGGCCGCGGCGCCGCCGCCCGCCCAGGACGCGCAAACGTGCTCCTACCGCCGGGACAACACGACACCGCCTCAACCACTGCGGCTGCGCATGCCGCTCCAAGCCAGCTCCCGACGCGCAATGCCCCGGCATGGCGCTCGACTGACGCTGCATCAGATCCTGCCGCGTCAGGGCGGCGGCCGGTGCGTGATGCGTCAGCGCTTTCGTCTGGTGGGACGCCGGAGCACGCCGGGCCGGGTCAGCGATTGGTGGGCGATGCGCCAGAGCCCGCCGCCGCAGAGCAGCGGTTGGTACGTGATGCGTCAGCGCTTTCGCCTGGTGGGACGCCGGAGCACGTCGCGCCAGGCCAGCTCCTGCTGCGCGAGGCATCGGCACACTTTCCGGCTGGTGAGCCAGAACCTGCCGCGCCGGGCCAGCGATTGGCGGGTGATGCGCCGGGGTGGCGCTCGGCTGATGCCGCGCCGGAGCCTGCTGCGTCGGGGTGGCGGCCGGTACGCGATGTGTCAGCGCTTTCGCCTGGTGGGACGCCGGAGCACACCGCGCCAGGCCAGCGGCCAGTGCGCGATGCCGAGGGTCGGCTTTCGGCTGATGCTGCGCGAGAGCCTGCCGCCGCGCGGCAGCGGTCGGTACGTGATGCGTCGAGTCGGCGTTCGGCGGGTGAGGCATCCGAGTCTGCCGCGCCAAGGCAGTGGCCAGAGCACGCCGCGCCTGGATGGCATTCGGCCGATGCCGCGCCAAAGCAGTGGCCGGAGCCCGCCGCGCCAAAGCAGTGGCCGGAGCCCGCCGCACCGGAACATTGGTCGGAGCCCGCCGCGCCGGAACGTTGGGTGGAGCCCGCCGCGTCGGAGCGTTGGGTGGAGCCCGCCGCGTCGGAGCGTTGGGTGGAGCCCGCCGCGCCGGTTGAGGCTGGTGTCGGATGAGTGGTGGGGCTCCCGTCCGGATGCTGGTGCTCTGGTGCCCGGACTGGCCGGTGGTGGCGGCCTGCGCGGCGGAATCGGTCCCCCCGGACCAGCCCGCGGCGGTGTTCTCCGGCAACCGCGTCATCGCCTGCTCGGCGCTGGCGCGGGCGGACGGCGTGCGCCGCGGCATGCGGCGCCGCGACGCCCAGTCCCGCTGCCCGGAGCTGGTGGTGTTCGGCGCGGAACCGGAACGGGACGCCCGGTTCTTCGAGTCGGTCGCCGTCGCGGTGGAAGAGCTGGTGGTCGGGGTCGAGGTGGTGCGACCGGGCATCGTCGCCATGCCGGTGACCGGGGCCGCCGGTTACTTCGGTGGTGAGGCGCGGCTGGCCGAGCTGCTGGTGGACCAGGTGGCCGCGCACGTGGGCGTGGAGTGCCAGGTGGGCGTCGCGGACGGGCTGTTCGCGGCCACCCTCGCCGCGCACCGCTCGGCGCTGGTGGAGCCTGGCGGCACCGCGGAGTTCCTGGCCCCGCTGGACATCCGCGTGCTCGACCAGCCGGGCGCGGAGCGGGCCGAACTGGTCGACCTGTTGCGCCGCCTCGGTTTGCGCACGCTGGGCGCGTTCGCGGCGCTGACCACGCGCGAGGTGCTCAGCCGGTTCGGCGCGGACGGCGAGATCGCGCACAGGCTGGCGTCGGGACGGTCCGAGCGGCCGCCGGTGCGCCGCCGCCCGCCGCCGGAGCTGACCGTGACCAAGGAGTTCGACCCGCCGCTGGACCGGGTGGACGTGGCGGCGTTCATGGCCAAGACGATGGCCGCCGGATTCCAGGCCGGGATGGCGGCCTGGGGCCTGGCCTGCACCCGCCTCGGGGTGCACGCCGTCACCGCGAACGGCGAGGAGATGTCGCGGATCTGGCGGTGCGCCGAACCGCTGGACGCCCACGGCGTGGCCGATCGGGTGCGCTGGCAGTTCGAGGGCTGGCTCAAGGGCACCACCGGCCGGCCCACCGCGGGCGTGGTCCGGTTGCGGCTGGTGCCGGAGGAAACCGTCGAGGGCCGGTCGCTGCAACTCGGCCTGATGGGCACCGAACAGCAGCTCGCCGACGAACGCGCCGCCCAGGCGATGGTGCACGTCCAGGGCCTGCTCGGGCCGGAAGCCGTCCTCACCCCGGTGCTCGACGGCGGGCGCGGCCCGGCCGAGCGTGTGCGGCTGGTGCCGTGGGGCGATCGGCGAGTACCCGCGCGCCTGCCCGAAGCGCGCTGGGACGGACGGCTGCCGATGCCCGCGACGGTGTTCCCCGAGCCGCTGCCCGCCCGGGTCTTCGACGCGGCCGGGGCCGAGGTGCGGATCACCGAGCGGTACCAGCTCAGCGGTCCGCCCGCGGCGGTGGCGGTGGACGGCGGTGCCGCGCGCCCGGTGCGCGGCTGGTCCGGGCCGTGGCAGGCGAGGGGCCGGGGAACCGGCCAGGTGCGGCTGCAGGTGGTGCTCGACAGCACGTCGGCGCTGCTGCTGGTCCGCGCGCTCGACAATCCGAAGTGGACAGTGGAAGGGGAGTACGGCTGGTGAGTGATCAGGAGTACCTGCGCCGGGTGCGCGAATGGCTGAGCGAGGAACTGGGTGGTGCGCCCGCCGAGGTGGGCGGCATCGAGCTGGACCTGTCCGCGCTCATCCCGCACCAGCGCACCGGTGAGCACCGGTTCGGCTGAGGCTGATGGGCTGGAACAACCCACCGGTCCGATGGCAGGAGCTGGAACGCGAACTGTCCGGGCAGCAGCCGATCCCGCCGGAATCCGAGCGGGACGGCGGCGACAGTCCGGCCTGGACGCGGCGCCGCGACGGTTACCACCCGCCCGCGGATCTGCGCTCCCGGCGGGGTGACGACCAGGCCGGTGCCGCCGTCCGCGTGCCCTACGCCGAGCTGCACTGCCATTCGAACTTCAGCTTCCTCGACGGCGCGAGCCATCCGGAGGAGTTGGTGGAGGAGGCGGTGCGGCTCGGCCTGGACGCGCTCGCGCTCACCGATCGCGACGGCATGTACGGCGTGGTGCGCTTCGCCGAGGCCGCCGCGGATCTCGGGCTGCGCACGGTGTTCGGCACCGAGCTGAGCCTCGGGCTGAGCGGCCCGCAGAACGGCGTGCCCGATCCCGAGGGCGAGAGCCTGCTGCTGCTCGCCTACCAGCAGGAGGGTTACGGCAACCTGTGCCGCGCGATCACCCGCGGTCAACTCCAAGGGCCGCAGTCGGAGAAGGGCCGCCCGGTCTACGACTTGGAGTCGGTGGCCGAGGACACCGCCGGAAAGTGCGTGGTGCTCACCGGCGGACGTCGCGGTGCGGTGCGGCGCGCCCTGGCCGACGGCGGTCTCGACGCCGCGCGGGCCCGCCTTGATCAGCTGGTCGCCCTGTTCGGCCGTGAGCACGTGGTCGCCGAGTTGGTGTCCCACGGCGAGCCGATGGACGACCACCACAACGACGCCATCCGCGACCTCGCGGAGTCGTTCGGGCTGCCGTTGATCGCCACCGGTGGGGTGCACTACGCGACCCCGCGCCGCGGGCGGCGCCTGGCCGCCGGGCTCGCCGCGATCCGCGCCCGCCGCAGCATCGAGGAGATGGAGGGCTGGCTGCCCGCCGCGGACAACGCGTTCCTGCGCTCCGGCGCGGAAATGGCCGAGATCTTCGTGCGCTACCCGGGCGCGGTGCAGCGCGCGGCGTTGCTGGGCACCGAATGCGCCTTCGACCTCAGCCTGGTGGCGCCGGAGCTGCCACCGTTCGAAGTCCCGGATGGTCACACCGAGGCCAGCTTCCTGCGCCAGGAGGTGATGAAGGGCGCCGCCCACTGGTACGCGGGCAACGAAGACGCCTACCGCCAGCTCGAACACGAACTGCGCATCATCGAGGAACTCGGCTTTCCCGGTTACTTCCTGATCGTCTGGGAAATCGTGGATTTCTGCCGTCGCAACAACATCTACTGCCAGGGCCGCGGTTCGGCGGCGAACTCCGCGGTCTGCTTCGCGCTCGGCATCACCAAGGTCGACTCGGTGAAGTGGAAGCTGCTGTTCGAGCGCTTCCTCGCCCCGGACCGCGACGGCTATCCCGACATCGACCTGGACATCGAATCCGGCCGCCGGGAGGAGGTGATCCAGCACGTCTACCAGAAGTACGGCAGGCTGCACACAGCCCAGGTGGCGAACGTGATCACCTACCGCTCGCGCTCGGCCGTGCGCGACGCCGCCCGCGCGCTCGGGTACTCGCCCGGCCAGCAGGACGCGTGGAGCAAGCAGCTCGACCGCTGGGGCCCGTTGAAGTCCACAAAGGACGATCATGAGCACGACATCCCGGCCGAGGTGCTGGAGATGGCCGAAGACCTGGAGGGCTTTCCGCGGCACCTGGGCATCCACTCCGGTGGCATGGTGATCTGCGACCGTCCGGTGAGCGAGGTCTGCCCGATCGAATGGGCGCGCATGGCCGATCGCAGCGTGCTGCAGTGGGAAAAGGACGACTGCGCCACCGCCGGGCTGGTCAAGTTCGACCTGCTCGGCCTCGGCATGCTCTCCGCCCTGCACCACATGGTCGACCTGGTCGCCGAGTTCGAAGGCATGACCGTCGAACTGGGAGCGCTGGACCTGGAGGACAAGAAGGTCTACGAGATGCTCCAGCGCGCCGACGCGATCGGGGTGTTCCAGGTGGAGAGCCGTGCCCAGCTGGCCACGCTGCCGCGCCTGGCGCCGCGCAAGTTCTACGACCTGGCGGTCGAGGTCGCGCTGATCCGGCCGGGTCCCATCCAGGGCGGCTCGGTGCACCCGTTCATCCGCCGCTACACCGGCAAGGAGGAATGGGATTTCGACCACCCGCTGCTGGCCAACGCACTGGGCAAAACCTATGGGGTGCCGCTGTTCCAGGAGCAGATGATGCAGATCGCGCTGGACGTGGCCGGGTTCAGCGCCGCCGAAGCCGATCAGCTGCGGCACGCGATGGGGTCGAAGCGCTCGGAGAAGCGGATGGAGCAACTGCGTCAACGGTTCTACGACGGAGCCGAGGCCAAGGGTGTCGAGCGTGAACTGGCCGCGCGCATCTTCGGCAAGCTGCAGGCGTTCGCGAACTTCGGTTTTCCGGAGAGCCACGCGCTGAGCTTCGCGTACCTGGTGTTCGCCAGCGCCTACTTCAAGCTGTACTACCCGGCAGCGTTCTGCGCGGCGTTGCTGCGCGCGCAGCCGATGGGCTTCTACTCCCCGCAGTCACTGGTCGCCGACGCGCGGCGGCACGGGGTGGTGGTGCTCGGGCCCGACGTGAACGCCAGTGACTGGCACGCCACGCTGGAACCCCACGATGACGGGAAAAACGCCGTGCGCACCGGGTTGGCGACCATCCGGAACATCGGGGAGGACGTGGCGAAGGCCCTGGTCGCCGAGCGGGCGAGCGGTGGGCCGTTCGCGGACATGGCCGACGTCGCGCGCCGGGTCAGGCTGAAGACCCCGCAGGTGGAGGCGCTGGCCACGGCCGGTGCCTTCGGCTGCTTCGAGGCGGATCGGCGCAAGGCTCTCTGGGCCGCGGGCGCGGTGGCCGGCGAACGCCCGGAGAAACTGCCGGGCAGCGCGGTGGGCGTGGCCGCCCCCGCGCTGCCCGGTATGGACGACATGGAGCTGGCGGTGGCGGACGTGTGGGCGACCGGCATGTCCCCGGACAGCTTCCCGACGCAGTTCGTCCGCGATCAGCTCGACGCGCTCGGAGCGCTTTCCGCCGAGGCGCTGCACGGGGTCGAGCAGGGCACGCGGGTGCTCGCCGGTGGTGCGGTCACCCACCGGCAGCGCCCGGCGACCGCGGGGGGCATCACGTTCATCAATCTCGAGGACGAAACCGGCATGATCAACGTGGTCTGCTCGGCCGGGTTGTGGCGCCGGTACCACCGGGTCGCCCGTGACAGCTCCGCGTTGCTGGTGCGCGGCGTGATCGAGCGCGCGGACGGGGTGGTCAACCTGATCGCCGACCGCCTGCAGCGGTTGCAGTTGCGCATTCCCGCCAAATCCCGGGATTTCCGATAATCGGATTGACCTGCCCGTTGTTCCGGGGCCACTATTTCGGTGCCTGGACGAAGGGAGGTGTCCGAAGTGGACGTTCTAGTGCTGAACGCGGGATACGAGCCGCTGCAACGGGTTTCCGTGCCGCACGCGGTGCGCATGCTGGTGCGCAACGTGGCGGTGGTCCACGAAGCGGGCGCCGGCCCGGCGTTCGGCGTCTACCCGCGCCCGCGCATCGTGCGGCTGCTGAAGTACGTCGTGATGAAATGGCGTTACGGCGCGCAGCCGCGCTGGTCACGCCGCGGCGTGCTCCGCCGGGACAAGCACCTCTGCGCGTACTGCGGCAGGCGCGCCGCCACCGTTGACCACGTGGTGCCGCTCTCGCGCGGCGGGGAGCGGACGTCCTGGCTGAACACGGTTGCCGCGTGCGGTGGCTGCAACGCGCGCAAGGCGAACAACCTGCCCCGCGAGGTGGGCATGAACCTGCGCTTTCCTCCGCGCGTCCCCACCTGGGACGAGTTGTCCGAACTCGTGCCCAGGTGACTGGCCGCTCAGTGCGGCAGTTGCGCGGACCCGTGGCGTTCGCGATTACTGGGCACGGCAGGTCCTGAGGTAGCTGAGGAATGAGGCTTGCAGGCCGGTTACGTGTGTTTCGCTCAGGACTGTGCTGGTGACGGTTGCGTTGCGTGCGGTGAGGTGGTGCAGGAGGGTGGCTGTGTTCTTGGTGAGGTTTTGGTAGATGGGCAGGTCTCCGAGTAGCTCTTGTTCGTTGAGGGTCACGTGAAGCTGGGCGGCGGGCAGGCGGTCGCCCAGCTCGTGGAGCAGGGTGAAGATCTGGCTGTTTTCGCCGGTGACGCCGGGGCTGCCCGCTCCGATGCTGTCGAAGAGTGTGCTGCTGGTGAGCCAGGTGTAGAGGCTGAACAGCCCGCCGTAGGAGTAGCCGAACAGGCCGTGACCGCTGGTGGCTGTGCCGTAGTCGCGTTCGATCCGGGGGTGTAGTTCCGTGGTGAGGAACCTCAGGAACGCGTCGGCGTGGGTGTCGCGTAGTTCGGCGAGGTAGGCGTCGGATTCCTCGCGTGTCCTCGCGCCCGCCTGGACTCCCGCTTCGACGGCGTCGATGAGTTCCTTGGCGATGGGTTCGCCGGGGGGTACGAGGTCTCTGTTGCGCAGCCGGTCCCAGTGCTGCGCGTCGTCGCCGGCGTAGCCGACGCTGATCTGGATGTAGGGCTGGATCCGCTGCATGGGGTCCAGCTGGGTGACGATGAGCGGAGCTGTCATGCCCACGGCCCAGTTGCCGTCGAGCACGTACACCGCGGGCGCTGGCGTTGTGGCGGGGTCGTAGCCCGGTGGTGTGGTGACCCAGATGCCGTAGTCGTGCCCGCCGCTGGAGCGGATCTCGAAGTAGTCGGTGTCGGCGAGGCAGCCTTGCCACATGGTGTTCATCGGATGTCCTTCACAATACGTCCGGCTTGGACGACGAGTACGGCGTTGGCGGGGTCGGTGAAGAGTTTCGGATCGTCGAGCGGGTTGCCGTTCCAGAGCACGAGGTCCGCTTGCATGCCGGCCGCGATGACGCCCACTCGGTCGGCCAGGCCGAGGATTTCGGCGTTGGTTTTTGTGGCCGCCACGAGTGCGTCCATCGGTGTCTGCAGCTGTGCGCGCAAGGTGAGTTCTTCGCCTCGGCGGTGCTGAGCCGGGCCGAGGAGATCGGAGCCCAGTCCGATCCGCACTCCGGCCTTTGTGGCGATGGCGAGTGCCTCGGTCATCCGCTCGCGAACACCCAGCACACGCTCGCGGGCCGACTCGTCGAGGCCGGCTCCGGCGGTGTCGTGCAGCAGTTGCTCGACGACGGCGAACGTGGGCACCAGGGAGACCTCGTTGGTGGCCATCAGGGTGGCCGTGGACTCGTCGAGGTCGGTGCCGTGTTCGACGCAGCGCACCCCGGCCTCGACGGCGTTGCGGATGCCGTCGTTGTTGTGGGCGTGCACCGTCACATAGGTGCCCCGGGCCGCGGCTTCCTGGACGGCGACGGCGATCTCGTCCACGGTGAACTGGGTGTCGGTCAGCCGATCGTGCGCACCGACCACGCCGCCGGTCACGCAGAGTTTCAGGAACGAGGCGCCGCGGCGGAAGGCCTCGCGTACGTTGCCCCGCAGCTCGTCGGCGTTGCCCGACATCATCGACAGGGCGCACAGGCCGGGAACGTGATGGCTGCTCCACAGCTCGGTGGGTTCCCACTCGGCTCCGTAGTAGCCGTGCCCGCCGGTCTGGCACTGCACGGGCCCGCACGACAGGACCCGTGGCCCCCTGACCTTGCCTTTGGCGATCGTGGTGACGACGCCGCCGTCGATGCCGCCGGTGTCCCGGACGGTCGTGAAGCCGGCGTCGAGCGTCGCGCCGGCCGTGGCGAAGATGTCCGCCGCGATCTCCGCGGCGGAGAGCCGAAACGAGAACTGCGGCTGGATCGGGCTCGACAGGCCCAGGTGAACGTGCGCGTCGATCAGCCCGGGCGTCATCGTCAGCCCCCCGGCATCCAGGCGCTCACCGGATGCGCTGGAGGCACCCAGCTGGGCGATGCGCCCGTCCTCGACGGTGACGGCGACGTCGACGGGGTCGCGGCCCGACCCGTCGACGACCGTCGCGCCGGTTATCTGGAAAGGTCCCACAGGTCATGTCCTTCACCATTGGTCTTTTCCAATGGATAAACTGTGGGAGTGATCCTGTCAAGCACGGAACGCACCGGCGACGCACGCGAGCGCCTCCTGGCCCGGCTTCTCGACGCCTTCGACGAGGCCCTTCCCGCACCGGAGGTGTCGCTGCGCGAGATCGCCGCCCGGGCCGGGACCAGCCACGCCCTCCTGCGATACCACTTCGGGTCGCTCCCGGGCGTCCTGGCGGCCATGCTCAAGGCGCAGCGAGCGCGTGACAACGAGGCGCTTTTCGAGGCCGCCCAGCAGGGCACCTTCGACGACCTCGTGGTGGCGATCTGGCGGACCTACACCCGCCCGGAGCAGCTGTCGCGCGTCCGCGGCTTCTTTCACGTCGTGGGTCTGGCCGCGTACAGCCCGGAGAACTTTCGTGAGTTCATCGACTCGCTCGACGACCTGACCAAGATCCTGGCCTCACTCGCGGAACGCGAAGGGCTCGACGCCGAGGAAGCGCTGACCACCGCCACCGTCACCATCGCCGCGATTCGTGGCCTGCTCCTCCAGGAGGTCCTGACTCCGGCAGCCCACTCGGAGGACGCGGTCGCCTTGATCCTGCGCATGCGCCGGGACCAATCCGCTCCACGGACACCTCCGGGGCCTTGAGCGGGTCTATCCCGTGATCGGCTCTGGCGCACTTTCGGTGGTGGTTATCCGAGGAGGATGCGGTGGCGTAGGAGAGCGAAGCCGGCTCTTCCGTACATCTGCCGCTTGAGCAGCTTCGTCTTGGTGTTGACGCCTTCGGTGCGTCCGTTGTGGTGTTCGAGGGTGATGGCGGCGGTGACGGCATCGGTGTCTTGGTCGATGCCTCGGGCGAAGGAGTGCACGTGGGGTAGGTCCGCTTCGCGTGTGGCAGCGGTCCACTCCGCCAACCGGGCCGGGTTGTCCTTGCGGGGAGCGAGCAGAACGGCGAAGGACCGGACGACGCTTGCCAAGGTCTTCATCTCAGAGCAGGCCGCAGTGAGGAGTTCGAGTCGTTCGCGTTGGCGTTCCGTGAGATTCTCCGGCCGGGTCAGTAGCAGCCGAGCGGCCCGCCGTGGTGAGAGGTGTGGATGGTCGTCGAGATGCCGTCCCTGGTTGAGATACCGCACGAGGAGGTTGTGGCTGCCGTTGTATCCCATGGCGCGGATTTCGGTCAGTAACGCGGTGGCGCCCACACCTGGCTCCTGTTGTCGGCGAGCGCGGAGGTGCTCGCGATATGGGTCGACCATGCAGGCCCGGTACTTGGGGACCCGCTGGATGCGCTCCGGCGTTGCCGCGCGGGCGTATCGCTTGACCGTGTTCATCGCCAGGCCGAGGCGTCGCGAGCAATCGAGCAGCCCGACTCCGGCGTTGAGCAGGGCATGGATCTGCTGCCACCGCTGGAGAGTGGTCTCGGCGAGCTTCCCCTCGCGCAGTCCCGTGGCCGTCGCCCAGCACGCACTGTGGGCAGCGACCTCTTTGCCCACGGCGTCGCACAGGCCGTGCCAGAGATGCCACCGGTCGGCGACCTGGACCGCGCTCGGCAACGCATCCCGCACAGCCTGCGCATAAGCCGCCGAACCATCCCGGCACACGACCTCGACTCCCGGATGGGTTCGTAGCCACCAGCTACCACCTCGGCGCCGCGGCCGGGCAGCACGTCGATCCGCGCACCGGTGTCGGCATCGATCAACACGGTGGCGTAGTCATGCCCCCTGCGCAGAGCGAAATCATCGATCCCCAGCACCCGCGGAACCGCACGATCCGGCAGCAGGATGCCCATCAAGACCCGCACAGCGGTGTCCCGCCCGACCGCGATCCCGAGCGACGGCAGCAACCGGGCAGAAGCCCTGCCGGCCAGCTCGCGCACCACACTGCGGACCTGTTCACTGAGTCGGACGGTGCGTCGCTGGTATCGCTCGACCACGCCTGGTACTTGTTCTCGGAAGGTCTGACGCGCGCATGTGTTGACAGGGCAACGCATCCGGCGCATCCGTAACCTCACCAGCACCCGGCGCCCATCGACCGGCACATCCGCGGGAATTCGCTCGTGGAAGGCGTGAACCCGGCTCGTCGGAGTGCCGCACGCAGGACATGCCACCTCCTCGCCCCTGGTCGATGCCCGCACCACGATCACATCGCCGGCGTCCTCGATATCCTCGATCGACAGCGCCGAAAGCCCTGGGAACACCGCACTGACCAGCTTCGCCACCTCAGCCACAAACGATCATGACAACCCCAACCCCGGTTCCACCGGGGACCCACCACGCCACCACCGAAAGTGCGCCAGAGCCGATCTTGGAACAGTCCCCCTTGAGCAGGTAGTACCGCAACGACGGCGTGCCGTGGGATGCCGAGGACTGTTGGCGGGGCGTACCTCCCAGCGAGGCTGTCGTCGGGCCCGTACCACGAGCCGAGTACCAGGCCCGCGTCGGCGAGGGGGCCGTGTTCGCCGCCGCCTGCCTCGCTGCCGCCTGCGCCCAGATCCGCCCCTGATCGCCGAGTGTCAGGTGGGTGGGAAGGGGACCGGGGTGGCTGGGCAGGTGGAGGTGTGGCCAGTGGGTGGGGATTGGGTGAGGAGGTAGTGGGTACGTGCCTCGTCCGCGCAGGTGCTCTGTGGGGTGTGTCCGTGCCCCTCGACGACGAGCAGGTGGGCGTTGCCCAGCAGGCGTTGCGCGGTGTGCGCGTAGGACAGCGGAGTCACCGGATCGTAGCGGTTGTTGATCAGTAGGGCCGGGGTCTCCGAACGCAGTTGCCACGGCCCCGTGTGCCGTTGCGGCGAGGGCGGCCAGGCACCGCAGGGTTGCGTCAGGTACCACCAGCTGCGCCCGTAGTGCGGCGACTGCGCATCGAAAGCCCGGTTCAGCAGGGGCCACGCCTCAGGCAGTTGCGGCGCCCGGACATCCGCGCAGGTGATCGCGGTGAACGAGTCCAGGAAGTCCAGCCGGAATGCCGAGGCGTTCAGAATCTCCGACACCAAGGCCTCGTCACCGGACGGGCCGCGTTCCAGTTCGGCGACCAGTGCGGCGAAAGCGGGCCAGCCCACCTGGGTGTCGTAGAGCATGTTCGCCTGCGTCGGCACGACGTCCCGGTAGTGCACCGCGAGCGAACCGACATGGATCGGACCCTGCTTCAACCGGTCCAGTACGGCGGCGTTCCTGGCCAGTGCGTTCCCCGACAGAGCGCAGCGCGGCCCCGCGGAATCGCACAACCGGGCGAACTCCCGCAGCACGCCTTCAGTCCCGGCTGAGCGCTCCAGCAGCGTCGACGTGGTGCGGTTGGTGTACCCCTCCGGATCGATCATCGCGGTCAGTTGCAACGCCCGGACCCGCTCCGGGAACATCGCGCCGTAGACCTGCCCGAGGTAGCTCGCGTACGAACCGCCCGAGTAGGTCAGCTTCGCGTCCCCGACGGCCTCGCGCAGCCAGTCCAGGTCACGCGCGGCGTCCGCGGTGGTGAGGTGCTTCCGCAGCTCGCCACCGTGTTCGGCGCATCCCGCCGCATAGGCCCGGCTGCGCTCCGCGGCGGCCCGCTCCTCCGCGCGGTTCGCCGGTGGGATGACCGCCCCGGCCCAGAACTCCTCCTGCTCCGCGGCCGAGCCGAAGCAGCGGATCTGCCCGCTGCGCCCGATCCCACGCTGGTCGAAGGTGACCACGTCGAACCGTTCGGCCAGCTCACCCTGAGCCAGCTCGCGGCCCTTCGCGGAATCCACCCCCGACCCGCCGGGACCGCCCACCGCCAGGAACAGCGTGCCGATGCGGCGCGCCGGATCCGCGGCGGGCTGGCGCACCACGGACAGGCCGAGCTTCGGCCCGTCCGGGTGCGCGTGATCGATCGGCACTTCGGCGATCGCGCACTGGTACCGCTCGAGCCCCGACTCGGTGCACGGTCCCCACGCCAGCGACGGGCCGGCGGTCGCGGCGGGTGCCACGACCACGGCCAGTGCCAGCACCCCGGTCAGCGCGGTGGCGAAGAAGGTTGATCGGATCACGGAACCATCGTGACCGGGGGAGGTGGCCGTGTCGTCCGTCTTTCGACGGAGATGGGGGTATCTAAAGTTTCAGACGCCGGGGCCGCGCGTGATGGTGAGCGCCACGAACAGAATGAGCGCGGCGAAGGTGGTGTAGGTGATCACGTCGACCGCCTTGCCGCGGATGGCCAGCAGCCCCGCGCGCGCGTCCGAGAGCACGCCACGCAGCACCGCGGCGGTCAGCAGCGCGCCGCCGATCAGGGCCGCGCCCTGGCGCCAGTGGTACATCCCGATCCGCAGCGCGGCCAGCGCCACCAGCGCCATCACCACGATGAACGGCACGTGCACCAGCCACGCCCTGCGGTCCCTGCGGGGCGGTGGCGCCGGTGCGGTCACCGTGGTCACCGCGCGGCCCGCTCGGCGGCTTCCACCACGTTGCTGATCAGCATCGCCCTGGTCATCGGGCCGACGCCGCCGGGGTTCGGCGAGATGAACCCGGCCACCTCCTCGACCCCGGCCGCCAGGTCACCGGCGATCTTGCCGTCCACCCTGGACACCCCGACGTCGAGCACCGCGGCGCCCGGCTTGACCATCTCCGGCGTGATGATGCCCGGCACGCCCGCCGCGGCCACCACGATGTCCGCGCGCTTGACCTCGGCGGCCAGGTCACGGGTGCCGGTGTGGCACAGCGTCACCGTCGAGTTCTCGCTGCGCCGGGTGAGCAGCAGGCCCAGCGGCCTGCCGACGGTGATGCCGCGGCCGATCACGGTCACCCGCGCGCCGTCGAGCGGCACGTCGTAGCGGCGCAGCAGTTCCACGATGCCCAGCGGGGTGCACGGCAGCGGCGCGGTCTCGCCGAGCACCAGCCTGCCGAGGCTGACCGGGGCGAGGCCGTCGGCGTCCTTGTCCGGGTCGATCCGCTCGAGGATGGCGCCGGTGTCCAGGTGCTTCGGCAGCGGCATCTGCACGATGTAGCCGGTGCACGCCGGATCGGCGTTCAGCTCGTCGACCACCGCTTCGAGCTTGTCCTGGGTGATGCCGGCGGGCAGGTCGCGCCGGATGGAGTTCACCCCGACCTTGGCGCTGTCCGCGTGCTTCGCCTTGACGTACCAGTGGGAGCCGGGATCGTCGCCGACCAGCACGGTGGCCAGCCCCGGGGTGATGCCGCGCTCGGCGAGCGCCGCGACCCGCGGCTTGAGCTCGTCGAAGATCGCGTCCTTGGTCGCCTTGCCGTCGAGAACCGTCGCCGTCACGGGTTTCATTGTGGCAAACCGCGCGCCCGGCGCCGCCCGCCGCCCAGCGCGGCGATGCCGATCGCGATCAGCGCCAGCACCACCCCGCCGATCGTCTCCGGCGCCAGGTGCTCGCCGTGCGCGGGCAGCAGCAGGTCGAGCAGCAGGGCGCCGATCAGCTGACCGGCGATCGCGGCCAGGCCGAGCAGCAGCACCCCGGTCCACCGGACCACCAGCGAGGCGATCGAGATGAACAGGATGCCGACGATGCCGCCCGCGTAGAGCAGCGGGTTCGACGGGAAGCCGGACGGCCCGCCGCGGATCAGCAGCGAGATCACCCAGGCGAGCAGGAGCGCGGCGAAGCCGACGGTGAAGTTGCCCAGCGTCGCGGTCAGCGCACTGCCCGACGCCGCGCCGACCCGCCCGTTGACCGCCTGCTGCACCGCCACGCAGAAGCCCGCGACCAGCGGCAGCACCATCAGCCACAGCTCACCGGCGTCGGTCTCGCCGAGCCCGCCGGACACCGAGCCGAGCACCGCGACCAGGGTGAGCACCGCGCCGACCACGCGGGGCCAGGTCAGCGGGCGCGGACCGGCCGGGCCGAGTCCGGCGCGGTCCACCGCGAGGCTGCTCACCGTCTGCCCGGCGACCACGCCAACGGTGAACATGGCCACCCCGATCGCCACCACCACCAGCGCCTGCCCGGCCACGAACATGGCGCCGGCCAGGCCACCGAGGCAGTGCCACGGCCGCAGCTCGCCCGCGCGCACGGCGTCGCGGAGGCGGCCGACGCCCTTCCGCATCTTCGGCGCGAACGGCAGCGCGGCCAGCAGGAGGACGAGTCCGCCGCCGAAGGAGAACACCGCCGCGAGCATCGGGTCGCCGAGTTCGACGCCGAGCTGGCCGTTGATCCGGCCCTGCACCGCCATCGTCACGCCGGAGAACACCGCGAGGCTCACGCCGAGCACCTTCGCGGCCACCGAGGGTGCGCGTTCGGGCGCCGTCACGGTTCCGGTGGGTTCACGCACAGTGCTCATCCCTCCCAGTGTGACGGTCACCGGTCACCCGGGGCCGGTGATCCTCGTCTCCGGGACCCCCGGTCGGGCGAGGCAGAAAGCGGGTGTGAGCTGGCGGTCAGGCCCTTTAGTCACATGTGCCGTGCATTGCCGGAGCGGACCAGTCAAAATGTCGGGGTGGCTCAACCGACGACCCAGCTGAACGCAACCGAGCAGGACACCCTGGTCAAGCAGATCGGGCTGGCGCTTCTGCGTGCCGCCCCGCGTGACTGGCAGCGTGTCACCGCCGAGTATCGCGCCGTGGGCCGGTACCACGAGCTGACCGGGGAGATCGTCACCGCCGACGGTGATTCCCGCGAGTGGGTGGCCACCCACGACATCGCCACCCTGTTCGGCAGGCTCCGCGGCGGCATGTACCGCGACGGCCGGGGCACCTGGTTCAACGCCCGCTACCAGCTCGACCACCCGTCCAGCTACAACCTCGAGTACGACCGCGACGAGCCGACGTGGGACCTGATGCCACCGCCGCAGGCCTACGCCGACGAGCTGCGCATGTTCCCGCGCGCCGAGGAGAACATCCCCGAATGGCTGATGCGCCGGATGTCCGGCCTCGGCCCGGAGCGGCCCGGCCCGCGCTTCCGCATCGCCAGGGTCTTCGACGGCACCGACCCGGCAGGCCACCCGGTGATCACCCGTCCCGACCTGGACCACGACGAGCAGGACCGCCTGCTCGACTACCTCGACGCCGCCCCGGTGGTGGTGCCCGGCCGCGGGTACGACACCGACCGGCTGGCCGAGGTGCCCGAGGCCGCCGTGCCGATCGCCTTCCACAGCGACGGCACCTGGATCTGGCCCGCCGCGGTCAACTACTACCTGCGCACCTACGGCGTCTCGCCGGAGCAGGACCTGATCGACCACATCCACCAGCACAACTTCACCGTCGCCGAGGTGCCGGAGGCGACCAGGCAGGCCGCCGCGGGGTACGTGCACAACAGCGGACCGCCGCAGCGGCCGGGCGCGCCGTCGAGCCCGCCGCCGGTCGCCCCGCCCGCGCCGGTGGCGCCCCCGGCCCCGGCCGCGCCGCCGGAGCCGCAGTTCGAGCAGTTCGACGAGCCGCAGCAGTCGTACAACGAAGCCGCATACGACGACCAGTACGAGGCCGAGTACGACGACAAGACCCCCCAGGGCCAGGACCAGTACGCGACCGAGCCGCACGCGTACCCGGACCCGCAGGACGGGTACCAGCCGGGCTTCGACGACCAGGGTTTCACCGAGCCGGAGCCCGCCGCCCACGGCGCGCACGAGGTGGACATCGACGACGAGGACGAGTTCGTGCCGGCCGGGCCGGACCAGGCGACCAGGTTCACCCCGGCGCCGAAGCCGGACGTGCCGGCCGCCGCGCCCACCCAGGTCGCGATGAGCCCGGTCGCACCGGGCGGTCCGCCGCCGGTCGAGGAGCCGGAGCCGGTCGAGCACGGGGACCCGGTGCTCAACGACCTGCAGGACAAGCTGGACGAGCTGCGGATCCCGGACGAGGAGTACCGGATCGGCGAGCCCGCCGAGCACGGCTGGAGCCTGGAGCGGATCGACGCCGGCTGGCGGGTCGGCTGGTACGACGGTGAGCTGACCAATCCCGCGGTCTTCGGTGACGCCGACGACGCGGCCGCGTTCATGCTCGGCAAGCTGCTGCTCAACGGCCGTCCGCAGCCGCGGAGCCAGGCCCAGCCGCCCGCCGCGCCGCCGGCCCCGCCTCCGCCCCAGCCGCAGGCCCCGCCGCCCCCGCCACCGCAGGCACCCCCGGCGGCACCGCCGACCCAGGTGGTCGCCCCGGTGCGGGAGGAGCCGCCGGAGCCGCCGCAGCAGCCGTTCCGGCAGCCGCCGCCCCGCCAGGCGTCGACGCCGGTCGGCGCGCTGCTCGACGGCGACCAGGCCGGCCCCGGCCTGATGACCACGCTGACCCCGGAGGTGGCGCCGCCCGCGCCGCCCGCACCCCCGTCACGCCCCGAGCCGCCCGCCCGGCCGCCGGAGCCCGCGCCGACCCAGCAGGTGCAGGTCCCGCCGGTCGAACCGCCGCGCCCGGCCACGCCGCCCGCCCCGCCGCGTCCGGCCCCGCGCCGCGAGGACCCGGCCGCCGGTGGCAGCGGGGGCGGCGCTGGTGGCCAGCAGTGGCCGATCAAGCCGCTCGCCGGTGAGCCGCCGCTGACCCTGTTCCGCGGCAAGGAACTGCGCGAGCTGCCCGCGGGCAGTGAGCTGGACCGGTTCGGCGGGCCGAACGGCAACCTGACCTACGTGGCGGGCACGCCGTTCGAGGAGCGCTCGCTGGTGCCGGAGTGGGTGAACCGGCCGTACCACGTGTACCGGGTGCAGCGGCCGCTCGAAGCGCTCGCCGGCATCGCCATCCCGTGGTTCAACCAGCCCGGTGGCGGCGCGGCGTACCTGCTGCCCGCCTCGATCGAGGAGCTGCTCAACGAGGGTGACCTGATCGAGCTGGATCCCGGCGAACCGCCGGTGGACTGAGGTCTGCGAAGAAAAGGGGGCGTTCCCAGCTCGGGAACGCCCCCTTTTTTTTTCAGGCCATCAGTCAGGCCATCAGTCAGGTCACCAGCAGGCCGTGCGCGGCGGCGAAGGCCAGCGCGGTGTCCACGTCGACCCGCGCGCCGGCGAGGTTCGCCTGCCGGAGTTCACGGGCTTCGAGCTTGGCACCGCGCAGATCGGCGCCCTCCAGCTTCGCCCCGGCGAGCCGGGCGCCGGAAAGATCCGCGCCCGACAGGTCGGCGCCGGTGAGATCGGCGTCGAGGAAGTTGGCCTCTCGGAAGCGCATCCCGGCGAGCACGACCTTCGCGAACCGCGCCCCGCCCAGTGACGCGAGGGTGAAATCGCACTCCCGCAAGGAAATCGGCCGCATCCGGCACTGGGTGAAGGACGATCCGAGCAGTGAACAGCTCTCCCACGTGGTGTCCGCGAGCACCGTCCGGTCGAACACGCACGAGCGGAACGCCGACGCGGTGTGCCGGGATTCCCCGAGGTCGGCCTTGGTGAAGTCGCATTCGTCGAAGGTGCAGCCCTGCGTCACCAGGCCGCGGAGGTCGGCCTCGGTGAAGTCGCAGCCGACGAACCGGCGGCGCTCCCAGTTCGCGCCGGGCAGTACCGCGTCTCGATAGTCCTCACCGGTTTCCGTTTCTGCTTCCACGGCACCAGCTTCGCAGAACCGGTCAGGCGGGCACGGGGGCCGGGGTCGGCTGCTCCCGCCGGTCCAGCAGGCCGGAGACCACGGCGATGCTCAGCCCGAGCACGGCCAGCGAGGCGCCCACCCAGTTCGGTGCCACCAGGCCGAGACCGCCCGCGATGACCAGGCCGCCGAGGTAGGCCCCGATCGAGTTGGCGATGTTGAAGGCCGACTGCACGGCGGCCGAGACCAGCGACGGCGTGCCACCGGCCTTCTCCATGATCCGCGCCTGCAGCATCGGCCCGATCATGAAGCCGGCCACCCCGATCCCGAACACGGTGATCGCGGCGCCCACCTTGCCCTGCGCGGTGACCGTGAACACGGCCAGCACCGCGGCGAGCGCGGTCAGCGCGACGTACAGGCTCGGCATCAGCGCCCGGTCGGCGAGCCTGCCGCCGAGCAGATTGCCCAGCGTCATGCCCAGCCCGGCCAGCGACAGCAGCAGCGTCACGTCACCCGGCGCGTACCCGGCGACGTCGGTCAGCATCGGCGCGATGTAGGACAGGCAGGCGAACACGCCGCCCAGCCCGAAGGTGACGATCGCCAGCGCGAACCAGACCTGCGGACGGCGGAACGCCCCCAGCTCACCACGCAGCGAGCCCTCGGCGGGCTTGCCCTGGAACGGCACCAGCTTCTGGATCGCGGCCATCGCGACCAGGCCGATCACCGCGACCACGCCGAACGTGGCGCGCCAGCCGACCTGCTGGCCGAGCAGCGTGCCCAGCGGCACGCCGATCACGTTGGCCAGGGTGAGGCCGACGAACATCATCGACACCGCCTTGGCCCGGTTCTCGCGGCCGACCAGGCTGGAGGCGACCACGGCACCGGCACCGAAGAAGGCACCGTGCGGCAGGCCGGCCAGGAAGCGGAAGATCACGCCCCACTCGTGGTTGGGCGAAAGCGCGAAGAGCAGGTTGCCGACGGTGAACATCGCCATCATGGCGAGCAGCATCGTCTTGCGGGGCAGCCGGACGGCGACGGCGGTGAGCAGCGGCGCGCCGATCACCACCCCGAGCGCGTATCCCGAGATCAGGTGGCCCGCGGTCGGGATGGAGACCCCGAAGTCGGCGGCCGTCTCGGGCAGCACGCCCATCATGACGAACTCGGTGGTGCCGATGCCGAAGGCACCGATGGCGAGCGCGAGCAGCGCGATGGGCACGGTTCTCCTCTCGGGAAGTCTGTACCGATACAGATGGCGGACGGCAAAAAGGACAGCTCAGCGCGGACCCCGACATCGCTGATCTGTCCTGCGTCCAGTTCAACCGATCAGGCGCCGGAAGTCATCCCGATATCGCGTGAGCCTGCCCACCATGATCGGCGTCACTGTGTCCACAAAGGACACAGTGGCTACCGCGGCGCGTGCAGGATTCCGTTGAGCAGGCCGGGGAAGAGTGCGTCCAGATCCTTCTGGCGCAACGAGTTGTAGCGTGCCGTGCCCTGCTGGCGGCCCATGATCACGCCCGCCTCGCGCAGCGTGCGCAGGTGGTGGGTGAGCGTTGACTTGCTGACCCGCACGTCGAGGTTGCCGCAGGCGATCTCCCCGGTGGCGGCCAGCTGGCGGACGATCTCCAGCCGCACCGGATCGGCCAGCGCGTGCAGCACCGGCTCGATGCGGATCTCGTCGCGATCCGGGTAGGTGTAGGCCGGTGCGGTCTCGGTGGGCATGTCCAGATTGTACGACTCACCTCAAACCACTGGACAGTCGTAGTACGGTAACCATCGAACTACGATCGTCATCGAACAAAGGGTGAGCATGCCGGACTCCTCCCGTCGGACCTACGTACTGGCGCTGGGCGCCTTTTCGGTCGGGACCAGCGCATACGTGGTCGCCGGGCTGCTGCCCGCGCTGGTCAGCGCGCTCCACGTGTCCACCGCGGCGGCCGCTCAGCTGGTCACCGCCTTCGCCATCGCCTACGCGGTCGGCGCGCCGCTGCTGTCCGCGCTGACCAGTCAGTGGGAACGCCGGACGCTGCTGGTCGCCGCGCTCGCGGTGACCGCGGCCGGGAACCTGCTGGCCGCGCTGGTGACCGGCTACCCGCTGCTGTTCGGCGCGCGGATCGTCACCGCGATCGGGGCCGCCGTGTACACACCGGTGGCCAGTGCCGTCGCGGCGGAACTGACCCCGCCGGAACGCCGCGGCCGGGCGGTCGCGATGGTGTTCGGCGGCCTCACCGTGGCCACCATTCTCGGCGTGCCGCTGGGCAGCCTGATGTCGCAGCACGGTGGGTACCGGCTGGTGTTCGCGCTGGTCGGCGTGGTGGCGCTGGCCGGAGCGGTGGCCGTGCGGTTGATGCTGCCCTCGGTCGCGCCGCAGCCGCCGGTGCCGATCCTGACGCGGTTCACCGTGGCGAAGGACCCGCGGGTGCTGGCCCTGCTCGCCGCGACCGCGCTCGGCTGCCTCGGCGCGTTCACCGTCTACACCTTCATCACGCCGCTGCTCGCGGAGACCGCCGGGGTGCACGGCACGCTGGTCAGCCTGCTGCTGTTCGCGTACGGCGCGGGTGGCGTGCTCGGCAACTCGGTGGGCGGGCGGATCACCGACCGCTGGGGTTCGCGGCGGCCGCTGATCGCCGTGATGAGCGCGATGACGCTCACACTGGCGGTGATGCCGTTCACCGCGACGTCGGTGGCAGGCGCGGCGGTGACGTTGTTCGTCTGGGGCCTGTCCACCTGGTCGGTGAACCCGCCGATCCAGCACCGGCTGATCGAGGTGGCCGGGCCGTCGGCGGGGCTGGCGCTGTCGCTGAACGCGTCGGCGATCTATCTCGGGGTCGGGCTGGCCGGTGTCGCGGGCGGCGTGGTGACCCGGTTCGGCGGGCCGCCGCTGCTGCCGTCGGTCGCCGCCGTGCTGACCGTGTGCGCCGGTTCGATCGCGATGCTGGCGTGGCGGCGTCGTGCCGTGGTCGCCCCGCCGGTGCCCGCCGCTGTGGGATGATGAGCGACATGCTGATCTCGATTCTTGGAGGCGGTTCGCCTCAGGCCCGATGAGCCCGGCGATCCGGGTGCGCACTCCCGGAGAACTGCGGGCTTCCCGCCGGCGCCGCGCGCACCGGTGCTGGGGACATCTGCTGGCCGCGCCGCTCTGGCCGTTGCACGGCGCGAATCTGGGCACGTTGTTGAGAACCTGCGACGCCGTGGGCGCCTGCCTCGCGGTGCCGCGATTCCCGTGGGTTCCCGAGGCCTTGCGTCGCGGGAACACGTTACGGCAGCCCGCTTGTGTGCACTGGGTGAACGATCCGCTCGGCTGGCTGGCGCGCGAACGCGAGGCGGGCAGCGCGGTCGTCGGCGTCGAACTGGCCGACGAGTCCATCCGGCTGGCCGACCTGCCCGCCGCCCGCGGTCGGACGATCGTCGTGCTGGGGCACGAACAGCACGGCGTGCCACCGGACGCGCTGGATCTGCTGGACAGCGTGGTGGAGATCCCGATGGTGGGCACGGGAAGCAGCCTCAACGTGGCGGTGGCCGGGAGCCTGGTGCTCTACAAGCTGGCCGGATTGGTGTGACCACTAGGGTGGGCCGGGTGACCGAGGTGCTCGCGGAAGTCGAGGGAGTCTGCGGTCAGCTCGTGCTGCGCCAGGCGGGTGCGGACTTCGAGGTGATCGCCAACGGGGTGTTCCTGATGGACACCCGCAACGGGGAGTCGGAGCGGCTGCTGGTTTCGGTGGCCGCGGACCTGGTGCCGGGGCGGGCGCGCCTGCTGATCGGCGGGCTGGGCGTCGGCTATTCACTGCGGGCGGCGCTGGATCACGCCGGGGTGGGCGAGATCTTCGTGGTGGAGCGGGAACCGGCGGTGATCGAGTGGAATCGCACGGGGCCGCTGCGCGCGGTCCACGGTGACGCGCTCGCCGACCCGCGGGTCACCGTGGTCGAGGCCGATCTGGTGCGGTGGCTGCGGAAGACCGAGGAAACCTTCGACGCGCTGTGCCTGGACATCGACAACGGTCCGAAGTGGACGGTCACGGCGGGCAACGCGTCGCTCTACAGCGCGGCCGGGCTGGATGATCTCGCCGCCCGCCTGCGCCCCGGCGGGGTGCTCGCGGTGTGGAGCGCCGAAGCCAGCGACGAGTTCACCGCGCGCCTGCGGGACCGGTTCAACGAGGTGCGGGTGCTCGAAATCCCGGTCCCCAGGGGCGAACCCGACGTGGTCTGGATCGCGCGCGTCTGACGGTGCGAGCGCGGCGCCACTGTCCACATGCCCGGCCGCGTGTCAGGATCGGCTCATGACGCGCAAACTTCGCCTCACCGGGGACGCCGCGGCGGACAAGCTGCTCTCCGACGACCCGTTCGCCCTGCTCACCGGGATGTTGCTGGACCAGCAGATCGCCATGGAGATCGCGTTCATCGGCCCGCGCAAGATCGCGGACCGGATGGACGGCTTCAGCGTCACGAAGATCGCCGAGGCCGATCTGGAGGAGTTCGTCGAGTTGTGCGTGCGGAAACCGGCGATCCACCGCTACGGCGGTTCGATGGCGCGCCGGGTGCACGCGCTGGCGCAGCACGTCGTCGAGAACTACGGCGGCAAGACCGACGGGATCTGGAAGAAGGGCAAGCCGGACGGCAAGGAGGTGCTGAAGCGGCTGAAGGCGCTGCCGGGGTTCGGTGACCAGAAGGCGCGCATCTTCCTGGCGCTGCTCGGAAAACAGCGCGGCGTACAGCCCGAAGGCTGGCGTGAGGCCGCCGGAGCCTACGGCGAAGAGGGCTCGCACCGGTCGATCGCGGACGTCACCAGCCCCGAGTCGCTGGCCGAGGTGCGCGCGTTCAAAAAGGCCACCAAAGCCGCGGCGAAGCAGTGAGCCCCGGGAATCTCGACGTCCGCTGGCACCCCGGCCACCCGGTGCCGAAGTTCGACACCGCGCCACCGCTGCAGGTGCACGCCTACGACGAGCGAACGCTGATCCTCCGCCAGAACAAGGCGCTGAACTACGAGGCGCCGTTCCTGTTCCTGCTCTCCGGTGACGAGCGGTCGCTGCTGCTGGACACCGGCGCCACCGCCGACCCGGCGTACTTCCCGTTGCGCGCCACCGTCGACGACCTCATCGGTGATCGCGAACTCGTGGTCGCGCACACGCACGGTCACGGTGACCACGTCGCCGCCGACGGGCAGTTCGCCGACCGGCCGCGGACCACCGTCGTCGGGCGCGAGCTGGCCGACGTGGCCGAGTTCTTCGGCTTCCGCGACTGGCCGGAGGACGTCCGGCAGTTCGATCTCGGCGGCCGCGTGCTGGACCTGATCCCCGGGCCGGGGCACCAGGACGCCGCCGTGGTCTTCCACGACCGGGAGACCGGGATCCTGTTCACCGGCGACACCCTGTACCCCGGCCGGTTGTACGTCTTCGACCTGCCCGCCTACACCGCGACGATCGACCGCCTGATCGGCTTCTGCGGGCAGAAGCAGGTGACGCACGTGCTCGGGTGCCACATCGAGATGACCGCGGAGCCGGGGGTCGACTACCCGATCGGGACGACCTATCAGCCGGACGAGCCACCGCTGCAGCTCACTCCCGGTCACCTGCGGGACCTGCGCGCGGCACTGGCGAAGGTGGACGGCGGGCACGGCATCCACGTGTTCGACGAGTTCATCGTCCACCACCACGCGGTGCACCGGCACCGGTGACCGCTCGCGTGCGATCCTGGGCC